>QWJG01000024.1 GCA_009391845.1 Chloroflexota bacterium | reverse complement strand
TGGATCGGCTCGATCGGCAGCGACGCCAGCCGAATCCCCAGCCGCTCCGCCAGATCCACCGCGTCCGCGATCGACCCTTCCGAGGAGTACCGCGATGGCATCGAGATGCCCGTGACGTTCTCCGCGCCCAGCGCATCGGTCGCGATCGCCGCCACGATCGCCGAGTCGATCCCCCCGGACAGCGCGACGAACACGCTCTTGAACCCGCTCTTCCGCACGTAGTCGCGCGTACCCAGCACCAGCCCGTCGTAGATCTCCGCCACCATCTCCGGCGGCTCCGTCGGTCGTGGCGGCAGCGCGGTCCGCTGCCCGTGGTAGGCGGGCGTTACCGCGATCGGATCGATGTGATGCTCCGGGAATCGCTCACGCCGGAGTCGCGATTCGTGGAGTTGTCGCTGCACGATTTCGTGCACCGGGATGTCCGCGATCAGCAGGTCCTCCGTCATCGAGGAGCCGCGCGCGAGCGTCACGCCCTCAGCGTCCACCACCATCGAGTTGCCATCGAACAGCAACTCGTCCTGGCCGCCTACCTGGTTCACGTAGACCACGGCTACGGTGTTGTCAGCGGCGCGCGTCGCGATCATCCGCTCGCGGTACCGCGACTTGCCTGCGTGAAACGGCGACGCGTTCAGGTTCACGATCACCTGCGCCCCCGCCAACGCCTGATCGCGCGCCGGGCCGCCCGGGAACCACATGTCCTCGCAGACCGTCACGCCGACCGGCACGCCGCCGATCTCGAACAGGTGCACCTCGTGCCCTGGGTGAAAATAGCGCTCCTCATCGAACACGCCGTAGTTCGGCAACATCTGCTTGTGATAGATGCCGACGATCTCACCGTCGTAGAGCACGGCCGCGGAGTTGTAGAGGTGACCGTCGAAGTCCAGGCAGCCAACGATCAGCGGCGGCAACCCGCGCGCTTCGGCGGCCAACACGCGCAGTCGGCGCTCTGCTTCCTCGATGAACGCACCGCGGATCAGCAGGTCCTCCGGCGGATACCCAATCAGCGCAAGCTCCGGGAAGACGACCAGATCAACCTCGGACTCGGCCGCTCGCCGTGCCGCATCCAGGATCAGGTCGTGATTCCCGTCGAAGTCCCCAACGGTCGTATTGAGCTGGGCGAGGGCAACCCGGAGATGGTGCACGGCGAGTCCGTTCGGTGCTGTTTGTGTACTCGATACACAAAGCCTCGATCCGCCCCAGCCTAGGCCGCGCGCCGCAGGTGGTCAATCGGGTTCCCCTGACGCTCCCTAGACCGCGGAGCTGGCACCTCGCGACGACCACAGCGCACCACAGCCGCTCCATCTCCATTCCTGCCTATACTCTCACCATGGGACGCTGGAACGCCGGTGACACGCTCGTCCTTCGCTACATCGACGGCGACGGCACCGTCGCCCAGGCGATCCCGACGCGCGTCATCGAGGACTCTGACCGCGTCCTCGCCATCCACCTCGCGGACGGCACCCTGACTAAGTCCGTGCCCGACGTCGCTCCCGAGGATCGTGTCGCCGCCCTCGATACCCTGCCGGCCGCAGCCGATCGCCCGAAGCTCGACCGCCCCTGGACCAACGACACCATCCGCCTCCACTTCCGCGACGAGCCGTTCTCCGTCTGGCTCCTCTTCGGCCCCGACTGGAAGTTCAACTGGTGGTACGGGAACCTTGAGGCCCCCTACGTCGACACCCCGATCGGCATCGACACGCGCGATCACGCCCTCGACGTCGCCGCGCGTCCGGACGGCCGCTGGTGGTGGAAGGACGAGGAGGAGTTCGCGCGCCGCCTGGAACTCGGCATCGACTCGCCAGCGCACCACGCGCGCGTCCGCGCCGCCGGCAACGAGGTCATTCGACGCCTCGAGGGGCGCGCCTACCCATTCCGCGCCGATTGGGAGCACTGGCGCCCGCAACACACGGACCCGCCGCCGGTGCTCCCCGCGGACTGGGACCGCGACTTCGGTACGCACGACTTGCTCCCGCGCACCAGCGACTGACACGCACCCACGGCGCCAACCGGAGTCACCCCTCGAGGGCGACACGCCTTCGGCGGGACGGGAGCAGACGCGGAAACGGGCCGCATCGCGGCCCGCCTTCGTCCTCACATCTGGGAAATCGTGACTAGAGCTGGTCGGGCGCTCCCAGGAATAGCTGGTGCGCGGCGCCATGGCCCTCAAGCGGTGGCAGTTCACCCCCGCCGAGTGCATCGGACGGGTCGTTCCAGAACACGGCGAGCAACGAAATCAAAATCGCCGACGCCAGCACCAAACCAAACAGGAACATCTGTGTGAACAATCGGGACTCGAACCGCAGGTGCATGAACAGCGCGACGACGACGGCGAACTTCACCCCCGAGAGAATGATCAAGATCGGCACGAACACCGCCGTTGCGAGGCCCGCGTAGGACACGGCTAACTCGACCGCGGTAATGATGCCCAGACCGATCGTGATCTGGATGTACTGCTTCGGACCCAGCGGTGACCCGTGGGACTCTTCTGCGGCGTGTGCGTTACTCGCCATTGAGCGGCCTCCCTACGGAATCAAGTAGATGACCGTGAAGATCACGATCCACACGATGTCGACGAAGTGCCAGTACAACCCGGCAATCTCCAGGTGCGTGCCGACGTCCTTGCCTAGCCCGTTCCGCCGCATCGAGCCGAACAACATCGAGGACAGGTACAGGACCCCAACACCGACGTGCGTCCCGTGGAAGCCCGTCAGGACGAAGAACGACGCTCCGAACTGGTTCGTCGAAAGATTCAGCCCCTCTTGGCCGAACGTTCGGAACTCGTACACCTGGAAACCCAGGAAAACGAGGCCGAGGAGAATCGTCGCCAACAGCGACAGCTTCATCATCTTCGGGAGCGCGTGCTGCGCTCCGTGCACCGCAAGCACCATCGTGAATGAGCTAATGAGCAGCACGAAAGTGCTGGTCGAGGTCAGTGGAATGTCGAAGAGATCGTCGGGTAGCGGCCGCACCAGCGACTCGCCTTTGAAGATCAGGTATGTCGAAATCAGCGACCCGAAGAACAGACACTCCGAGGCCAGGAAGATCCACATGAGCAGCAGGCGGTTATCAACACCCGCGGATGCGTGATGCTCACCGTGTGCCGCTTCGCTAGCTGCCATGTCCGCTCCCTGCGCGCCGCGCCGAAACGCTCCGCGGTTCGCCCGCTTCTAAAGGATTAGTCCGTGGGCTCCAGCGCCCAACCCCACACCGAATACACGATGATCGCGACGCCCAGCGCCGTCACCGCCAGGTGCGACAGCACCCCAACCCCGAGCAGCAGCATGCCGCCGCCGATCAACAACGGGAAGTACGACGGCGGTGGCAGGTGAATGTGTAGCTCCGCGGGCCGTTCCGGCTTCGCGATCGCGTGGTCGCGGTCGTACCACAGCGGGTCGCGGTCGCGGACCACCGGAATCACGTCGAAGTCGTGCTCCGGCGGCGGCGAGCTAGTCGCCCACTCCAGCGTCGCGGCGTCCCACGGGTTGTCCCCGGCCGTCGGCTCCTTCCGCATCGTCTGGAAGAAGTTCACCAGGAACACCAGGACTCCGAGGGCAATGGTGTAAGACCCAATCGTCGCCACCAGGTTCCACGTGTCCCAGCCCAGGTCGGAGTCGTACGTGTAGATCCGGCGCGGCATTCCGGCGAGACCCAGGAAGTGCATGGGGAAGAAGGTGATGTTCATCCCGGCGAACAGCAGCCAGAAGCTGAGCTTGCCCTGCGTCTCGTCCAGGAACCGCCCGGTCATCTTCGGGAACCAGTAGTAGATGCCTGCGAAGATCCCGACGATCGCCCCGCCGAAGAGCACGTAATGGATGTGCGCAACGATGAAGTAGGAGTCCTGCTGCTGGCTGTCCACCGGCGGGCTCGCGTGCATCACGCCGGACAGGCCACCGATGGTAAACAGCGCGATAAACGCCACCGCAAAGTACATCGCGGTATTGAAATGCAGATTGCCGCCGTACAGCGTGCCCAGCCAGTTGAAGATCTTGATCCCGGTTGGCACCGCGATCGCCATCGTGCTCGCTGAGAAGACCACCTGCGGCACCGTGTCCAGCCCAGTGGTGAACATGTGGTGGCTCCACACCGCGAAGCCCAGCACCGCGATCGCGACGCCAGCGAACACGACCGCCGAGTACCCGAACAGCGGCTTCCGCGCGAAGACCGGGAGCACCTCGGACACAATGCCCATCGATGGCAGGATCAGGACGTAGACCTCAGGGTGAGCGAACACCCAAAACAGGTGCTGCCAGAGGATCGGGTCGCCGCCCTCGCTCGCGGTGAAGAAGTTCGTGGTGAAGTTGCGGTCGAAGAGGAGCTGAATCAACGCAACGGTGATCACCGGCAGCGACAGAATCAGCAGGAAGTTGACGACCAACATCATCCAGATGAATACCGGGAGCCGCATCATGCTCAGTCCCGGCGCACGCATGTTGATGACCGTGACCGCGAAGTTCAGCGACGCCATCAATGACGACGTCCCGAGGATCAACAGTCCAACGACGTAAAAGTCGAGGCCAGTGCCCGGCGAGAACTCTTCCGAGGACAGCGGCGCGTAAGCGAACCAGCCGCCATCCGGCGCCCCACCGAAGATGAAGCTGCTGGTCAGCAGCAACGCGCCCCCGAGGAACGTCCAGTACGACAGTGCATTCAGGCGTGGGAACGCCACGTCGCGCGCGCCGATCATCAGCGGCAGGAAGTAGTTAAAGAAGGCGGCACCCAACGGCATGATGGCCAGGAAAATCATCGTGAGCGCGTGCATCGTAAAGAGCTGGTTGAAGCGATCCGCGTCGACCACCGTGCCGTTCGGCACCGCGAGCTGGGTCCGAATCATCAGCGCTTCAAAGCCGCCGATCAGGAAGAACACAAATCCGCTGATGCCGTACATCGTGCCGATCTTCTTGTGATCGACCGTCGTCAGCCAGCTCCAGACGCTGGATTCCTCGTACGGTTGCGACAGGGTACCGGCGGCAGTCGCCATCTCGTTCCTCCGTTAGGGCCTTGCGGCCCGGGCCTCCGTTAGGACCTCGCGGCCCAAGCCTCCGTTAGGACCCGGTGGTCCAGATTCCTGCGCTGGGGTGGTACCCCGATCCCTAGTCGAGCCCCTGCAGGTAGGCCACCAACTGGTCGATCTGCTCGGTACTGAGGTTCAGATTCGGCATCTTCGAACCCGGCTTCTCGGCCAACGGGTCCGCCAACCACGCCCGCAGATCCGCCTCGCTGTTTTCGAGGATTCCCGAGGCGATCGTCGTTCGTGACCCGACGTGCGTCAGGTCCGGTCCGATCGTCCCGGCGGCTGTCGTGCCGCGAATCGTGTGACAGGCCGCGCACGTGCTCGTGGCGATCTTCTCCCCGGCGACGGCCAGGTCGCCCTCCGCCGGTGCGGCGTCAGCGGACTGCGATGCAGCCCACGCGTCGAATTCAGCCTGTGTTTGCACAAAGACGCGGAAACGCATGTTTGCGTGCGAAGTACCGCAGAACTCGGCGCACTGACCCAGGTATTCGCCCGTGGTGTTCGGCGTGAACCACAGCTTGTTGTTGTGCCCGGGCACCATGTCCACCTTGCCGCTGAGCTGTGGCACCCAGAAAGAGTGGATCACGTCGACCGAGCGCAGTTCGACGTTGATTGGCGTGTTCACAGGGATATGCAGCTCGTTCGCCGTCGTGATCCCCAGATCCGGGTAGCTGAACTCGAACCACCACTGGTGGCCCGACGCAACAACCTCGAGCGACTCGTCCGGCGCGTCGCCGGTCGTATCGATGATGACCGAGAAGCTCGGGACGGCGATCGCAACCACGATGATCACCGGGATCAGCGTCCAGAAGACCTCAAGGCGTGGATTGCCGTGGAACTGCTGCGCCTCACGACCGGGGCGCTCGCGGAACACCACCGCGAAGGCGAGCGTCAGCGTCAGGATGCCGACCATCACGATGCCGGCGAGGATCGTGATCAGCGTGTACACGTCGTTCACCGCAACCGCGTTGTCGGACAGCGGTGACAGCGTCGTCTGTGGGTCCGAGGTGGTTGCGTCCCACCCGAGCCAGATCAGATACGAGACGACAAGCACTGATACGAGCGAAATGATGGTGAGTGAGATGGCGCGCGCTGAAGGACGCAAGCACTTGCCTCCGCGATCCGGGCGCGATGCCATCTTGGCGAGACCAATCCCACGCTGGGTTTGGTCCGTGCGGCGCAGCCCGGCGCTCGCCGCCTGCTAGTGAGTAGCATTGCCCCCCGATGCGGTCAAGCATTCCGAGCCCCCACCACCTCCATACCGGATCCCACCC
>QWJG01000023.1 GCA_009391845.1 Chloroflexota bacterium | reverse complement strand
AGGGGAAGCACTGGATTCCACTCTGCAATGCTCTGCTCGAACCAGCGCTGAGCATTGAGCAACATGCCCTCGGCCGGCAACGAAAAAAAAGAAGTGCGGTAGGTCGCCCCCGTGAGATGGTTCCACAACTTGTCGAAACTATCGAGACTCCCCCAGTGAAAACCCGCTCCCAAACCGTTGCGCAAAGGTAGATAGGCCACAAGGCTATAGCCAGCAAGGGCGAGAAAAACGGCCCCTACGAGCAATTTCCACTGCGCAAAGAGCTGCGGCCAGCGCCATATTAAGAGCGCGAGCAACGCCGGCCCAAGCAACGTCTGATTTAAATGGGCCGTCAGTCCTAAACCCACCAGCCAGGCGGTAAAAAGTAAAGCGCGTCTGCTGCGCGTCTCCACTGCCTGCAGCGCCCAGCCCATGCTGAGTATGAGCATCAGCATGCTCAGGCCATAAACTTCGGCGATAATAGCTTGGCTCCAAAATGTGCGCGAGAAAGCCAGGCAGAGCCCGGCTGCAATAGCCGCCCAAATACCGACCCCCCGCCGGCACAACAACCAGACAAGCGCCACGCATGCAAGCGAGGCAAAGAGTGCGGAAGCGGCATTTATTTTTAGCGCAGGACTCCCCCAAGGCAGGGCAACTGCCACGAGGCGAGCGGCCAGAGTAAAGAGCGGATAACCCGTTGGATGCGGCGTCCCCAACAGGTAGGATGCCCCGATCAATTCACCGCTGCCTTCGACATAAACCGTTGGGCACAGCGTTGCACTATAGACAAAAAGCACGATGCCAAAAGTCGCCCACAGCGGCCAGCGCGCCACGCTTAAATCCCCCATCCGTCGAGCACTCGACAGCGTTCAATCGCCTCTGCCCACAGCGGCCAGCGGCTTATAAGCCCGTAGAGCAATACGACGAGCGCCCCCTGCATCGAGATGGCTATCGCGGGACCGACATACGCATCATTGCTGGACAATCCCTTTTGCTCCACACCCTTTGCCCGCAACAACACCATCCCCAGCCCACAACAGATTGATGCGATAGCGCTGATCCACAAGCCGATGCGAAAACTGGCCGGCTCGTAGCGAAATCGCACCTCTTTTGCCGTGGCGGCAACGGCGACAGCGCGAAATACGTGGTTGGCAGCCATAATATCGCTCTCTATCCCATCGACCCAGGCGCGCCAACCCGGATAGTGCGTATCGCTGAGGACCAGATATCCCCCTTTGTGTTCGCGCAACTGCACAACGACTTCTTCTGGCTGATAGTCTACTATTTCCGCGCGCCCCACGGTTTTGCCGTCTCCGTAGGCAGAAGCCGGTGCGCGCTCCAACAAAACCTTTTCGTAGCCAGCACCGCGCTGGAGACGCGCTAAGCGCTCCTGAGCATCCCGTACGACCGTGTAACCGGAGGCAATATACGTTCGAGGTCGGCTATTTTTTAGGCGATAGACCTGAATATCGCCGTTGCGTATGCGCTCGGCGCCCGCCAAAGGCAACGGACCGTAGCTAACGGCGTATTGCACGCCAGCAAGTCCTGCCACGGCCGGATAGGCGCGGGCAAACTCCCAGTGCCGACTCAGGTGTAACGGGCTCCAACCGGGCAAGGCGTTGGCCAGGCCATAAAGCCCTGCACTGTAGAGGCGCAGCGTCTCGTTATAGCGGCGATACGAACTTAGATCGACCGCCCAGCCCCCGTGCCAATCAAACGGGCTATTACGCTCGCTGACCAAACTCAATACGCGCGGTGGCGCAATCGATTGACGATCCGTTTGTATCGCTAACGCGGTCTCTGGTGTGCGCGTATAGACCTCTGGTTCCACGACACTATTAAAGTCGGCGCCAAAGCTGTAGAGTTCTATAAAAACGGCGAGAGGTGCAATAATACCGACATAGCGTCGACCAATTGACGCCAACAAACCACAGGCCAGAACCAAAACCAAAACTAAACGCACCGCATCAAAGCGCAGGTGCCATATATAACGGGCCAGTTCTGCCCCCCCGCGCTCTACCAACCAACTGCGCCCAGCCACAAGCACTTCGCCGTTGAGATATAGCACTGCCCCCGCAGCCAGCGCCAAGGCCAGCACAAAACCGCGCCCGTGCACACGAGACTGCATACGAGATAGGCCAGCACCGCGCATGAGTTGGTCCACTCCCAAGCCACACAGCACGCTGGTCGCCAGCGCAAAGAACAGCAAGAAACGCGTAGGTATGCGAAAAAAACTCAGGCCTGGTAGATCGTAAAGTAGACTGTAAATACCCGTGTATTGACCTAGTGAGAGCACTAAACCAGTCGCCGCTAACACGGCGAAAAAGCCGACGGGCTCCTCTCTGCGCTGGCGCAGAGCAACCCAGGCGAAGACTATGCTTAAAACGCCGATAAATGGACAGAGTTGTATAAAGAATCCCGCTTCGCGCCCCCAATAAGTGCCGTAGGCCGAGTTGCCGAATAGATTGGGCAAAAGCAGCGTTAACAAGCGCTCGGGGGGCAGCGACATATTGATAAATTGCTGCCACGAAACACCCTGACTACGAACGGATAAACGCGTCAATTCGGCGGTCGGCAGCCACTGTATGGCAGTCAAAGCCAAAGCGCAGATAGGCGTAGCACCCAACAGCGCATAATAGGAGAGTCGGCGGCGCAGCGACACACCGAGATACATACCATAAGCCAGCGCGGCCAATAAACCGTAGACAGCGGCCTGCGGGTGCCCGGCCAAAAATTGCAGTGCCACGACGAGAGCAGCCCCCAACCAATACAGCACTCGCCCATCGCGCGCAGCCAAACTCAACAATGCAAATACCAGCGGCAGCCAGGCGCAGACATCGATAAAATTGGGCGACATAGCCCGCACTACCATATAGCCAGATAGCGCATAACTAAGCCCTGCCGTCAGGGCCGCCGCAGGGGCCGCGCGCCAAACGCGCAGCAGGGCGTACATCGCAGCGCCAGCCAACCAAAAGTGAAACGCAATATTTAGATTGATCGCCGCATAGGTCGGCAACAGGCTCGTTGCGATGTTAAAGGGATAGAGCGGCCCGGCTTGGCCCTCGGCAAAGAGAGGAAAACCACAGTTGATGGCGGGATCCCACAGTGGCAACTGGCCGGCGCGCAGATGGCGGGCAAAAAAATCGCGGAAGGGGTAGTTCTGCACCATCATATCCTGCACGACCAAGGCACCGGGGCCGAACAGGGCCCGCCCAAAAAAGGCCCATACCGCTGCGGCGATGGCCAGCAAACAGGCCAGATCGGCGCGCCACTTCAACGCGCGCGCTCCCGGTGTTGGCTCAGTTGCTCGCACAGGGCCTGCGCGGCCAACGCGTGGCCTGCCGCATTCCAATGACTATCGCGCCAATAGAGCACCTGCTCCTGGCTGTGCTCCTTAAAAAGTGGATATAAATCGACGTAAGCAAAGCTATAGCGCTGGGCAAAAGTGGCCAATTGCCTATTGGGTTTTTGCAAGTCGTACTCGGCTACTAATCCGTGCAGATCTCTCTTTTTTTGCCAATCGCGCTCTTCCACCTGTACAATGGCCGGCACATAAACCACGGTAAAATCGGCTCCGTGCCGGCGCGCGGAAGCGGCAAAACGATCCAACAACATACCGCTCAACTGCCAGACGGGCTGCCACTGTCTCTCTTCATCGCGCCCGTAAAGCCCATCGTAATATTGACTCTGCTGGGCGGGGGCCACTTCCGGCCTTAGCGCCTTATCTACCAACACATAGAGATGCCAGTGTTCGCTAAAATAGCGCGCGACGCGCTCGCCCAATGGGGCCTCTCTATAGCGCGCTTCGTCCCAATAGCGCGTCTTTGCTACAGGCACTCCCGCCAAGGACAAACGTCCATTGCCCTGCGGGCGAAAAAATGGTTTGAAACCGCGTTCGGCACCTATACCGCGCTTGGCGGCGTTATTCCACAAATCATTGCCGTAAAAGAGCAATACCACCTGGTCGGGTTCGTAGAGAGCACCCAATTTTTCGTACAGGAGCAGCGCTTGGTCCGTGCCGTAACCCGCGACGCCAAAATTGATTACCTCAATCGAGTCGGACGCACTTGCCTGCAAACAGTCCTCTAGTTGTTCGCTTATTGTCTCTTCGCTCTCTACCCCCCATCCCTCGGCAAAGGAATCGCCGAAAACGAGAATCCGGCGCACACCCGGCTTTTTCTTGCGCTCGTGTTCATCGTCGCGCAAACCATCTTGGTTTATGCGCATTTCGACGTCGAATTCGGGCGTAACCAAACGGCCGCGCCCTCCTGGCACATGCGCCCACCCCAAGTCGGCGTCAAATTGCCAGATGCGCGGCGGACGGCGGTATACCTGTGGGTAAAACAGGGCGAGCACCCCTTCGCAGAGCAGGATCCCCAGCCCAAGTGCCGCCGCAGCCAATAGCCATGATGCCCGTTTCAAAACAAATCCCTATAGCCATTCATAGTGCTGCAAATTACTGGCCATTGCCACCTCTGTCAACGGTGATAATTTGCCCTCCTATAACCTCGTATCTATATTCACAGGCTCCACTTTGCAACAAAAACCACCAGCGCGACTAAAACGCGCTATCCACGCGGGACACCCAAAGATATGAATCGCGTTCTCGTCACCGGCGGCGCCGGATTTATCGGTTCACACACCGTCGACCTACTCGTTAAAAAAGGCTATCAGGTCCGCATTATGGACGCCCTGCAAGAACGCGTCCACCCCCACGGCTGGCCCGCCTATATCCCACAATCAGTAGAGCGCCTACAAGGCGATGTGCGCCAGCGCGCCGATTGGGAAAAGGCACTCGACGGCGTCGATGGGGTCATTCACCTAGCGGCCTACCAAGACTACATGACGGATTTCTCCACCTTCCACCACGTCAACACAGTCGGTGCGACCCTGCTCTACGAAATTATCGTCGATAAGAAATTGCCAATAAAAAAAGTGGTGCTCGCGTCCTCGCAGGCAACATACGGCGAAGGCAAATATCGCTGCATAGAGCACGGGATCCAGTATCCAGACTCGCGTCCCGACGCCCAATTGGCCCATGCCGATTGGGAAGTCCACTGCCCCGTCTGCGACCGCCATATGACGCACGAACTCATTACCGAAGACCACGTGCGCCCGCACACGACCTACGGCATTTCCAAATACGCTTCGGAACTGACTTCCTTTAGCCTCGGTCGCAAATACGATATTCCCACCGCCAATATGCGCTATTCTATCGTCCAAGGTCCGCGCAACTCGTTTTTTAATGCCTACTCGGGGATTTGCCGCATCTTTACGCTGCGCCTGCTCAACGACCAACCTCCCGTCTGCTACGAGGACGGCCAATCGCTGCGCGACTATGTCTATGTCGGCGATGTCGCGCGCGCCAATGTGCTGTGCTTGGAAGACGAGCGCGCCAACTTCCGCGCCTTTAACGTCGGCGGCCAGCGCGGTACAACCGTATTGGAGTACGCGAACTTAGTCGCCAAGATCGCCAACAAGGACATCGAACCCCTGGTCAGTGGCGACTATCGCTTTGGCGATACGCGCCACACGGTCTCGACCTGGGAGGCCCTCGGCGAGTTGGGGTGGAAACCAGAAACGCCCTTAGAAGAGGTTGTTGACCAGTATATCGAGTGGGTAAAAGAGCAGCCTAATTTGCGCGACTTTTACGCCGAGACGGAAAAGAAAATGCGCGCAGCAAATGTCATTCGCCGGGCCGCGCAGTGAAGGCGATGATCTTAGCTGCTGGCCGCGGCACTCGGCTTAAACCGCTGACCAATAGCATCCCCAAACCGATGATCCCCTTTGCTGGCAAACCGCTCTTAGAGCATATCATCAAGCTCTTGGCCCAGCACGGATTTGACGAGTTAGTTATCAACCTCTACCACTTGCCTGAAATTATTCAGGACTATTTTGGCGATGGCTCCAAGTGGGATGTCCACATCGACTATTCGCTGGAAAGCGAATTGCTGGGGACCGCTGGAGCCGTAAGCAAGGTAGCCAACTTCTTCGACGAGCCATTTCTCGTCTACTACGGCGACAATCTCACCAATTTCGATCTGACGGATATGCTGCAAGCCCATCGGCGGCACGGAGAAATTGCCAGTATTGGCCTGTTGTGGATGGACGATCCAACCACGCGTGGCATTATCGGTCTCGACGCCAGTGGCCGCATTGATCGCTTTGTCGAAAAACCGCAGCCCGAACAAGTCTTTGCCGATTATCTGATCAACGCCGGCACCTATATACTCGAACCGGAAATCTTCGACTTTATCCCCGAAGACCAAGTCAGCGACTTCAGTCACGACATCTTTCCCACCCTGCGCGGCGAAGGCCGAGCCCTCTACGGGCACCGCATGCGCGGCGACCTGCTTTCCACCGACACATTAGAGCGCTACGAGGACGCCTGCCAGCGCGTAGACTCCGGCGCCTTTACTCTACCCTGAGAGGTCCCTCTTGATTACAACCAGAGCACCCCTGCGCATCCCACTCGGCGGTGGCGGCACCGACCTGCCATCCTATTACAGCAAGCACGGTGGTTTCGTCCTCAGTGTCGGCATAGACAAATACGTCTACATCCAGCTCAACACGCTCAAAGTAGAGGATTTTATCCGCGTCAAATACTCCGATACAGAACGCGTTGACCACCCGAGTAAAATAAAACACCCCCTCTTACGCGAATCGCTGCTGCACACCCATATCGACGGCGGCATAGAAATAGGCGCCATGGCCGACGTGCCCGGTCGCACCGGCATGGGTTCATCGGGTTCCTTTACCGTCGCCCTGCT
>QWJG01000022.1 GCA_009391845.1 Chloroflexota bacterium | reverse complement strand
TCGAGAGCGGGCACTTCCCCTACTGCTGCCAACTCCTGCGTCGGGTGGATCTGCATCGATGCCTCCAAACCCAAGAGCAGACTCAAAGCCTCCTGTGCCGATGCCTGTGCCGCGACGGCTGCTTCTCTTGCCACTTCGGCCTCTACCGCGCGCAGTTGAGCGGCCAAGCGTTCCGTGCCCAAAGCCGCCCCCTCCTCGTAGCGGCTCTCGACAACGCGGGCATCGGCACGCGCCGCCTGCAAGCTTTGTTCGGCTGTTTCCGATACTGCAACGGCTAGTACCAAATCCCAATAGGCGACCGCCGTCTGTTGCCGCACGTGCGAGTTTTGGCGCTCAAAAGCCGCCTCTGCGCCGTGCAAAGCAGCTACAGCCTGGCGACGACCATTCAAAGCGCGACCGCCGCTATAGATGGGCTGCTGCACTTCAATCTGCGTCTGAAAATTGTTCATAGCCGCCGGTGCATTGAGCCGATCGACGGCGAAGTCTGCCTGAGAAAAGCGCTCTTGTTTGAGGCGAAATCCAAAGGCGTTGACCGCATCGTCGCTGCGCACGACCTGCTCGCTTATGCGCACGCTGGGCCAATACCCCGCCCAGCTCTCCAGCGCACCGGCGCGGGCCTCTTCTACATCTTGCGCTGCGGCGCGCAACAGCACATTAGAGCTTTCCGCCCGCACCTGTGCCGAACGCAGAGAAAGCTCCAGCGCCTCTTCGCCATAGACCGGCAGCAAAAAAGCCGTCAGTAGCAGACCATATATCAACCCGTATCTCACTACGCGCTCTCCTCTAAAAACGAGTCCAACTCTTTCTCCAATTCGCCCGACGACAACAATCCTACATGGCGACTGATCAGGGTGCCAGCGCACAAAAAAAGCAGTGTCGGCACCGCTTGCACATTGTACTTTGTCACCAGCAAGGGAGAGCTATCGACATCGATCTTGCAAAACTTCACCCTATCGGCATATTGGGGCGCCACACTTGCGAGAATCAATTCCAGTTGGCGACACGGCGTACACCAGGTAGCCCATAAATCGACCAAGGCCCAAGGTGCCCCCATCAGCTCTCCTTTAAAATTATCGTCGTCTACAGTATAAAAAATGGCCATATACAGCCTCTCAAGCGTTGCACAACAATTTGCACAACCGCCTAACGCAAGCCGCATGCCGACGAGACGACAATTTAAAACTATATTTTAAATATGGTTAAAACAGATATTTATGTCTCGCCTAAAAAAAGGCGACGTGTTGCAGGCACTACATAATGCAACGTATTGATGCGATAAATTGATGCGTTTCATCTACTTCTCACCTTCTCCCCAGCCAAGCACCCTACTCTCCTCTAGCCGCCCGCAACAGAACCTTCACTCCCACCTGTTGACCATCCAACGCCAACGAGCGCTGCCATAACCACACAGCCCACTCCGACAACCCCACCCGCTGCGCCTCTTGTGCCAACGCATTGAAGTCGGCGACCTTTTGCTGTGCTTCTAGGAGAGGATCCAATTCCACCGCCTTGCCCAAATACTCAAACGCCGGTCCGTAATCTTTCAAGCGATAGGCAACTTTTCCGGCCAGACGGTAGATAGGCATCTGCGTCGCATCGAGCGCTAGCGAGGTCTGCCACCAGCTCAGCGCTTCCTGGTCGCGCCCATCTTGCATTGCGAGATCTGCCAACTCATTACAGAATTCCGCGCGCGCATCGACGACGGCAGCCAAACGATAGATATCTGTCGCGAGGTCGTTATAACCTTGTTTTGCCAACAAGTGTGCCATAGAGGCGTATCCATCGGCCATCTGATCCCTCTGCTCGGGCCGTAAATACGCCCGTTTATTCGCCCCGTCGACCAAGGCCGACAAGGACAGATCAGACAGATCCAACAACAATAGACTCGTCGCCGCAGCCCAGGGAATATACTGAGCAGAGAGTGCGGGATCTAAATATCCCCGACTATAGTCGCCCAAAGCCTCGGTCGCACCTGCGGCATCCGCTTTTTGCAAAATATCGGCTTCGATCAAAGCTGCCAGACTAAAGTCTTTATACTGCTGGCGCACTTCGCGAATTTTAGCCCTTGTCCCAACTAAATCTCCAGCGCGCATAGCGGCTATTTCAAATAGACTCGCATCTGCACAATGCGCATTGGTATATAACTGATCCTTCCAATCGCTCCACATTTCGTCCATAGCCGGTGTGCGTTGCAATATCCACACACCCGGATGGTCAAAACCGTAAAGCGAAGGCTCGGATTTTTCGTCGGCAAAACGCCAACGGCCCCATTCGGCATAGGTCTTCACGTGCTGTACTACTTTAAAACCAAGCTCGCCGGCCAAGAGCTTGGCGTAAAAACTGGCCAACACCGGATACATCTCGGGTACAGCCGTGTATTGCACGTGACGATTGACGTCTGCTACGGCGATATAGTCGGCATCGCGCACACGGCTGTAGAGATATTGCCGCCCCGCCTCGCAGAGCAAATAGCCGCGCGTGCCAAAGAGGCGACCGCTGTTTATATGAGCTTTTTTATAGGCATCCCTATCGACAAATTCCCCTAGCGAGAAACCGCCGTTTTCCACGGCAATGGTACTACCCGCTGGCACATTGGCATAGATCCAACGCGCCGCCTGCAAACGCGCATCCTCTACCGTGTAGATGCGCGCAAAGGCCGTGCCATAGGCCGCCGTATAGAACAGGACGCCCCCGACAACCAGTATACCCGGCCAGCGCAACCAGAAGAGCTTGCTCTGCTCTACCGCTTGCAACCAACGCCAACCCTCAACGCAAAAGATCGCCGCCAAAAGCGCCAGCGCCGGCAGCATGGGCAACAAATAGCGCACGTGTTTGGTGTGCAATCCACCGATGCTGAAAAAGTAGAGCACGCACCAAACCAAGAGCAGAGTCGTCGGCCAGCGCCGGTGCCACAGAGCATAGAGCGCGCCGACTATAAACAGCCCCGCCAAGGGCCAGCCAACCGACTGCGGCAACAAATGAGTCCAGAAGTGCAAATAGGGCGTAGTATGCACGTCGACTAGCGTCCACGGGCGCAGCACTTCGCCGCGGGCAATTTGCAGCGAATAGGCAAAATCGCCCGAGTCCAGCGCGCGCCGCATCAGCGCAGAGTCCGTCACTAAATAAGGTTCCAGCACAAAGAGAACGGCCAGCGCAACCAGCGCCGTCACCCACAACTCAGGGCGGCGAATCCGCACCCACAAAGCGCGCGGATCAGCCACTGCATCTTTACCCACATACACCGCGGCCAAAGCGACGCCAAAGAGCGCGCCGTTTAGACGAGTGGCCGCCGCCAAACCAATCAGCAGCCCAGCGCCGACAAAGGCGCGCATCTCCTGCGTGTGCAGCGCGCGCAAACTACAAGCCAACGCCGCAAAGACGAGAAACGCAAAAACGCCGTCGACGGTATAGAAATGCCCCTGCTGTATGGCCAGCGGCGCGCTGGCGAGCCAAAATGCGGCCAGCGCTCCAGACCACAGGCCAAAATAGGCGCGGCCCACCCAGAAAACCAGCACCAGTAGACCCAGTGAAAAAGCAATCGACAACAAACGTGCCAAGACAAAAATGGCCGGGCGCGCCGGCGCGTTGTCCAGCGTCAATTCACCGGCATAAAAGAAGAGTCCATAGCTCTCTAAGACTGCTCGTGCCACCAACATCGGAAAGGTGCCATAGGCCGTCAGCGGCGGCGCTGACAAACTGTCCAGTTGCAGCGCGGCACGCAGCAGCGTCTCTTCGTCGGGGTGGAAGGTATAGAACATCTCTCCACCGTTTTGCAGAGCAAAATCGCTGTGGCCGCGCGTGAGCCCCACCAACCGCAGCGAAGCGCCAAACACTAGGACGACTACAAATACAATGAGATCTTTGCGCATAAATTTACATCCAATGATTTTTGCTAATATAGGCGCTTGTCCTTCTATTGGCCTCTCTTGGACATATGCCGAAGCGTGCGTATTTTACGGCTTCGCACTCAAAGCCAACAAATCTCCCCGCGCTGCCGGGGGCGCGCCCTTGAATTCGGCGTCAGCTTGTTGTCTTCGCCATGCAGGCGGCCGGCCCAGCGCGCACGAGCAAGTGCAGCTTTTCTACATGCCCACTAACTGGAGCTACAACATGAGCCAACGAATTGGCTTTGTCGATTTTAATTTGGACAACTTCCACGCCGATATCTATCTAAAATTGCTGCGCGGCGAGTTAGCTGCGCGCGGCTTTAGCGTGACCGGCGCCACCGCACTACAGGAAGAACCCAGCAAGTCCTGGGCGCAAAAAAATGACGTGCCCTATTACGATGATATCGAACAATTAAATGCGCACGTCGATTTCTACGCCGTGCTCGCTCCTTCGAACCCAGAGACGCACGAAGCGCTTTGCCGCCTGGTCTTTCCCCATGCCAAGCCGACGTATGTAGACAAGACCTTTGCACCCGATTCAGCAACGGCCGAGCGCATCTTCGCTCTTGCCGACCAACACGGCGTCGCCATGCAAACTTCCTCTGCATTGCGCTACACCAATGTACAAGAGCGCATCAAGCAGTTGGACGAGCCGCTCTTACATATGGTAGCCTGGGGCGGCGGCTCTTCATTTGGCGAATATGCCATTCATCCCCTAGAGCTCATCATCAGTTCTATGGGGGCCGAGGTCGAGCGCTTAATGCGGCGCGGCACCGGCGACCACAGCCAGCTCTTGCTCGATTTCAGCGCGGGACGCACGGCAATCGCCAACGTCTATACCAACGCCAACACCCTCTTTGCCGCAGCGCTGACAACGGCAAAGGGCAGCGAGTATATAGCCGTCGACAGCAGCGCTATTTTCCGCAATACAGCAGCGGCGATGCTCGACCTATTTACACAGGGCAAGACTGCTATCGATCGGCGCGAAACGCTGGCCATTCGCCAAGTGCTGGACGCGGCCGAAAGACCGGAAACGCAGAGCCACTTCGTCGACATTTAAACGCAGACCTGCTGCGCCCAATCAATACCACGTAAAAGGGCGCCGCCGTGTCGCCACCAGCAAAACGAGGAAACGCTACACATGAACGACCCAGCACATCGCTACAGCCTCGGACTCACAGGTCAGCCAGCCCCTGAAGGCAGCGCCCCCTTTCCCTGGCCAGCCGAGCGCATCGAAGAGTACACGGCCTATCGCATCGACGAGCCCATTGTCATCGACGGCCATCTCGACGAACCCGCCTGGCAAGCCGCCGCGCAATCGCCGCGTTTTAGCGACATGATTTCGGGCGCACACGCCATACACGACACGCGCGCTGCCGTGCTCTGGGACGAGACCAACCTCTACGTCGGTTTCTGGATCGAAGAGCCCAACGTGGAGGCCGATTTGACGGAGCGCGATTCACTCATTTTTCGCAACAACGACGTCGAACTCTTTATTGCCGGCCGCGATGCCTACTACGAATTCGAGATCAATGCGCTAGGTACGATCTACGAAGTATTTTTTATATGGGATGAAGCGTACGATAAATTCGACTACGCGCAGCAGGACCCGACGCTGAGCAAAGAACACCCACGCGCCAGAGAGTGGAACGGCGTCGGTTTTAAGGAGCACCCGCGCGGATTGCGCACTGGCTTCTGGGACTACGACCTGCCGGGCCTGCGCTGGGCCGTACAGGTCGACGGCACGATTAACGACAATTCCGACCGCGATCGCGGCTGGACAGTAGAGATGGCCATTCCCTGGCAGAGCCTGCACCTGCTAGCGCAGGCCGATGGGCGCGCCCTGCCGCCCAAAGACGGCGATATCTGGCGCATGGACTTTTCTCGCTTCAACACCTACCGCGAGGCACCACCGGCCACCGACTCGGGCGGCTTCTTCTGGAGCCCACACGGCGAGCGCGACTCGCATATCCCCGAATGCTTCCCGATCATCCATTTCAGCGAGGAATTGCTGCGCCGCTAATGCCTCGCCATTTTTCGCCTTTGCACTATGTTGTCTCGGATTGGATGGGAAAACTGTGCCCCGCCTTAAATTTCAGAACCAATACCAGAAAGGCCCTACGCTACGAAACCGCTAAAATTTCTCTATAGCTACGCCCGCGACTACGCCGGCGTCCTCAGCATCACCGTCGTCAGCATGCTCCTATTAGTCGGCGTACAGCTGCTTATTCCGTGGATTATAAAAACGATGGTCGGCGCGATTACCGACGCCGAGGGCAACCAGCTGACGATGGAAAATATCACGGACTTGGCGCTCTTGGCGCTGGCCGTCTACATCGCGCGCGCCGTGCTGCAATTTCTGCGCAGCTATATGGCCCATGTCGCCGGTTGGGGCGTCGTCGCCGAGGCGCGCAAGCTCATCTACTCGCACCTGCAGCGCCTATCGCTGCGCTTCTACGAGGACAAGCAGACGGGCCAGCTGATGTCGCGCGTCGTCAACGACTCGGACAAATTCGAACTGCTCATCGCCCACGCCATCCCCGATATCCTCGTCAATATCCTCACGTTGGTCAGCGTCACCATCGTGCTCGTGAGCATGAACTGGCAGCTGACGCTGTTGAGCATGGTACCGATCCCGCTGATACTGATTTCGCTGCGCCTCTTTGCCCGCTACGTGCGCCCCGCCTTCCGCGCCCGCCAACAAGAGTTGGGGGAACTCAACGCCATTCTCAACGACAATATCTCTGGCATCCGCGAGATCAAAACCTTCACGCGCGAAAAGGTCGAAGCCGAACGCATCAACAGCCGTATAGACAAGTACCGCGACTCGCTCTTACACGCGCTAAAAATGATGGCTACCTTCCAGCCCTTTATCCAATTCACTTCGGCGCTGGGCACTATTATCCTCATCTATTTTGGCGGCAAGCTCGCCTTTAACCAGGTGCTCTCGGTTGCCGACTTGGTCGGTTTCTTTCTCTACCTAGAGCTGTTCTACCAGCCACTGCACCACCTAAGTGGCGCCTGGGAACAAATACAGGAAGCCCTCGCCAGCGCCGACCGCGTCGCCGAGTTGCTGGACGAAGCACCGGAAATACACGACGCAGCCGATGCCGTCGCTCTGGCGCTACCGATACAGGGAGCCATCTCGTTGCGCGACGTGCGTTTTGGCTACGATGCCAACGAGCCCGTGCTGGAAAATATCAATCTGGAGATTGCACCGCGTTCGACCGTAGCACTAGTCGGTCCGACAGGGGTGGGCAAAACGACGCTGGCCGGTTTGATACCGCGCTTCTACGATCTCGACGCCGGCAGCATCTCCGTCGATGGTATCGATATCCGCCAGCTCAAGCTCGACAGCCTGCGCTCGCAAATCAGTATCGTGTTACAGGACGTCTTTCTCTTCCACGGCACCGCGCGCGAAAATATCCTCTTTGGCCGTGCCGACGCGACAGAAGCCGAATTGATCGAAGCGGCCAAGATCGCCAACGCACACGAATTTCTCAGCCAACTGC
>QWJG01000021.1 GCA_009391845.1 Chloroflexota bacterium | reverse complement strand
CACCCCCGCCCACCCCGAGGCCACACCCCCTCCTTGTCCCATCGCCCACCGCACCCACACACTGACCAGCAATGGAACTAGGAATCATCGGCACCGCTCGCAGCGGCAAAACCTCGCTCTTCAACGCCGTCACCCGCGGCTCTGCCGCCGTCGGCGCCTACAGCTCGGCCACCGAACCCAACATGGGCACCGTCCGCGTGCCCGATCCCCGCGTCGACGCCCTCTCCGCCATCTTCAAACCCAAGAAAAAGACCTACGCCGAAATCCGCTGGATCGACTACCCCGTCGCCGGCTTCGGACCCGAGGGCCCCGGCGCCCGCTTCGTCGCCGACCTCGCCCAGCTCGACACCCTCGTCCACGTCGCCCGCGCCTTCGAGGACGACGCGATGCCGCACCCGGACGGCGCCGTCGATCCGCACCGCGACTACGAAGCACTCGAACTCGAGCTTCAGTTCGCTGACCTCGCGCTGATCGAGCGCCGCATCGAGCGCATCGGCTCCGAGATGCGTTCGGTGAAAGCCGGCGAACGCGCCACGCTCGAGCGCCAGCTCCAGCTCATGCAGCGCATGCAAACCCACATCGAGGCCGGCGCCGGCCTCCGCTCCTTCGCCGTCACCCCCGAGGAAGCGAAGGAACTGCGTGCCTACCGCTTCGTCACCCGCCTGCCCGAACTGGTGATCGTCAACATCGGTGAAGGCCAGCTCGCCGACGCCGCGACCATCGAGGCCGAATTCGCCGAACGGCACGGCGGCGAGAAGATCGCCGTCGCCGCGCTCTGCGCCAAGGTCGAGGCCGAACTCGCCACCATGGACCCCGCCGACGCCGCCGAGTTCCGCGCCGAACTCGGCCTGCCCGACGAATCGCCGCTCGATCGCGCCATCCGCTTCGCCTACGACCTGCTCGGCCTCCACTCCTTCCTCACTGCCGGCGAGGACGAGTGCCGCGCCTGGCCCGTCCTCAAAGGCGCAACCGCTCCCGAGGCCGCCGGCACCATCCACACCGACCTCGAACGTGGCTTCATCCGTGCCGAGGTCGCCGGGTACGAGGACCTCGTTGCCGCCGGCTCCATGGCCGAACTCAAGAAGCGCGGCCAGCTCCGCACCGAGGGCAAGTCATACGTCGTCGCCGATGGCGACGTGCTCAACATCCTCTTCAACCTCTAGCCGCACCCGATCGATCAACCACCGCTGAGCGGAGCGACGATGGACATCGAAGCTCAGATCGCCATCACCGAGGCCATCGAAGCCGCCCTCGAGGGTGGCCCCGCCGTCCTCGTCGCCACCGTCACCGGCTCCGGCGATCCGCCCTGGCTCGAGCCCGGTGCCAAGCTGCTCGTCCGCCCGGACGGCGCGCGGATCGGCGGCCTCGGCCCTGCGCCCGTCGACGATGCTGTCGCCGAACACGCCATCGAGGCCCACACCGCCTATCCCCGGATCGCCGTCGAAACCCTCTATGTCGGCCCGGACGGCCAGACCACCACGCGACGCCACGCATCGCGTGCCGGCGACGCCGAACTCATGCTCCAGATCTGGGAGCCGCCTGCTCGCCTCATCGTCGTCGGCGGTGGCCACGTCGGACTCGCGCTCGCCACCTTCGGCGAACAGCTCGGCTTCGCCGTCACCGTCATCGACGATCGCGAGGACTTCGCCAACCGCGAGCGCTTCCCGATGGCCGAGCATGTCCTCTTCGGCGAAATCGGCGAGCAACTCGATACGATCGCCCTCGATCGTTCCGCCCACGTCGTCCTCGTCTCGCGCGGACACCGCCAGGACGAAATCGCCCTCCGCCACGCCGTCGTCCGGCCCACCGGCTACCTCGGCATGATCGGCAGCCAGCGGCGTACCGCCACCGTGCTCCAGCACCTCCGCGACGAGGGCTTCGATGCTGCCGCGCTTGCCGCCGTCAGCACCCCGATCGGCCTCGATATTGGCGCCGAAACCCCCGAGGAGATCGCGCTCGCTATCCTCGCCGAGATCGTCATGCTCCGCCGCGGCCGCTCCGGGGAGCGGATGCGCGACCAACGAGGCGTGCCCGAACTCGATTGAAGTGCCCGACTGAAGTGCTCGCTTGAGCTGAACGCTCTGTGCGGGAAGCGGCATCCGGCAGCGCGAATCTGACGATCCGTTTGCGAAACCGAATCCGACCGCTGCGACATAAACACGGCACTTGCGTGCTGTGCTAACCTGCCTCTTGCGTCCCGTTTCGCCCCGTCAGGGTTGACGAAACGGTCGCCACCGAGCCTGCCAGTTCCCTCTGGGGCGCGAAGGTCGAGAAATCGGCCTTCGTGCTTGTCTAGGGTCGGTTCAGTAGCAATACGCACCTCGCTCCTGAGCGGATCTCTCCCCCGTTATACTGAACGTGGTCGCGCCCAGCCCACAGCGGCGCACCCGACGAAAGTGCGGTCCGGTGTCCAGCGAAATCTTCCGCGAAATCCGTGAAGCCCGTGCCACCGGTGAACCCCGTGTGCTCGCCACCGTCGCCCGCACCCGTGGATCCACCCCGCGCAAAGCCGGCGCCACCATGCTCCTGCGCCCCGACGGCACCTTCCAGGGCACCATCGGCGGTGGCTGCGGGGAGGCCGAGGTCTGGCAAGACGCCATGGACACCATGGCCGATGGCATGCCGCGCCTCACCGTCGTCGATCTCACCGAGCCGATCGACGGTGATGACAAGATCTGCGGCGGCATCATGGAAGTCTTCGTCGAGCGGGTGACCGCCTAGGCACCCTCCCCGCTATCATCCCCGCGAGATCCAGCGTCGCCTGTGGCGCGTACTCACCCCTGGACGCCGCGATTGCAAGCGGCCTCGCGTGCTACGATCAGCCGGCGCCGATCCCCTGGACATAATGGCCGGCGAGGAGGATGACTCAATGCTCGGAAGCCTCGGTTGGCAGGAACTGCTGATCATCCTCGTGATTCTCGCGCTGCTCTTTGGAGCGTCGCGTGTTGCCGATCTCGGCGGCGCGCTGGGTCGCGGGATTCGCGAG
Source organism: Chloroflexota bacterium (assembly GCA_009391845.1). Next base: position 4,422 of record QWJG01000021.1, on the reverse strand, counting down.
TTCCGCTCGGAAGCCCGCGGCGAAGACGAAGCCGCCGATTCGGACACCAAGGCGAAGGCACCCGCCGACGCCGACTCCACGAAGTCTGACGGCTGATCCGCCACACCTGCGCATGACCCAAACGGGCGCCTCAACGGCGCCCGTTCTCGTTCCCACGGCGCCTACCCGCTGCTCCTCGCGATGCCGCGCGGTTGAACACAGCGCTACATTTCCGCCCAATACGTGTCAGCGCCCCAACCACCACTAGCGAGAGGCCTCACCGTGGAGATCGTTCCCGGGCTCCATCAGATCCGTACGCCCATGAACACGCCGGGCCTCTCCTTCGTCATGCCCTACGTCTTTCAAACTCCGGACGGCGTCACACTCTTTGATGCCGGTTACGGCACCAACGAGGCCACCCAGGCGATGACCGAAGCCCTCGCTGCGCTCGGGCACCGACCGAGCGATATCCAGCGACTGGTCATCTCCCACGCCCATCCTGATCACCTCGGCATGGCTGGCTGGGTCAAGGAACAATCCCCCGACGCCGAGCTGGTGATGCTCGAGCGTGAGTGGGAGTGGATCCGCCACCGCTGGCTCGACTTCCAGCACTGGGAAGATCACTCCAACGACTGGCTCATCCGCCACGGCATCGCCCGCAAGGAAGTCGAAGCCGCGGATCGCGCTGGCGCGATCGGCCTCGGTGGCGCGTTCCGGTCCCCCGGTGGCCTCAAGCGGTTCCTCGGTGGCGCCATCGGTCGCCTTCGCAACGGCGACCCCGATCGGAGCTGGCGGCGCAGCTTCCGCATGGACATCGAGCCCGATCGCCTGCTCCAGGACGGCGAAACCCTCGAGGTCGGGGACTGGGTGCTCCAGGCCGTCTGGACCCCCGGCCACACCCCCGGTCACCTCTGCCTCTACGAGCCCAACCACAAGCTCATGCTCACCGGCGATCACGTCCTCCCGCGCATCACCCCCAACGTCTCCATGCACATCGACGACGAGGAAACCGATCGCTCCCCGCTCGCCGAATACCTCGCCTCCCTCGAAAAGACCGCCGCCTTCGACTCCCGGCGCGGACTCCCCGCGCACGAGTGGGACATCGAGGACCTCCCCGGCCGCTGCCGCGAGCTGATCGCGCACCACGGGGATCGCCTTGAGGAAGTACTCGCCGGGATCGGCGATGGCACCGCCACCGCCGGCGCCATCTCCGGGCGGGTCCACTGGAACACCCGCCCCTTCAACGAGTTCAACATCTGGCAGAAGCGCAGCGCGCTCGGTGAGACCCTCGCCCACCTCGAGGTTCTCCGCGCCGACGGCCGCGTCCGCCGCTTCGACGACGATCACACCCGCTGGGAGTGCGTCTAGTCGCACGCCGCTGGAGGTGACCGGTGACGCTCGTCTTCATCCGGCATGGTCAGGCCGTCAGAAACGCCACCGGCGTGATCGGTGGCTGGCGCGACTACCCGCTGACCGACCTCGGGCGCGATCAGGCACGCCGTGCCGCCGTCCGCCTTGCTGCCACGCGCGTCGACACCATCTACGCCAGCAACCTCAGCCGGGCGTCCGAAACTGCCCGGATCATCGCCGCCGCCAGCAACATCGAGGTCGTCGAAAACGCCGCCCTGCGCGAACGTTCCTGGGGTGACGCCGAAGGCCTCACCCGTCACCAGATCGCCGAACGCTTCGGCCACGGCACCCCCGCGGCGAGGGCCACATCCCCAACGAGGAGCTGATCGAAACTTTCCGCGCCCGCCTCCTGCCGTTCGTACTCGAACTGCACGAGCGTCACCGCGACCAGCGCGCCCTCGTCGTCGCGCACGCCGGCACCGTCCACGCCATCCTCAGTGAACTCTTCGGTCTCGCGCCCGCGAACCTCCCCCGCGTCAACTTCGCCAATACCGGCTTCACCGTCGTCGAAAGCTTCGACCCACCCGTCCTCGGCGCCATCAACGACCACGCCCACCTCGAGTAGCCGCCGCCACCCCGCGGCTCCCCCCTTGCGGGGCACCCCTGGGACAATGCCCGCCGAACGCCCGTCCGCGCACCTCGCGTGTGACAATGAGCGCATGCGAGGTTGCCCCCGCGGCGTAGCCGCATCGTCGAAATGACTCCCCCGTCCTGGCGTAGCCGCGTTGCCCTGATCGCCGGCCGAGGTGCTGGCGCCGCTACCCGCCGCCTCGGACGTGGCGGCGGCACGGCCTTGCCCGGCCTCGTCGCCGGGGCGATCGCCCCGCGCCTCCTCGATGAGCTGGCCGCCGATCTGCCGCACGGCCTCGTCACCGTCACCGGCACCAACGGCAAAACCACCACCGCCCACCTGCTCGCCGCGATCCTCACCCGTGCCGGCCTCGATCCCCTCGCCAACCGCGCCGGCTCCAACATGGAGCGCGGCCTCGCCGCCGCCTACGTCGGCGAAGTCGATCCGCGAGGTGACCTCGATCGCCGCGCCGATCGCATCGGCGTTTTCGAGGTCGATGAAGCTGCCCTCCCAGCGCTCTTCCCGCGCCTCCACCCGCGCGTCGCTACCTTCCTCAACCTCTTCCGCGATCAGCTCGATCGCTACGGCGAAGTCGACTCCGTCGCTTCCGGCTGGCGAACCATGCTCGCGACCGCGCCCCCCACCGACGGAAGGACTCCGGCGCAAACGCTCGTTCTCAACGCCGACGATCCCAACATCGCCCTCCTCGCCGAACTCGCCGCCGGGCGCCCCGTCATCACCTTCGGGGTGGACGATCCCGCGATGGCGCTCGCCACTGCCGATCACGCCAGCGACGCTCGCTTCTGCCCCGACGGCACCCGCTACCGCTACGACGCCGTCTACATGGGCCACGTCGGCATCTGGCATTGCGACTGCTGCGGCCGCGCTCGCCCCGCCCCGGACGTCAGCGCACGCCGCATCGTCCTCGAGGAAGATCGCTCCATCGTCGACCTCGCGATCGCCGGTGAGCCGGTCACCATCACCCTCCCGCTCTGCGGTCTCTACACCGTCTACAACGCCCTCGCCGCCGCGGCCGCGGCACACGCGCTCGGCGTGTCCACCGAGGTCATCGTTGCCGCGTTGGAGGACGCCGCAGCGCCGTTCGGCCGCCAGGAACGCTTCACCCTCGGCGACAAGACCGTGCGTGTCCTCCTCGCCAAGAACCCCGCCGGCCTCAACGAAGTGATCCGCACCCTTGCCGCCTCGGAGCGCCCGCTCACCATCCTCGCCATGCTCAACGACGGCATCCAGGACGGGCAGGACGTCTCCTGGATCTACGACGCCGACCTCGAACTCCTCGCCCCGCGCGCCCCCACCCTGATCGCCGGCGGCGATCGCGCCGATGACTTCGCGCTCCGCTGGCACCTCGCCGGTATCGAGCCCCACGCGGTCCTCAGTAGCACCGAGGCCGCCCTCGACCGCGCCCTCGAAGTCACCCCCGTCGGCGCCCGCCTCGATGTTGTCGCCACCTACACCGCCATGCTCGACGTCCGCGAAGCGCTCGCCCGCCGCGCCGGCACCGCCTCCTACTGGGAATCTCCGGAACGCGCGCGAGGTACCGCATGACCGCCGTGACCACCCCTGAAGCCCCCGCGAGCCTCGAAGACAGCGTCCTGACGACGCCAGTCGCGACCCCCGAGGGCGACGTGGCCGCGACGCCCCGCCTGCTCACCGCCGCCGCGCTCGCGGACGCGCCACCCATCCGTGTCGTCGCCCTCTATGCCGACGTCATGAACGTCTACGCCGATCGCGGCAACCTCATCGCTATCCGCCACCGCGCCGCCGAACGCGGCATCGCCATCGAGGAGTTCGCCGTCAGTCTCGGCGACCCGCTCCCGCCCGCCGCCGATCTGCTCCTTATCGGTGGCGGCCAGGACCGTGAACAACACCGCATCGGTCCCGAACTCCTCACCCGCGGCGACACCCTTCGCGCCTGGGTCGAAGACGACACCGCCATGCTCGTCGTCTGCGGCGGCTTCCAGCTCTTCGGCCGTTGGTACCGCGACCAGCACGGCGCCATCATCCCCGGCCTCGGCATCTTCGATGTCACCTCGGTCGCCCCCGGCCCCCGCGCCGCCCGCGCCGTCGGCGACGTCCTCATCGAAAGCGCCGTCCCTGGCATCGGCGAAGTCGTCGGCTTCGAAAACCACGCCGGTCGCACCTACCTCGCTCCCGCCGCTCGCCCCTTCGGCCACGTCCGCGCCGGCCGCGGCAACAACGGCGAGGACGGATCAGAAGGCGCCGTCTACCGCCAGGCCATCGGCACCTACCTCCACGGATCCGTCCTCCCCAAGAACCCTGCCCTCCTCGACCACCTCCTCGCCGCCGCCCTCTCCCACCGCCTCCGCGAACCCGTCACCCTCCCGCCCCTCCCCACCCCCCTCGCCGACCGCGCTCACATCACCGCCGCCACCATCGCCCAGCGCAAAGCCCCTCACCGCCCCTAGAGCCCGGAGAGCGCT
>QWJG01000020.1 GCA_009391845.1 Chloroflexota bacterium | reverse complement strand
TCGCCGCGCTAATCCTCGAAGACGGCTTCGCCGCGCTAATCCTCGAAGACGGCTTCGCCGCGCTAATCCTCGAAGACGGCTTCGCCGCGGGCAAACCGCGAGAGGCGGTTGAGGCCCTCTTCGAGGCGATCGTCGGGGATGGTGAGGGAGATACGGATGTAGCCCTCCCCTGCCGGTCCGTAGGCGGCTCCGGGGGTGACGACGACGCCGGTGGCGTCGATGAGGCGGGCGGCGAAGTCGCCGGAGGAGGGCTCGTTGGCGGGGAGGCGGGCCCAGACGTAGAGGGACGCCTTCGGGGGATCGAGGCGCAGGCCGAGTTCGCGGAGGACGGCGACGGCGCGGTCGCGACGGCGGGCGTAGATCGCGTTATGTGCAGTAATCGAGTCGCGGGGGTCGTCGAGGGCGGTGATCGCCATCTGCTGGATGGCCTGTGGGAGGCCGCTGTCCATGTTGCTTTTGACGCGGGTGAGGGCGTCGATGACCTCGGCGTTGCCGACGGCCATGGCGGCGCGCCAGCCGGTCATGTTGAAGGTCTTGGAGAGCGAGTTGAACTCGATGGCGACGTCGCGGGCGCCATCGACCTCGAGGATGGAGGGGGCGACGTAGCCATCGAAGGTGACGTCGGCGTAGGCGAGGTCGTGGGCGATCACGACGTCGTTGTCGCGGGCCCAGGCGACGGCGCGCTGGAAGAAGGGGAGATCGGCGACGGCGCCGGTGGGGTTGTTGGGGTAGTTGAGCCAGAGGATGCGTGCGCGGGCGGCATCGGTGGGATCGATGTCCTCGAGGCGCGGGAGCCAGCCGTTCTCCTCGGAGAGGGGGACGCGGACGGTTTCGCCGCCGGCGAACATGGTGGCGACCTGGTAGACGGGGTAGCCCGGGTCGGTGATGAGGGAGACGTCACCGGGATCGATGAGGCAGAGCGGGAGGTGGGCGATGCCCTCCTTGGAGCCGAGGAGGACAACGACCTCGGTGGCGGGGTTGAGGGTGACGCCGTGGCGTGCGGCGTACCAGCGGGCGATCGCGGCGCGGAGTTCGGGGAGGCCCTCGGACTCCGGGTAGCGGTGGTTGACCGGATCGACGGCGGCCTGCTGGAGGCGCTCGATCAGGTGCGGCGGGGTTGGGAGATCGGGGTCGCCGATGCCGAGCGAGATGACGTCGACGCCCTGGGCGCGCTTCTCCTCGATCATCCGGGAGATGGCGGCGAAGAGGTACGGGGGGAGCTGCTGGACGCGCTGGGCGAGGTGCATGGGAGAGTCCGTTCGTGGGTGCTCAGGCGGTCAGGTAGCAGGCGATCGCAGGCGGGCGAGTGTCAGGACCTCGGAGGTTGCAGGCGAGCGACGGGGTGGCTCCGAGGCGGACTCGCTCCGCGGGGTGGGCGCGCTGGCTGGGCGTGGGAGGTGGCGCGGTTAGCGCCACTTCCCGAAGCGAGCCTTCACGCCGGCCTTGCGCTTCGCCGCGAGGCGGCTGGCGATCAGCTCCTCGTCGGTGGTGCGGCGGTATTCGAGGCCACCCTGGCCGGGGCGGAAGCCGTTCTCCGTGCAGGCGCGGAGTGAGGGCTTGATGTCGGGACGGACACGGACGGTGGCGCGGCGGGCGTCCTGGGTGGTGAGCTGGTAGGCGGCGGCCTGGAGCAGGAGCGTGCCGTAGCCGTGGCCCCAGTGCTCGGGAGCAACGGCTACCTCGAGGATGGTGCCCTCGGCGGCGACGACGGGGCCGTTGATGGCGAAGCCGACGATGGCGTCGCCTTCCTCGAGGACGCCGGCCCAGGTGTGGAGTTCGACGAAGTGATCGAAGGTGCCGGCGGCGCGGGCGAGCTCACCGTATGCGGCCTGCCAGATCTCGAACATGCGCTCGATGTCGTCGTTGGTGGCGCGGCGCATGTTGAGGTGTTCAGGGAACTCGGGGATGAACTCGGGATCGAGGCCGGGGTGGGTCATGTCGAGCCACTCGGCGAAGAATTCGAAGCTGGCGTCGTTGAGGAGCGGCTTGAGCCAGTCGCGTTCGCGTACTTGGACGAGGTCCATGGTGACGAAGTCGACATCGGCGGCGGCGATCTCCGGGCGGAGTTCGTCGAACATCGGCTGGAAGTGCTGGCGCATGGAGTCGAGGTTCTCGAACTGCCAGTGGAGGGCGATTTCGCCTTCCTCCGGGACGAGTGCGAGATCGCCAACGGGGGAGGTAATGGAGGTGACGCCGGGGGTGGCGACCATGGTCTCCCAGGCGCGGGCATTGATCGGGGTGTTTCGCATCAACATCACGCGATCGGTCGTGGATTGCGTCATCGTTCCCATACCGCCTCGAAGACTCGTGCCGTTGGACCGGACAAACTGATTGGGCCGTCGCCCGTCCATTCGATGTGTAGCGTGCCACCGGGAACGGTTACGTCAACCTCATTGTCGACGACGCCGCGGATACGAGCGGCGACGACGGCGGCGCACGCGCCCGATCCGCAGGCCTGAGTTTCGCCCACGCCGCGCTCCCAGACGCGCATATCGAGGTGGGCGCGATCGCGGACGCGGATGACTTCGTAGTTGGTGCGGTTGGCGAAGATCGGGTGACGCTCGACGAGCGGGCCGGCCTGGAGCAGTGGGTAGTCGGCGGGTGCTTCGTCGATGAAACGGACGGCGTGCGGGTTGCCCATGGAGACGAGGGTAACGGGGAAGGTTTCCTGGACGCCGTTGCCACTGACGGTGATCGGGAGATCGGTGACGGGCGGGGCCTGTTCGATCTGGACGCCGACGGCGGCGGGGTTGAGGTCCGGCGGGGCGAGGGTGAGGCGGACGCGCTCGACGAGGCCGGCGGCGTCGCGGGTGGCCTGGACGGGGACGATGCCGCTGAGGGTCTCGACGGTCATGGCGCCATCGGCAGAATCAACGAGGTGGCGGTCGAGGCAGTACTTCACGAAGCAGCGGATCCCGTTCACGCACATCTCGGCCTCGGAGCCGTCGGCGTTGATGATGCGCATGCGGCGGTCAGCGGTGTCCGAGGGCAAGACGAGGATGAGGCCGTCCGCGCCAACGCCCTTGTGGCGGTCGCAGGCCTCGATGGCGAGGCGCGCCCAACCGGCGTCGTCGAGCGGGGGCTCGGGCGACGGCTCGGCGACGAGGAAATCGTTTCCCGCGCCGTGCATCTTCCAGAAGGCGAGTTTGGTCATCGACTCATCGTACGGGGGGCGTGGCGGCTCCCTCAACTGCGGCGCGTACGGCGGCAGGGTCGCGTGCGTCGGTCCAGGCGATGCGGGGGTCGTCGTCGCGGAACCAGGTGCCCTGCATCCGGATGAGGCGATGGGTGGAGGTTTGGGTGCGGGCGAGGGCTTCGTCGCGGGTCCATTCGCCTGTGAGGACGCGCAGCGCCTCGGTGTAGCCGATGGAGCGGAGGGCGTCGAAGGCGTCGCCATGGGCACGGACGAGGGCGCGCGTTTCCTCGATCAGGCCGTAGTCATACATGGTCTCGGCGCGGGCGTCGGCGCGGGCGTAGAGCTGTTCGCGTGGCCAGCGGAGGCCGACGGCGTTCCAGGTGAAGTCCGGTGGTTCGTTGCGGAGCGGTGGGACGGGGCCGCCGGTGGCGTCGATGATTTCGAGGGCGCGGATGACGCGGCGGGCGTTGGCGGTGTCGATACGGGCAGCCGATGCGGGATCGAGCCAGGCGAGGCGGGCGTGGAGGGCGGATGCGCCCTGGGTGGCGACGATCTCCTCGAGGGTTTCGCGGAGCCGCGGGTTCGGGGCGACGCGGGGGATGGAGCGGCCTTCGAGGAGGGACCAGGCGTAGTGGCCGGTGCCGGCGACGAGGAGCGGTACGGCGCCGCGGGCCCAGATGCGCTCGAGGACGGCGCGGGCGCGATCGAGCCATTCGGCGACGGTCCAGGGGGCATCGGGTTCGACGATCGCGACGAGGTGGTGGGGGACGGCCGCTTGCTCCTCGGGGGTGGGGGCGGCGGTGCCGATGCGCATGCCACGGCGGACCTGGCGGGAATCGGCGGAGACGACCTCGATCGGAAGGCGCGCGGCGAGATCGACGGCGACGGCGGTCTTGCCGGAGGCGGTGGCACCGAAGAGCGCGATGAGGTGGCGCGGGTTGGTGTGCGGTGTCGGATCGGCGGCGAGATCTCCGGGAGCGCGTTGGGGCGCGTTCACGCTCCCGCGAGACGGTGGGCGTGGGCGAAGGCGCCGCAGATGGCGGCGAAGTCATCGGCGTGGAGCGATGCGCCGCCGACGAGCGCGCCATCGATGTCGGGCTGGGCAGCGAGATCGGAGGCATTGTCGGCGTTGACGGAGCCGCCGTATTGGATGCGGATCAGCGACCCGGTGGCGTCGCTGAAGCGGTCGGTGACCATCGAACGGATGGAGGCGGCGGCGTCCTGAGCGGCCTGCGGGGTGGCGGCGAGGCCGGTCCCGATCGCCCAGACGGGCTCGTAGGCGATCACGGTGCCGACGGGGAGGGCGCGCAGGCCGTCGAAGGCGGTGAGGAGCTGGCGGTGAAGCACGGTGCGGGTTGCGCCGGCTTCGCGTTCGGCCTGGAGTTCGCCGACGGCGAGGACCGGCGAAATGCCGGCATCGATGACGGAGCGGAACTTGCGGTTGGTCTCCTCGTCGGTTTCGCCGAAGAGGTGACGGCGTTCGGAGTGGCCGACCACGACGTGGCTGACGGTGCCGACGAGCATGGCGGCGCTCTGTTCGCCGGTGAAGGCGCCTTCGCGCTCCCAGTGGACGTTCTGCGCGCCGATTTGGAGCGTGCCGCCGGCGAGTGCATCGGCGGCATCGGTGAGCCAGGGGGCGGGCGGGCAGACGAGGACCTCGATGTCGGTGATGCCGTCGAGGGCCGCGCGGAGGGCGTGCAGGAGCTCGCGCGCGTGCGCACGGGTGCCGTGCATCTTCCAGTTGCCGCCGACGATCGGAATGCGGTTGGGATCAGCCATGGTTCATACCAGCCATCCGGGAAGGCTCAGGGTCCGTACGGCTCGAGGCGATCGGCGTGTGCGAGCGCGAGCCGCATCACGTCGCAGGAGCGAATGGTGCCGAGGACACCGCGCGCGCAGCCGAGTTCGGAGAAGTAGTGGGTCTCGTCCGGGAGCGTGCGGTGCCCGGTCATGAGGAGCGGCACGGGGTGCCAGGTGTCGGCGCCCTCGATGGCGGGGGAGCTGCGATCGCCGGTGACGACGAGGAGATCCGGCGCGAGCTTCATGATCGCGGGCACGGCGCGGTCGAAGTCGGCGATCGCGGCGCGCTTGGCCTTGAAGCGTGTCTTGCCCTCGGGCAGTTCGGGCTTGTAGTGGACGATGAAGCAATCGAAGTCCGCCCAGCGATCGGCCATCGCGGCGACGAGGGCCGACGGATCGTTGGGAGCATCGATGACCTCGATGCCGACGCGGCGGGCGAGGGCGGCGTGGATCTCCGAATTGGAGACGACGGTCGCGCGGATTCCCCATCGATCGGCGAAGGGTTCGAACTCTGCGCCTTCGGTGAGCGGGGTCTGGCGCGGGTCATAGCCGAGGAGCGCGAGGAAAGCCGTGGCGGGCCCGGGCGTGATGCCGTGGGCGATGGGCATGAGCTGGCCGAGCGAGCCCAGCTCCGCCATGCGATCGAGGAACTTGGTGTCGGCGTCATCGAGTTCGGTGCGGCCGCGTGAGTTGGGCAGACCACCGAGACCATCGAAGACGTAGACGACGAACTTCGTGGTGGCGGGACGGAGGAGGGTCTGAGCGACGTCGTTGGTCATGCACCCATGCTATCGCGCGGTCGGTCGGGGGCGTCGTGCGACAGGTTGGTCACTCGGCGTCGATCAGGGCCTCGAGGCCGGGTAGGCTGCGTCCTTCGAGGAGCTGGAGGGAAGCGCCGCCGCCGGTGGAGCAGTGGGAGATGCGATCGGTGACGCCGGCGCGGGCGACGGCAGCGGCGGTTTCGCCGCCGCCAACGACGGTGATCGCGTCATCGAGATCGGCGAGGAGTCTGGCGACCTCGATCGAACCGCGATCGAAGGGTTCGCGTTCGAAGAGGCCCATCGGTCCGTTCCAGGCGATCGTGCGCATGGGAGCGAGCGCGGCGCGGAAGTCCTGGATGGTGTCGGGGCCGATATCGAGGATGCGGAAGTCCGGCGGGATGAGATTGACGGAGACGGCGTCGACGGTCTGGCCGGCGGCGTCGCTGATGACGACGTCGCGCGGGAGGACGAGCTTGAGATCGGGTCGCTTGGCGGCTTTGCGCATCACGTTGAAGGCGTCTTCGATGCGTTCGGGCTCGGCGAGCGAGGAACCGACATCGATGCCCTGCGCCATGAGGAACGTGTTGGCGATGCCGCCACCGACGCAAATGACATCGGCGCGATCGCAGAGGAAGTCGAGGATGGCGAGTTTCTCGGCGACCTTTGCGCCGCCGAGGATCAGACCGAACGGCCGTTGCGGGTTCTCGGTGATGCGAGTGAGGTAGTCAACTTCGCGCTCCATGAGGAGCCCGGCGACGCCGGGAATGAAGGTGGGAACGCCGACGACGGATGCGTGCGCGCGGTGGGCGGTGCCGAAGGCGTCGCTGACGTAGACATCGGCGAGATCAGCCAGCGCACGAGCAAAGGCCGGGTCGTTGTCCTCCTCTTCCGGGTGGAAGCGGAGATTTTCGAGGAGGAGGATGCCGCCGGGTTCGAGCGCGTCGACGGCGGCTTTCGCCTGCGGGCCGATGCAAACCGGGATCGAACGTACTTCTTGTTCGAGGAGGGTCGAGAGGTGTGCCGCGACGGGGGCGTTGCGCAGCTCCTCGACCACCTCACCGCCGGGGCGACCGCGGTGGGAGCAGATAATGATGCGTGCACCGGCGCTCTGGAGGGCCCAGATGGTGGGGATGGATTCACGGAGCCGGTGATCATCAAGGATGCGGTCCTCGATGAACTGGACGTTGTAGTCGACCCGCAGGAGGACGCGTTTTCCACGCAAATCAAGATCGCGGATTGTCTTCTTTTTCATACGCGCGGCTCTCCCGACGTGCAGCAGCATTCAAGGCCTGATGCTGGGGAGCAAGTGGCGAGGCGGTTGCGACCGTGCGCGGGCGGGATGATAGGCAGCGTTGACCGCACGAGCAATGCCTCTCTCCGTGATCCGTCCAACGGTCCGGCGCTAGCTGATCCGCCCGACCGCTTGAGCGGCGAAGGCGGTGAGTTGGTCGAGCGCCACGGGATCGATGCCGGCGTCCTCGAGGATGGCGGCGGCGCGATCGCGTTCCGCGGTCGCGCGCTCTTCGGTCGCGGTGCGACCGCCAGCAACCTCGATGAGGGTCGTCATCTCCCCTAAGTCTTCATCGGCACGCGGGGGCTTGTTGTACAGGGCCGAAAGTCGCCGTCCGGTTTCTGACGGCTGGGAAAGGCCCGTAATCACTGGGTATGTCATTTTCCGCGATCGGAGATCGTCACCCACCGGCTTGCCGGTGACAGCCGGATCGCCCCAGATCCCGAGGACGTCATCGATCATCTGGAAACCGAGGCCGATGTGGCGTCCAGCGGCGCGGAAGGCCTCGACGAGCGGCTCC
>QWJG01000002.1 GCA_009391845.1 Chloroflexota bacterium | reverse complement strand
TCATACGAGAAGCGCATCCTGAGCGGCGGCGACTTAGGATCGGACATCGGGACCTCCTGCGAGTTCTGGGTGCTTCACACTTCCCAGTCTCGCTGGAGGTCCCTCCGCAGTCAGCCGTCTCGCAGGTGTGTGGTCAGTACAGCTAGAGCGGTTTGCGGAAGAGCAGATCGTTGCCGCCGTTCTCGCTGGCGAAGCCTTCGAGGCGGACCGCGTCCCGTGCTTCGGCCATCGCCGCCGGGATCACCGTCTCGACGCCGGCGTAGCCACGGCCCTGGGCGAACGCGACGGCCGCGGCGGTCAACTCCGGCATCGCGTCGCCGGCAAGCCGCCGCAGCGTCGCGAAGCCGCCGTCACCTCGGTCGATCGCCGCGCAGCCGACCACCCGTTCCTCCGCGCCGACGGCGACCCACATCCCGCGCCCGGGCTCGCGGTAGTAGCCGAGATCGAGCAGGTCGCTGTCACGCTCCACCGAGGGAGCGTCGAAGCCGGCGAGGAGCAGTCCCTCGGTGACGAGCCGCCGAATCGCGAGTGCGTCGCTGTCCCTGGCCTGGCGAACGATGATGCTCACGCGTGTGTCCGTTCTCGCTCCCAGGGCAAGGATCGTGGCTGCAGCACCTGTCGAACAGAGCCATCCGCCACCAACACAATCAGATCCAGCTCGCCATAGAGCGCCGGGTTCATGCCCTTCAGCGCCGCGGTGACGAGTTCGTCCTCCATGTGCGCGAGTGCGCTCACGAGGATCAACACGGAGAGGTCGCTGTCGCCCGCACGCCGCTGCGCCACCGCGCGTTCGACGGCACGGCGGAAGGCGCGCCGGATCGGGACGCCGTCCTTCGGATCCAGATCCGCGGGGGCGCCGACGATTACCGCGCCGGGCGGGCTGTCCGCCGGCAGCCGCGAAACGAGCCAGTAGTCGTGGACGTGGACGTCCGTGAACTCCTCGGTGTTGAGCAGCGCGGCGCGATCACGGACCCGCGAAATGATGATGTCCAACTCGGCGGCCTCGGCCGGCAACCGGTGGAGCGGGCGGGAATCGAGGTGGAAGGCGCCGTCGATGCCTTCGGAGATCGTGGTCCAGGCGCTCGACAGGCCGCCGGTCACGGAGACGTAGGCGCCGTCCGCCTGGATCTTCGCGAGTTGGAGCGTGACCGGGATCCGCACCTCGCGGCGCTCGCCGGGTTCCAGGCCCTTCAGGCCGTTGCCCAGGAGCACGCGCAGATCGGAGCGGGATGGTTCCTCGGTTGGCAGCGTGGCACCCGGGGGGAGCCAGGCCACGAAGCCGGCGTCCGTTTCCAGATCGGCGGCCAGCAGTTCCTCGAACCCGGGATCGGGCGGCGGCGCATCTTCGGCCCAGAGCAGGCCGACGGTGACGCCGATCCGGCGATCGCGCTGGTTGAGGATGGCGTCGAAGACCTCGGAGGGTTCATCGGCGATGCGAAAGGTGCGATAGAAGCGGCTGCCCATCCAGGCGGCGACCATCTCCAGCGCGGCGCGCGGTACGGAGAGCGGGGCGGTGCTCGCAAGCGACGAACGTTCGGAGGTGGTCACGGCGGTTCGCTACGCCTCGGACTCGGCGGCGCGCCGTGCCTCGTTGCGGTTCAGCATCGGAATCACGCCGTTGCTGAGGATCTGCAGCGGGATAAGCACGTTGAGGCCGAGGAAGACGATCACGCCGACCCACTTCAGCGTCGTCGCGAGCGCGGTGCCGTCGTGATCCGTCTGCTGCAGCACGATCACGGTCACCACCGAGATCACGAGTGCGAGGAAGAATCCGAGGATCACGTCCCAGTTGCGGATGAAGCGTGTGAACGCGGCCAGCAGGCCGCCGCCGATCGCCAGGTTCGCGGCCATCGCACCGAGCAGCGGCGTGCCGTGGTGGTGCCACGTGTCGAAGGCGGCGAGGAAGAGCAACATCAGCCCGACCGGCGCGCCGATGGCGATCAAGAGCCCGGGAAGATCGCTACGGTGAAATCTCATCTGCCCCGCCTCTCGCGTTCATTATCGCCGGGTCGCGGTTGTGCGTCGAAGCGCGCCGGCCGACGAGCGCGCGCGAACCCGGGATCGCGGCGCATGCTCGCAATCACACGGCGCGCCGTCCAGCCCCCGCGTTGACGCGCGGATCGGCGGGTCCGTACGTTCGCGGCCCAACGCGGAGGAGCGATCGATGTCTGTCGTCACGCTCGAGGTCCAGGATCACGTCGCCACGCTACGCCTCGCGCTGCCCGACGCGCGCTTCGATCGCGGGGCGCTCGACGCGCTGAGCGCGGCCGCGACGGAACTGCGCGGGCGCACCGCCGACGTCTACGCGGTCGTCGTCGCCTCGGGCGCCGACTTCGGGAGCGGCTGGTCGGCCGCTGCCCTCGGCGAGGATGTGATTGCCGGGCTGCCGCCGCTGGGCGCGACTTTCGATGCCGTCGCCGCGATTCCGCAACCGGTCGTTGCGGCGATCCGTGGCGAAGCGGCCTCGGCAGGCCTCGAACTGGCGCTTGCCTGCGATATCCGCGTCGCCGCGCAGGGCGCGCGCTTCGCGATGCCGGAGACCAGCCTCGGTGTTGTGCCGCGCGGCGGCGGCACGCAGCGGCTCCCACGCGCGATTGGCCGCGCCCACGCATTGCGCATGCTGCTCACCGGCGAGGCGGTCGACGCGACCGAGGCGTTGCGCATCGGTCTCGTGTCCGAGCTAGCCTCGGATGCTGACCTCGAGACGGCGGCGCTGGCGATCGCGACGACCATCGCGTCGCGCGGTCCGATCGCCACGCGGCTCGCCAAAGAGGCGGTGCGGCGCGGATCGGAGCTGCCGTTGGCGGAGGGATTGCGCGCGGAATTGGACCTGACGGTCATACTCCAGACAACCGCTGACCGTGCTGAGGGCGTACAAGCATTCGTGGAGAAACGCCCGCCACGCTTTGAGAACCGTTAGCGGCGCTTGCCGTGCGCGGTTTCGCGCGGGAGCATGTCCGGTACAGGAGTCCCAATGAACGTTGTACTCAACTCTGACGAGTCGCATGTCGCGCTGACCCTGGTCAGTGCGCTGCTCCTCGATAACATCGACCTCTCCGAGGAGGGGCGCAGGCTGGTCCGCGAATGGCGGCGGCAGCGTGATCCCGGAAACAGGGAACTCGATGAGTTCACCGTGTTCCTCAACGAACGGCTCGGGAACCACATCGACGAACGGACCACGCGGATGATGCGCGTGAAGGGCAAACGCAAGGTGTCGCAGGCGGAGCGCTGGCAATGAAAGTCGAATTCACGGCCGAAGAGGTCAACGCGATGCTCGACGCGATCGTCGACGAGATCGTCGAGCTGAGCCTCGATCGCAGTGACAAGGCGGCGATTCGCCGCTGGCGCACGGACACCGCTCCGGGCACCGCCGCGATGGCACTGCTGACCGAGAAGCTCAACACGGAGCTGCAGCGCGAGTTCGGCCGCAGCGAGGTCAGTGCGATCAAGAAGCCGGACTGGGCGACGTAACGCAGTCCGGTGCTCGGACAGCCTCGCCGATCCGGCGGATGCCGGTGGTGACCGCTACGGCGGGAAGGGCGCGGTGACGCGATGAGCTTCGTGGAGGTCTCCCGCGACGGGGATGTCCTGCGGATCACGCTCAACCGCCCGGAACGGCACAACGCCGTGCACCTGGCGATGCGCGACGAGCTGTGGACGATGCTCAACCTGATCCGGGACGACCCGACGATCCGGGTCGCGGTGCTGACGGGGGCGGGCGACCGTGCCTTCAGTGCCGGCGCGGACATCACCGACTTTGGTACCGCGCCCTCCGTGATCGAGGCGCGCGCCGCCCGGCTCGATCGCGATCTCTGGGGGTTGATGGCGAGCCTGGAGATCCCACTGATCGCCGCGATCCGAGGCTTCGCGTACGGCGCAGGCCTGGAGATGTCGATGTACTGCGATATCCGCCTGGCAGATGACACGGCGCGGTTCGCGCTGCCGGAGGTCACCCTGGGCTACATCCCCTCCGCCGGCGGCACCCAGACGGTGCCGCGCCACATCCCGCGCGGCGATGCGCTACGCATGGCGACGACCGGTGAACCGATCGATGCACAACGCGCCTACGCGCTCGGGCTCGTCGACCGCGTGCTCCCGCCCGCCGAGCTGCTGCCCGAGGTGGATCGGCTGGCGCACCTGCTCGCCTCGTACGAGCCGGGCGCGCTGCGCGCCGTGAAGCGCGCCACTACCGAGGGCCTCGATGGCGCCCTCGATGCGGGGATCGCCCTCGAGCGACGGCTGGCTGCGCGTCAGGCGGTGGTTGCGTGAGCGCGCAAACGCCGGCGCCGGCTGCTCCGGGCGCGAGCCGCTTCGGGCGGGTCAAGCTTCCGCGGAACTTCGGGCCGCTGATGTTGCTGTTGGTCAGCGCGATCGGTATCGGCGCGGTGTTCTGGGGTGCGTTCATCGCCGAACCGCAGATCCACGTGACGCTCTTCGATACCGGGACCGAGGACGCGGCGCTCGAGACCCTGCGCGCCGACGGTGTGATCGCCTTCGCGGAGCAAAACATCTACGTGGTGGGCCTCGAGGACGGGCGCCTCCGCGCGATCGACGGACGTGTCGAGAAGACCGGGTGCAAGGTCGAATTCCTGCCGAACGATCCACGTGGCGTCGCGCGCAATCCGTTCGGACGCACCGGCGTGCTGGAGGATCGTTGTTCCGGCGCAGTCTGGTCGATCGCCGGCGACGCGATTGCGCGCACTCAGGAGCCGCTGCGCACACCGGTGATCTCGTTCCAGGTCGATGACGCCGGTGTTCGGCACCTGATGGTCGAGGTAATCACGGTCGGCGGCGACTAGCGCCGGGGCGCCCGATCGAGCTTGCGTGGGTTTGGGCGGCCTCGGCGGACTCGCGAACAGTCGCGAATGTCGCCATCATGTGCGCTCGGATGCGATTTGAACGCGCACGTCAGGTTTTGCCGCTTGCCTCGGAACGCGGTATGACTGCTGCGTTCTGGGGGCAGGGTTGGCGCTGCCGACCGCGGGAAACCGTGATGGCGCTGGCTTGCGGGGGAGGATGACGGATGAACACCGCCGAGTTCTTGACGATTTCCGCAGCGATTGTCCCTGACCGGACGGCGATCGTTGGCGATGGCCAGCGGACGACCTACGCGGAACTCCAGAGCACCGCAAACCGACTAGCCAACGCCCTCCAGACACTGGGCGTGGCCAAAGGCCAGAACGTCGGCGTGATGGCGGTCAACAGCCCCGCCTTCGTCGAGGTCTACTACGCGACCGCCAGCGTGGGCGCGACGATGGTCCCGCTCAACTTCCGCGCGAAGACCGAAGAGTTGACCCACATGGTCAACGAGGCTGACGTCAGCGTGCTCTTCATTGGCGAGCGCTACTGGCCGATCTACGAGCAGATCAAGGATTCGATCCCCGGCGTTCGCCAGGTGATCGGCCTCGATTTCACGCCGAATGGCGGCGCCAACTACCAGGCGCTGATCGACGCGAACGAGGACATCCCGGTCTACACCGAGATCGACGACTCCGACCCGACGCTGCTCATCTACACGTCCGGCACGACGTCGCTGCCGAAGGGCGTGGTGCTGTCCTACCAGGCACTGACCGCGCTGGTCGTCAACACCCAGGCGCCCGCCGATCCCGGATCGGAGCAGGAAGTCGTGCTGGTTTCCGCCCCGTTCTTCCACATCGCCGGGGCGACGACCATCATGAGCGCCGTGTTCTCCGGTCGCCGCCTGGTGGTCCTTCCGCAGTTCACGCCGGAGGCCTGGCTGGATGCGGTGGACGCGGAAGGCGTCACCCACGCCTTCGTCGTGCCGACGATGCTCAAGCGCACGATGGAGTACGAAGACTTCGGCAAGTACAGCCTGAAGACGCTGCAGCTCATCACCTACGGCGCCGCTCCCATGCCCTACGACGTGGTGCGTGCCGCGGTGGAGATCTTCCCGCCGCGCGGCATCGGCCTGCTCAACGCGTACGGACAGACCGAGGCGACCGGTTCGCTGACGTACCTGGGCCCGGACGACCACCACCTCAACGGCACGCCGGAGAAGAACGATAAGAAGCTCTTGCGACTCCGCTCCGTCGGCAAGACCATGCCGGACGTGGATGTCGCGATCCTCGCGCCGGACGGACGCCGCCTCAGCGGCGACGACGAGGGCGAGATCTGCATCAAGGGCGACCGCGTGATGAAGGGCTACAACAAGCGCGAGGCGGACACCGCTTCGGCGATTCATGACGGCTGGTTGCACACCGGCGACGTCGGACGAATCGACGAGGATGGCTACCTGTTCATCACCGGCCGCATCAAGGACATGATTATCCGCGGCGGCGAGAACATCTCCACGGCGGAGATCGAAAACGTCCTCGAGGATCACCCCGGTATCGCCGAGGCGGCCGTGATCGGCGTCCCGGACAACGACTGGGGTGAAGTGGTCAAGGCGATCATCGTCGCCGGCCCCAAGGAGGAAGTCCCCTCCGAGGATGACCTGACCGATTACGTGAAGTCGCGACTGGCCTCGTACAAGGCGCCGGCCCTCTACCAGTGGGTGGATGAGCTGCCTCGGAACCACCTGGGCAAGATTCTGAAGACAGAACTGCGTGACCTCTACGGACAGCCGACCGCGGGAACGAGTGTCTAGCAGCGCCGCGGTGTCGTAGCATCGCGCACTGATCCCGGTTACGAACGAGCGGAGACTGCATGGCGGGACAGGCGGCAACGCGCGGCAAGCCCGCTCGTCTCGTTGGTGCGTGGTGGTTACCGGCGCTGGGCCTCTCTGGGGTCGGCGTCTGGCTCGCACTGCAACTCGGGTCGACCGAGGGCGCCGGGCGCGAATCGTTCTTCAATGCGGCACACCCGTGGGCGGTCTACGTCTTAATGTCCGCGCTGGTCGGCCTGCTGACCTACGGCTTCGTTCGCCACGCCACGCTCTGGCGGCTGGGCCAGCCGACGCAAGAGAGCATGCTCGCGCAGTTGCGCACGCGCCTGATGAACGTGGGACGGCTCGGCCTGGCGCAGGACAAGGTCCGGCGCGATCGCTACGCCGGGGTCATGCACTGGTGCATCTTCTCGTCGATCCTGGTGCTGACGATCGTCACCGCCCAGGTCGCGATCGAGGATGACACGCCGCTCAACTTCCTCGAGGGCCGCTACTACCTCTTCTTCTCCTTCTACGGCGACCTGTTCGGCCTGATCGGCCTCGTTGGCGTCGGGATGGCGCTGAGCCGCCGCTACTTCTCCGATTTCCACCGCATCCGCTGGGACGAGCGCGTCGAGGATCACCTGATCATCGTCGGCCTCGGACTCGTGCTGCTCACGGGCTTCCTTGTCGAGGCGTTCCGCATCGAGGTCAGCGAGCTGACGCAGAACCCGGACTGGGCGCCCTGGTCGTTTGTCTCCTTCGGCATCGCCAAATTCGTACGCATCTTCGCGTTCGATGAGGGGCAGATCCTCTCCGCGCACCAGTGGAGCTGGTGGCTGCACATCAGCATCGCCTTCTCGTGGCTCGGCTTGATCGTCTTCACACGCCTCGACCACATGTTCTTCGCGCCGATCAACGCCTTCTTCCTGCGCACCGATTCGCCCGGCCGCCTCTCGCCGATCCCGAACATCGAGGAGCGCGAGGTGTTTGGCGTCGGCCAGATCCAGGACTTCACCTGGAAGCAGCTCTTCGAGCTGGACGCCTGCGTTCGCTGCGGACGCTGCACGGAGGTGTGCCCGGCCAACCTCGCGGGCCAGCCGCTCTCGCCGATGCACCTGATCCAGGACCTCAAGGGGCACCTGGCGCAGGTCGGCCCGGCGCTCCAGCACGCCGGCAACGTTGGCGAGGATCAGCGTGCCGTCTCGCCCGTGGCGATGGTCGGTGACGTGATCAAGGACGAGACGCTCTGGGCCTGCCGCACCTGCGGCGCCTGCATCCAGGAATGCCCGGTCATGATCGAGCACGTGCCGACGATCGTCGACATGCGGCGCTACCTCGTGATGGACGAGGCACGGCTGCCGCAGACCGCCCAGAACGCACTCCAGAACATGGAGATGCGTGGGCACCCCTGGAGCGGAACGGCGCTGGAGCGCACCACCTGGATGGAAGGACTCGGCGACGTGCCGATGTTCGATGGCAGCCAGGAGTACCTCTACTGGGTCGGCTGCTCCGGATCGCTGGTGGAGCGGAACCTGCCGATCACGCAGGCGGTCTTCAAGCTGCTCCGCGAGGCCGGCTCTTCGTTCGGCGTGCTTGGCCAGGAAGAGACCTGCAACGGCGACCCGGCGCGGCGCCTGGGCAACGAGTACCTCTTCCAGATCCTCGCGCAGCAGCTGATCGAGACGTTCAAGGAAAAGAACGTCCAGCGCGTGATCACCAACTGCCCGCACTGCTTCAACACGTTCAAGAACGAGTATCCGCAGTTCGACGGTCACTTCGAGGTGCTGCACCACACGGAGTTCCTCAACGCGCGGCTCGTCGACGGTTCGCTGAAGGCGACGCATCAGGTGCAGGCTGATGTGACCTATCACGACTCCTGCTACCTCGGTCGGATCAATGGCGTCTACGACGCGCCGCGCCAGATCCTGGAGTTCGTACCCGGCGCCAAGGTGACCGAGATGCGACGCAGCAAGAGCAAGGGTCTCTGTTGCGGCGCCGGTGGCGGCAACATGTGGCAGGAAGAGGTTGGCGAACGACGCGTCAACCACATCCGTAGCGAGGAAGCGATTGCGACCGGCGCGGATCAGGTGATCTCCAACTGCCCGTTCTGTATCCAGATGTTCGAAGACGGGGTGCCCGCGATGCACCCCGAGGAGGAAGGGCGGATCCGCCCGTTCGACGTGGCGGAGCTGCTCGAGCAATCGGTGTTCGGACCGCAGGGGGCTGCGCCGGTCGCAGCTTCCACCGAGGGTGACGCGTAAGCGCCACGAACACGAGCGTCATCGTGATCCGGCGGGGGCCGGGTGTTACGCCTTGCTCGCATGGCGTGACGGGGATACGAGACAAGGGCGGCACGTACCCCAACGCGCCGCCTCGCGACGAGGGCGATGATCCTCGGGAGCACGAACGCTGGCAGCGCCGCAGGCATCCAGCAGGTGCGAGCGCGGTCGGCGCGTCCAGGAAGAACAAGCGCTGTCAGCGCATGGAGAAGTGAGGAAGCGATGCATTTCGTTGTCTGCGCGAAGCAGATCCCTGACCCCGAAACCCCGCCCTCGGCGTTCAAGATCGACGCCGCGACCAACAAGGTGGTCCCCGCTCAGGGCTTCCAGCCCGTACTGAGCCAGTTCGACGGCATCGCCGCCGAAGCGGCCTTGCGGATCAAGGAATCCGCCGGCGGCGACGCCAAGATCACCGTGCTGTCGATGGGCGCTGAGAGCGCTCAGGCGGCGATCAAGCAGGTGCTTGCGATGGGCGCCGACGAGGGTGTGCTGCTCCAGGACGCGGCCTTCGACGGTGGCGACTCGCACACCACGGCCAAGGTGCTGGCCGCGGCGATCAAGAACCTGGGCGACGTGGACGCGGTCTTCTGCGGCCGTCAGTCCGCCGACTGGGACATGGGCCAGGTTGGCCTGCTGATCGCCGAGGAACTCGGCTGGCCGGTGGCGATCCTCGCGAAGGACGTCCAGATCGCTGATAGCACGATGACCACGACGCGCGTGCTGGCGGACGGCTACGAGACCGTCGCCCAGGCGCTGCCGGCGGTGGTGACCGTCTCCAACGAGTTTGGCGAGCCGCGTTACCCGAAGCTGCAGCAGATCATGCAGGCGGCGAAGAAGACCGTCACCACGCAGACCCACGCCGACCTGGGGCTTGACCCCTCCGAGGTGGGTGCGGCCGGTTCGCGCCTCAAGCTCGAGCGGCTGTTCATCCCCGAGGCCGGCGGCATGGTCGAGCTGATCGTAGGCGACAACCCGGCGGAGCAGGCGCGCAACCTTGTCGCGAAGCTCCAGGCAGACAAGGTCCTCTAGACCAGCACTCCCTGAGGAGGGATCGACGATGGCACGTAATATTCTCGTCGTTGGTGAGCTCGACGCCGGTGCGGTGAGTTCCACGACTGCAGAGCTGATCGGTCAGGCCACCCGTCTCGCCGACGGTGGCCAGGTTTCCGTCACGCTGCTGGGCAGCGGCGCCGCTGGCGCCGCCGCAGCGGCATTCGAGGCCGGTGCCGACCGCGCCTTTACCGGCGACGACGCCGGCTACGACAACTACAACTCGGATAGCTGGGTGAGCGCGGTGGAGAACGCCGTCGGTCAGGCCAGCGCCGAAGCGGTCTTCATCGCACAGAGCGTGGTCGGTCGCGACATGGGGCCGCGGATCGCCGCACGTCTCGGTAGCGCGGTCGCCATGGACTGTGTGGACGTCACCGACGACGGCGGCGCCCTGAAGGCGACCCGCCCGTGCTACGGCGGTAATGCCCGCGCCACGTACGGCTTCGCGACCAGCCCCGCTGTCGCGACGATCCGTGCCAAGGCCTTCGATCCGATCGCGCCGCGCGCCGGTGCGTCCGGCGAGACGGTCGACCTGGGTGCGCCGGCCGCGTCCCGCACGACGATCGTCGGTCGCGAACTCGCCGAGGCCAGTGGCCTCCAGATCACCGACGCGCCGATCGTCGTTTCCGGCGGCCGTGGCCTCGGTGGTCCCGAGGGCTTCGAGGTCGTCGAGGCGCTGGCCGCCGCGTTTGGCACCAACCGTGCCGCTGTCGGTGCCTCGCGCGCCGCGTGCGACCTCGGGTGGTACCCGGTTAGCCAGCAGGTGGGCCTCACCGGCAAGGTGGTGACCCCGGACCTCTACGTCGCGATCGCCATCTCCGGCGCCAGTCAGCACATGGCGGGCTGCTCCGGATCGAAGATGATTATCGCGGTGAACCGGGACCCGGACGCCAACATCTTCTCCGCGGCGAAGTACGGAATTGTCGGCGATTACAAGCAGGTGGTACCGGCGCTGATCGAAGCGCTCAAGGCCGCCAGCTAGCGGATGGACCGCCCCGCATCGAACGAGCGCGGGCGGGTGGCAGCACCCGTCCGTTCCGTTCTCGGGGCAAATCCGTCCGTAGCTGGGTCGATCCACCAACCTGACGTTTGCGCGAGCATGTGAGTACAAATACAATTAGCGTTCGCGTCAGTTTGACTGCGTAATGACTGGACTTTGACATAATGGCGACGACTATCGGGCTGACCGGCGGGATTGCCTCGGGAAAGTCGACCGTGGCCGAGTTGCTACGGGATCTGGGCGCCGAAGTTGTCGAGGGTGATCGCCTCGGCCACCGCGTCTACGAGCCGGGATCATCCGGGTTCGAAAAGGTCGTCAACGCCTTCGGGCACGACATCGTCGCGGCGGACGGCACCATTGATCGCCGGATCCTCGGCGGCAAGGTGTTCGGCGCCCCCGAAGAGATGGATCGACTGAACGGCGTGATGTGGCCGGCGATCCGCGAGATCGCGGTCCAGGAATTCGCGGCGATCAAGAAGAAGGATCCGGACGCGGTCATCGTCTTCGAAGCGGCAGTGATGCTCGAAGCGGGCTGGCAGGATCTGGTCGACGAGGTCTGGGTGGTCACCACCAAGCAGGACCTCGCGATTGATCGCCTCAAGACGCGCAACGGGTACAGCCGCGAACAAGCGCTTGCCCGGATCGAATCGCAGATGTCGAATCGTCAACGGCAAGAGTTCGCGGACGTGAAGTTCGACAACTCGGAAGACGAAGAGAAGCTGAAGAGTCGGGTCCAGTACCACTGGAAGCGGCTGTTGAAGCGGATCGCCGAGCCGACCAAGTCATAAGCAGATGTCCTCGGGCGGGCGGAATCGACCACCCCGGCGACGAACAGAGTGCGGGGGCGTCCTTGACCACGCGAGAACGAGCGAACTTTCAACAGATCGCGGTTGAAGATTTCCGAATTACCGAAGAGCCGTACTACCTCCCGATCTCGGATGAGGTGGAGCTCTTCCTCGCCGCGTACGAGCAGAAGGTTCCAGTCCTGCTGAAAGGCCCGACGGGCGTCGGCAAGACCCGCTTCATCGAGTACATGTCGTGGCGTCTGCACCAGCACCTGGGTGAGCCGTCGCAAGAGGGCGTTCCGCTGATCACCGTGGCCTGCCACGAGGACCTGACGGCGTCCGACCTGGTCGGTCGCTACCTCCTTGAGGGCGACGAGACGCGCTGGATCGACGGTCCGGTCTCCCGCGCCGTCAAGGTTGGCGCGCTCTGCTACCTGGACGAGGTCGTCGAGGCCCGCAAGGACACGACGGTCCTGATTCACCCGCTTACCGACTACCGCCGGCTGCTGCCGGTGGAGAAGCGCGGTGAGCTGATGGAGGCCGCCGATGGCTTCCTGCTCGTCATGTCCTACAACCCCGGCTACCAGTCGGCGCTGAAAGACCTCAAGCACTCCACGCGCCAGCGCTTCATCGCGATCGAATTCGGCTACCCGAGCCGCGAACAGGAAACCGCGATCATCGAGCGCGAGTCCGGCGTCGCCCACGAGGTGGCTGTCGATCTGGCGAAGTTGGCCGAGAAGGTGCGGAACCTGAAAGAGCACGGACTGGGCGAGGGCGTCTCGACCCGTCTGCTGGTCTACGCGGGCAAGCTGGTGCACCAGGGGATCACCCCGCGCCGCGCCTGTCAGGTCGCCGTGACCTGGGCACTGACCGACGACCTGGAGGTCCAGCGCTCAATCGAAGAGGTCGTGACCTCGATTTTCGAGGAGTAGCCGTGACGATCGCCCAGCTCCAGGACCGGTATGCCAACGAGCTCAAGGGCTTCGGCGCTTCGTTGCCGGATGACCTCGCAACGGGTCTCGCCGGTCTGGAGTCGCGCTTCGATGAGGCGCAGCTCGATCGCTGGGCAAAGGCGGGCGTTGCGCTCGCCAACCACTCGCTGCGCTCGTGGGAGGCGTCGGCGGAGTACTTCCGCGCCAGCCCGCAGGTCGCCGCGCGCCTCAGCTTCGAGGAGCTAGAGCACTGGCTCGCGCTGGCGACCGGACTGGCGACCGAGTCCTCGCTGATGGCAGCGGCCTTCCTCAAGGCGACGCCGGACGCGCTGGCACATCTCACCACCGCCGAGCTGGACACCTGGTCGCAACAGGGCGGACGGCTCTGTCGCGGCAACTGGAAGTCGATCGCGCTTGCCGGGCTCTACTTCCAGCACAGCCCGCGGCTGCTCGGATCGCTGCCGCTCGCCTCGGTGGGGCGCCTCGTCGACATCATCGATCAGCTCACCGAGCGTTCCTACGAACTAGCGAACAGCGTCCTCGAGGGGGCCGGCGAGATCTTCGAGCACCTCGCGGCGGCCGATCGCGAGCCGTTCCTGGCGTTCGCCCGCGCGGTCACCCGCGCATCGTGGGCGGACACCCGTCTCTACTTCGAACGCGGTCCGAAGCTCATCGAGGGCGTCGCCGCCGATCAGCGTGGCGCGTTCCTCGATCTCGCCTCGCGCGTGACGATGGACGTCGGCCGGCAGGGGTTCCCGCTCTTCGCGGATGCAGCGCAATCGCTGACCCAGGTTGAGGCGGAGGATCACGGCGCGCTGCTGGCGTTCGCGTCCTCGGTCGCGCCCGGTAGCTCCACCGCCGCGATGGAGTACCTGAAGTCCGCGCCGTTCGTACGCTCCCGCCTCACCGCCGAACAGATGGGCCGCTGGGCCGAGACCGGCATCGAGATCCTCAAGCAGGGCAACGCGGAAGGTGCGGAGGCGTACTTCCGCCTCGAGTCCACGCGTGCCGAAGAGATGCTGCGCGCGCTGTCCGCGCGGGTGGAACTGCCCGCGGTGAGCAGCATGCTGCGCCTCTACGCGAAGGCGCTGTCCGGCGAGCAGGTCGCCGTCCTGTCCTCGGAAGAGCTGGTCGATCGCAACATCGGCTGGATGTCCGAGTCGGCGCCGACGACCGAGGGCACGACAATCTACCTGCCGCCGTTCGTCAGCTCGTTCCCCGAGCAGGCGTCCAACTTTCAGGTCTACAAGGTCTACACGACGCACCAGACGGGGCGGCTCGAGTTCGGCTCGTTCGGCTACCGCTGGGGCGAGCAGGGGCCGCTGACGCCCTCGACAGTCGTCGATCGCGAGCAACGGCGCGCCGCCGCGCTCGCTGAGCGCGGCATCGATGCGACGGAGGCCGCTGCAGCGACCGAGGCGACCGAAGCCGGCGAGGTTGCACCGGTCGAGCGCCTCGCCAGTACCGCGATGCAGCGGTACTTTAACATGTTCTCCGACCGCCTCCTCATCTCCGGCCTGTTCACGATCGCCGAGGACACGCGTGTCGACGCGTTCGTCTCGCGCGAGTACGGCGGCATCCGCGCCTGGCTGGCGCGCCTCCAGAGCATCGAGTCCGAGCGCCGCCCCGAGGTGCGGGCGATGGGCCTGCGCCAGGCGTTCGTCGAGAACCTCTTGCGCGCCTCGTTGGGTCGCCCGGACACCGTCCGCTGGCCGCTGACGATGCAGGACACGTTGGCGCAGGCGCTGGCGGCGTTGAAGATCGCGGAGCAGCCCGGTGCGACGGTGCAGGACACCGCCGAGGTCGCGGCGGCCCTCTACGACATCGCGATGCGGATCCCGAACCTCCCGCAAGACGCGATCGAGGCCGACTGGCTGGCGCCCGACGAAGACATGATCTCGATCGCTCCGGACATGCCCGGTGGCGGCGAAGGTGGCGACGCACCGATGCCGTCCGGCGAAGAGATGGCCTTCCAGAACCCGGAGCAGCCGGAGTTCCGTGGCGACTTCAAGCCGGAACTGGTCCAGCTGATGATGAAGCTGAAGGACCAGCAGGGCGGACAGCAGGATGGCACCGCCTCCCCGCTGACCAAGGAACAGCTCATGGAGCTGCTCCAGAACTCCGTGGAGATCACAATCAGCGAGTGGGCAGAGGGCGACCTCGCGTCCAGCCTCGGGATGTTCCTGGACAACCTCGAGAAGGATTCCGCCACCCCCGCCAGCGAGAAGAAGGGCGAGGACGGCGAGTCCGGTGACGAACCGGGCGGCGGCGAAGGCGCCGACGACGAAGAGCTCAAGGTCGAGGTGGAGTGGCACTACTACGACGAGTGGGACTTCCGCGCGTCGGACTACCGCCCGCGCTGGTGCCGCGTCGGCGAGCGCCTCGGCGACGAGGGCGACACCGAGTACTACGAAGAGATCCTCCGCAAGCACCACGGCCTGGTGATGGAGACCCGTCGCCAGTTCGAACTCATGCGCCCGGAAAGCTTCCGCAAGATGCGGCGCCTGGAAGACGGTCACGAGATCGATCTGGACGAGGCGATTTCCTTCCACATCGACAAGAAGGCCGGCGTCGGTCCGCTCGCGCGCGTCTACTCGCGGCGTAACAAGATCGAGCGCGATGTCGCGGTCGCGTTCCTCCTCGACATGTCGGCCTCCACCGACGAGGAGATCGAGAAGCAGCGCCAGAAGTACGAAGAAGAGGAAGAAGACTTCCAGGGCGATCCCTCGAAGTACTTCCAGTGGCTCGCCCAGCGCCGTGCCAAGCAGGCGATCGAGCCACCGAAGCGCATCATCGACCTCGAGAAGGAGTCGACCGTCCTGGTCGTCGAAGCCCTCGAAGCGATTGGCGACGCGTACGGCATCTACGGCTTCTCCGGCTACGGTCGCGACAACGTGGAGTTCCACGTGATCAAGGACCTGGACGAGGAGTTCTCAGACCGCGTCCGCAAGCGCATCGACAAGATCGATCCGGTCCGCTCGACGCGCATGGGTCCGGCGATCCGCCACGCCACCCACAAGCTGGATCAGTACGACGCGAAGGTGAAGATTCTGATCATGGTGTCCGACGGACGCCCGCAGGATCACGGCTATGGCCGCGACCGCACCGAGAAGGAATACGCCGTCCACGACACGAAGCAGGCCCTCAACGAGGCCAAACGCATCGGTGTGACGCCGTTCCTGATCACTGTCGACAAGGAAGGCCACGACTACCTGAAGCAGATGTGCGACGACATCGGCTACGAGGTCGTCGACAACATCGAGTCGTTGCCTCGGCGGTTGCCGACGCTGTACCGACACCTCGCAGCCGACTAACTGATACGTTCCTAGTACATCACACGCTGGTCGTAGTGTGTGATGTCACGCGGTCGCTCCGCCGACTCGTGACACGGAGCGTCGCCAATGAACCTCGCTGAGCGCGCGATCCGACGAGTGCCATCACTGCTGGATCAGCTCGGCGTGATCCGGTTGCCGGACATGGTCTGCGTCACGTTCACACTGGGCTTTGGCAACAATCTGTTCCAGTACATCGCCGCCCGGCTACTGGCGGAGCACTACCGGTTGCCACTGTGGATCACTCAGCCACCCAGCGCGTCTGCGATCAGCGAGTTCTCAAAGCTCGGAATCGATCTGAACGTGACCGACAGCCGTCAGTTCAGATTCATCATTACTGAGCGGTATTACGAAGAGGTGGCGCGTGGCGACTATCCGCGGAGGCGGATGTTGCTCAGCGGGTTCTTCGAAGACTACCGCTACTATCTCCCGCACCTCGAAACGATTCGTTCCTGGTTTCAACCGGTCGAGAAGCGTTCCGGTCGGGATCTGGCATTGCATTTTCGGACCGGCGATCGCCTCTTCATGAAAGAGGAGTTCTACGAGAAGCCGCGGATCGCCGACTACCTTGCGGCGATCGAGCGGTTCGATTTTGATCGACTCCACATCGTGTCCGATCTGCCGGTCTGGAAGGCCTACACGGAGGCGGAACTGCGGTCGGTGAACTTCCATCGGTCGATCCCCGAGCACCAGGCGGTCCCCCTGTCCGAGTCCATCGAGTACCTGAACGAGTTCGTTGAGGGACTGAGTCGTTTCGACCCGATCTTCCGGTCTACCTCGCCCGCCGAGGACTTCGACTACCTCCGAACGTTCGACAACGTCCTGTTCGAGCACGGGACCTTGTCGTGGTGGGCGGCCGTTCTGGGCGGCGCGTCGCACGTCGGCGTGTACGGCCCATGGAGACCGTGGCGTGGGGAGTCGAATCGGAACCTGAGCGAGGTGCCGCTGGACGGCT
The DNA here is from genome assembly GCA_009391845.1 of Chloroflexota bacterium. The sequence goes on along the minus strand of QWJG01000002.1, from coordinate 59,611 downwards.
GGTTCCGCTGGGACCGGTTGACCGACTGACCCGCCCGTTCCAGTCGCTCGAGGTGAGCGCCTTCGCTCGAAACCACGAGGTCGGCTAGCTCAGCCGGTACCGCACCCCGTCGCCCTCGCGTTGCACGACAACCGCTCCCTCGCGCTCGAGCAGATCGAGGTGCCCGAGCAGCTCGGTGATCGCCTGCCCCAGCCGCCGCGGCGGGATGCGCGGGAACATGCGCTTCGCGACCTCGTAGGTGCTGGCGGGGCCGTCGAGGAGGGCGGCGCGGAGGCGGCGAGCGCGGCGCGCGTGGTGCTCCTCGAAGCGCGCGAACAGCCGCTCCGGATCGTCGACGGGTTCGCCGTGGCCGGGGAAGATGCGCCGGATCGGTAGCTCGCGCAGGCGTGTCACGGAGGCGATGAACGGGGGCAGCGAGGGCCAGCGCGGCGCATCCGCGACGCCCTCGATCGCCGCCGGGTAGTGCATGCCGGGCGTCGGTACGGTCGTCGGCAGGATCGTGTCGCCGCTGAACAGCTCCCCCGTCTCCGCGATGAACGCCACGACGTTACCGGGCGTATGCCCGGGCGCGTCGATCACCAGCAGCGTGCGCCCACCCTCGAGGTCGTAGGCAGGCTCCGGCGCCGCGAGCGAGCGGCCGGGACAGGGCTCCCAGCGCAGGCCTGCGGGATGACGGCCCCGCGGTGAGCGCATGCCCTCGATGACGTCCGGCGGGCAGCCGTGGCGCAGCAGGTCCTCGAGCTGGAGCGCGCGCTGTGCGTCGCGTGACGCCTGTCCGCGCTCGATCGCAAGGAGGTCCGCCGCCCCGGCCAGCACCTGCGCGCCTGCCTCCGCCCAGCGATAAGCGAGCCCGGCGTGATCGAGGTGCGCGTGGGTGACGAGGGCGAAGCGGATGTCGCCAACCTCGATGCCATGCGCGGCGAGCTGCGTCGCGAGCGAGGTCCATGAGTCCTCGGAGCTGTCGCGGGCGGGGATGTGGGGCCCCGCGTCGATGAGGAACACGCCGCCGTCGCGCAGCGGCAGCGGGTAGAGGACGTTGTCGCCGAGGAGGATGCGGGGGACGTCGAGGGGTGTCACGCCTCGCTGCGCCTCAGACGCGCTCTGCCATCAGGTAGCGGCGGAGCATCGTCAGCGCCATCAGCGCGGCGCGCCGCTTGGCGGCTTCGCGACCCTGGTAGTACTGCGAGTGGGAGTACTCGATGTGCTCGCCGTCGGAAAGAGCAATGTGCATCGTGCCGGGGGGCTGGCCCTCGACCTCCTCATTGCCGGCGATGCCGGTGATGCCGATGCCGAGGTCCGTTTCCAGGCGGGCGCGGGCCGCGTCGGCCATCGCCTCGGCGACCTCGCGGGAGATCACGCCGTGCATCGCCACGATCTCCGCGGGGACGCCCATCGCGATCTTCGCCTGCGTGGCGTACGTGACCAGGCTGCCTTTGAAGTACTCCGAGGAGCCCGAGACGTTGGTGATCGTGTCGGCGATCGCGCCGCCCGTCGCCGACTCCATCGCGCCGAGGGTGAGCCCACGCTCGATTAGCATCCGGCCGATTGCCGCCTCGAGCGTATCTTCGTCGATGCCCCAGACCGACGCGCCGAGGATGCGCCGTGCCTCGTCCTCCACCGGGTGGATCAGGTGCCACGCCTCCTCGCGGGTCGCGGCCTTGGCGGAGATGCGCGCGTGCACGCCATCGCGGCGCGCGTAGATGCCGATCGAGGGGTTCGTCCCGGCGAGCAGCGGCGACAGCATCTCGTCGACAGATCCCTCGCCGATTCCGGTGGTCTTGAGCGTGCGCGATACCAGGATGCCCTCGGCGCGCTTATCCAGTTCCGGGACGACCTCGTGCTCCCACATCCGCGTCATTTCGGACGGTGGTCCGGGCATCACGACAAAGATCTTGCCGTCGCGCTCTACCCACCAGCCGGGGGCGGTGCCGCGCGGGTTGGAGATCGCGCGCGCCGAGGCGATCAGGTTCGCCTGCTTCAGATTGCTCTCGGGCATCGTGCGCCCTCGAGACTCCATCATCTGGCGCAGGTGCGATTCCTGATCCGCGTCGCGGTACAGTTCTTCGCCCAGCGCGCCGGCGACCATCTCGCGGGTGAGGTCGTCCTGGGTTGGGCCGAGCCCGCCGGTGGTGAAGATGATGTCGGAGCGTTCCCAGGCGCGATTGAAGGTCTCACGCAGCCGGTCCGGGTTGTCGCCGAGCTGAGACACCCAGAGCAGATCGATGCCGAATTCCGGGAGCTGGGAGGCGATGAACGCGGCGTTGGTATCCGTGATTTCGCCGAGCATGATCTCGGTACCGATCGAGATGATTTCGGCGCGCATGCAGGGACTCCTCGGTGGCTGGGCGACTCGGCGGAGACGATAGCAGAGCGCGGGACGTTGGGCTGACAGCCGACCGCACCCCCGCTCAGCTCGCGAGACTGTCGAGGGCGGGTGCCGCCCCAGACCTCGGGACGCACCTCGAGGCAGGAGGCCTGGCGGCGGTGCGTGCGTCTCGGACTAGCTGCGTTCTTCGGCGGCCATCGCGTTGAGGCCGGAGAGGTAGGTGTGCAGCCAGGTGGCCGCGCGCTTGCCATCGGCGATTGCGGTGACCACCAGGTCCGCGCCCTGAACGACGTCGCCACCGGCGAAGACATAGGGAATGTTGGTCTGGCCGGTGCGGTGGTCGACCTCGATGAGGTGCCAGCGGTTGGTCGAAATCGGCGACGTCTCCGCGAACTCCGGGTCCGCGCCGTAGCCGATGGCGATCGCGACAGCACTTGCCGGCACGGTGTAGTTGGAGCCCTCGATCACTACCGGGCGACGGCGTCCGCTGTCGTCCGGCTCGCTCAGCTCCATCTTCACCAGCTCAACCGCCGCGACGTTGCCGTCGTCGTCGCCGATGAAGCGAACAGGGGTCGTGAGGTAGGCGAACTCGACGCCTTCCTCGCGGGCGTGCGTGCGCTCTTCGGCGCGGCCAAGCATCTCGTTCTCTGTGCGCCGGTAGACGCAGGTGACGTTCTGCGCGCCCAGGCGGACCGCCGTGCGCACGCAGTCCATCGAGGTGTCGCCGCCGCCGATTACGACGCAGTTGTCGCCGACCGCCGGGCGTTCGCGCTGGTGCTCCGGCAGCTCGTCCGGCTCCAGGTTCCCGCGCACGAGGAAATCCGTCGCCTGGTAAATGTTGCCGAGCTCTTCGCCCTCGATGCGCATCATGTTGCCGACGCCGGCGCCGGTCCCGACGAAGATCACGTCGTAGCCGAGGTCGTCGTGCAGCTCCTGGAGCGTCACGTCGGTGCCGATCTTGGTGTTGTTCGTGAACTCGACGCCCAGATCGCGCAGCGCGTCCAGCTTCTCTTCGAGCAGCTCCTTCTTCATCTTGAAGTTCGGGATGCCGTAGCGGAGTACGCCGCCGGGCTCGGGCCACATGTCGAAGACCGTGCAGTGGTGGCCGCGAAGCTCCAGCTCCTCGGCAACGGTGAGTCCGGCGGGGCCGCTCCCCACGATCGCAACGCGACGGCCGGTGGACGGACCGGCCTGCTGCTTCGGAAAGCCGCCGAGCTGTGCACGCTGCGAGTCGGTGATGAACGATTCCAGGCGGCCGATCGCGACCGGCGCCTGCTTGATCCCATCCGGTCGGATCGCGAACCCGACGACGCAGTCACCCTCGCAGAGCGACTCCTGCGGGCAGAGCCGGCCGCACATCTCCGGCAGGGTGGAGGTCTCGCGGAACTTGTTCGCCGCACCGAGGATGTCGCCATCCTCCAGCAGCTTGAGCGCGCCGGGGATGTCGTTGTGCACCGGGCACGCCGACATGCACGGCGCCGAGGGGCAATCGATGCAGCGCGCGGCCTCGATGATCGCGGCGTCGAGGTGCATCGGGAGGTAGGTTTCCTCGAAGTTCTGGACGCGCTCGCGCGGTTGCTGCTTCGGGACCTGCTGACGAGGGATAGCCAGGCGATCCTGGATCGAGTCGGTCTGCTCGTTTGGCTGCCGTGTGAATGTCATAACGCAGCAAACCCCCGTTTCACTGCCCCAAAGCGTACCAGTGGCGGGGGTGCCCATGTAGGCGCTGATCGGATTTCGTTGCCGGCAGCGCAGGGGCGCAGCCGAGGCCCGACAGCCCTCGGGATCGGCGCGCTGCCGCGGCGGAGCGCTAGCCGGCGCGCGACCTCGACACCGCGCCGTTCGAGGCCGATCCACTCGCCTGGTACAGGTAGAGCGGGAGCGCGCAGGAGAGGCCGATCAGCAGGTTCACGGCGACGATCGGCCACGGATTCGGGCCGTCGCGGCGGCTGAACATGTAGCTCCAGAACACCGCGGAGCTGATCAGCAGATCCGTCGCGAATCCGCCCGCCGCGCCGTTGGCGAACACGGCGCGGACGAACGTCGGCAACCCGACGCCCTCGTCGGCAACGAAGCTCACGAAGAAGGCATACGGGGCGATCGCGCCAACAATCGCCGCGATCAGGTAGATGCGTCGCACAACGGCTCACCTCCACTCGACTCGTTGCTGACAGCGTGGGGGCCGAAGGTCATCGTGCCAATTACCTGCGAGGTAAAGCGACGCGCGGCTCCGAGGTCATGGTGCCGGACCGCGGTGTCGGGTTCTGACGCCAGGTCGGCCGTCAGGCGGCGGGCGGCTACTTCGCGAGCATCTCGCGAAGCGCGGCGGTCGCCGAGTCACCGTGCCCGCGGTGGGTCTCCAGCGCTGCGCGGATCATCGGGTCGTTCAGGCGCGCGGCGTGCTTCGTGAGGCTCGTCGCGACCAGGCCGCCGCTGGTTGCGAGGTGTTCGCGCAGCGCCGCCAGGCGCATCTCTTGCGCGGCGTGCATCGCTTCCCCGCGCACCCGGCGCCAGTGCGGCTCATCGTTGTTCGCGCCGGAGGTCAGTTCCAGGCGCTGGAGTAGCTCCGCGTCCGCCGCTGCGAGCCAGGCGAGTTCGTGGCGAAGCGTCCAACCATGGCGCGTCGTTGGCTTCGAGAGCCGGGTCTCCGGCAGCTCCGCGAGGAGCTCGATCAGGACCGCGCGCCGCGCGCCGATTTCTTCGGCCCGCCCATTCGGCGATGCCGTTCCGTCCGAATCGCCTCCCATGGTCCGTGCCTCGTTCCTGCTCGCCTCGGCAGTGACCGGGGTCGAGGGCAGTGTACGGGCGCGTTGGTTGCAGCGCTGCGGCGGGTAGCTGCGCGGATGGCTCGGCGGGCGAACCGCTCTGCTACGCTCGCACGACTTTCACGGGGATGAAGCAGGGGGAACACCGTGGTCGATGTGACCACCGAGGGCCAGGCCGCGTCCGCCGCGCCCTCGCGGGCGGATGGGGCCGCTGCGGCGACCGCGATCCAGGCTGCCGCCGATCGCGTGCGTGAGAACGTGCAGCGCGTAGTGGTGGGTGCCGATGACGCCGTCGATCTGCTGCTCGTCGCGCTGCTCAACCGCGGCCACGTGCTCCTCGAGGACGTGCCCGGCACCGGCAAGACGACGACGGCGCGCACGTTGGCGAAGTCGATCGGCGCCAGCTTCCATCGGATCCAGTTCACGCCGGACCTGATGCCCTCGGACGTCGTCGGCATCAACTTTTACTCACAGAAGAGCGGCGAGTTCGAGTACCGCCCCGGTCCGATCGTCGCGAACATCGTGCTCGCCGACGAGATCAACCGCGCCACCCCGCGCACCCAGTCCGCGCTCCTGGAGGCGATGGAGGAGCGCACGATCACGGTCGACGGGATCACCAAGCCGCTGCCCAATCCGTTCATCGTGCTCGCGACGCAGAACCCTGTGGAGCTCGAGGGCACCTTCCCGCTCCCGGAGGCGCAGCTCGACCGTTTCTTCGTGCGGATGAAGCTCGGCTACCCGAGCGAGGCCGACGAACTCGCGATCGTCCATCGCTTCGAGGACTCTTCTCCGCTCGACGACCTCGGCGCGGTGATCGACGCCGAGGAGTTGACGCGGCTGGGCGCGATGCTCTCCGCGATTCACGTCGAGGAAGCGGTCGCCCGCTACGCAGTGCAGCTCTGCCGTGCCACCCGTCGCCACGAGGCGTTCGATCTGGGTGCCAGCCCGCGCGCCTCACTGGCGCTCTTCCGCGCCGCGCGCGGTTGGGCGGCGATCCACGGGCGTGACTACGTGCGGCCGGACGACGTGAAGACGCTCGCGCATCCGGTGCTCGCGCACCGGCTCGTCCTCAACTCGAACACCCGCCTGCGCGGTCGGGCCACCGATGAGGTGCTCGACGAAGTGGTCGCCGAGGTCGTCGTTCCGATCGCGGACGCACGCTGAGACCGGCCGCCAATGCGGACCCTCGTCGACGATAGCTGGCTGCTCGGATCCTCCATCCTGATCGGCGTGGGGCTGCTCACGAGTTCGCCCGTCGTGATCATCCTCGGGATGCTCGTGCTGGGAAGCAGCACCGCCGGCCGTCTCTGGGCACGCATCTCGCTCGAGGACGTGCACTACGAACGCGAGATCTCCGAGCACCGCCTCTTCGTCGGCGAAAAGGCCGTGCTCACGATCCGCCTGGCGAACCGCAAGGCGTTCCCGGTCCCCTGGATCGAGGTGCGTGAGCAACTCCCGCGCGATCTGGTGGTGACGCGCGGCCGCACCTTCGCTGGCGGCACTCCGGGTGTCAGCATCCTCCAGCGCAACACCGCCCTCGGCCGTCACGATCACCTGGAATGGCCCGTCGAGGTGCAGGCGACCAAGCGGGGCTACTACCGGATCGGGCCGACCCGGCTGCGCTCCGGCGACATCTTCGGCTTTTTCGAACGGGAACTGACGCCGGAGATCCCGGCGACGACGCTGGTGGTGTACCCGCAGACCTACGCGCTGCCGGAGCTGGGCCTGGACAGCGCCCGTCCCTTCGGCGAGCTGCGTGGGGGCAATCGCATTTACGAGGATCCCTCGCGGGTGGTCGGCGTCCGTGACTACCAACCCGGCGACCCGATGAAGCGGATCGATTGGAACGCCACCGCCCGCGTGCAGCGCCTCCAATCGAGGTTGTACGAACCCTCGCGCGCGCAGGCGATCGTCGTCGCGCTCAACGTCGGCACCTTTGCGCGGAGCTGGCAGGGCAGCGATCCGATCGTCCTCGAACGTGGCATCTCCGTCGCCGCCTCGGTGGCGCGCTGGGCCTACGAGGCCGATCTCGCCGTCGGCGTGATCGCGAACGGCGCCTTCCCCGGGCAGGGGCGCCCGATTCGCCTCGGCGTGGGGCGGCACCCGGATCGACTGAACAGGGTGCTGGAGGCGCTTGCCGCGGTCAGCGCCTTCACGATCTCTAGCCTCGCGCGCGAACTGGAGGGCGCCTCGACGGGGGCGCTGCCCGCCGGCTCGACGGTGGTGGTCGTCGCCGCCGTGATGCCGGAGGAGCTGGTCGCCACGCTGCACCGGCTCCGTCGTGAGGGCCACTTCGTGCACATCGTGAAGACCTCCGAAGCTCCGTGGGACGCCGCCCTTGGCCGCATCCCGGTCTCCGAGGTCGCCGCCCAGATGGAGGAGCTTGAGGCGGCGCTGGCGCGCGAACTGGGTGATCTCACCACCACCGTGCTCGCCGGCGACCGCCCCGATCCGACGCCCGAACCGGCCGCTGGACCGGCCCGCGAGCGGACGGAAGCGGCGACATGACCAACTGGCAGCGGAACCTGCTGGACACGCTCTACGTGGCGATGGAGACGATCGCCTGGTTCGTCGCGATCACCGTTGTCGCGACGATTGGCGAACGCGGTTACCTCAGGCAGCTCTCGCGCGAGCTGAGCTTCCGGAACGCCGCTGGCGACTTCAGCGACCCCGATCGCGCGCGGGAGGTGGTCCAGCTTCTCGCCTCGCGAGCGGAGTCGGCGACCGCCGGTCCCAGCATCTGGGTGGTGATGCTGGCGGGGTTCGGCGGCTTCTGGCTGATGCGCGGTCTGGTCCAGCTCAAGCTGGGCGGCACGCTGGGCGCGATCGCACTGGTACTGGCGTCCGTGATCGGCCTGAACGTGCTCCTGCACGTCACCTTCGCGCAGGACCTGCTCGTCTGGCAGAACCAGGGGCTCGCCAGCTTCCTCGATGACCCGCAGTCCTACGTCTCCAGCGGCGCCAACTTCCAGGCGGTCGTCGATCGCGGTGGCGTGGTGATCGGCGGCGGGACCGCGATCGTGATGACCTTCGTCGGGATGCTCGCGGCCTGGCTGCGCTTCCTCTACGCCGGGCGTCGCATCGTGCGTTTCGAGCACGTGCTGCGATCGTTTGGCATCGGCTTCGCGATCATCCTCGGCTCGCTGGTACTGGCGCGGCTGAACGACGTTGGCCAGCTCGCGGTCTACTCCGTGCCGTACTTCATGCTTGGCCTGCTGGCGCTCGCCGTCGCGAATGGTGAGCGGGCCGCACTCCCCGCCGAGGGCCGCGAACGACTCGGCGCCTGGGGCGTCTCGGTCACCGCGACGCTGTTGTTGCTCGGTGTGATCGCGGTGTCCTTCGGCCTGCTCGCTTTGCTCGATGTGACGCGGTTCATCGCGTTCGTTGGCGATTCGATCGGCGGGATCGTCGAGTGGCTGCTGATCATCATCCTCACACCGATCTTCTGGATCCTCGTGCCGATCATCGACTTCCTGATCCCGGACGCGCTGGCCGAGCGGCTGTTGGACCTCGAGGTGCCGCAGAACTTTATCGAGCCCGAGAACCTTGCGGAGGGGCAAGAGCAGGACGACTTCATCCTCCCGCGCTGGCCGCTCGACGTGCTGAAGGTGCTGATCTTCGTGGCCCTCGTCTGGCTGTCCTACCGTGGTGGTCGCGCGCTCCTCGATCGCCGCGACAGCACGCCGGAGGACGAGTTCGACGAGTTCCGTAGCGACTCCGGCGGTGGCTCCGGCCTCGGTGGCCTGCTGCGCAACCTGATCCGTCGCGGGCACGGCGGCGCTCACGAGGGCTGGTTCGCGCTGCGCCCGATCTACGGCGTCTACGGCCGCAGCGTCGTTGACGCGGAGGATCGCGGATTCGAACGGCGCCGCTCCGAGACGCCGTTGGAATACTCGACCGCCTCTGGGATCGTGCTCGAGGCGCCGGTCTTCCGCGAGATCGCCGAGGCCTTCGATGCCGCGCGATACGGCGGCCACGAGGCCGATCCCGATCAGGTGCGCCGCTGGGCCGCCGAGCTGGCGGAATGGGAGAAGTCGCACCCGCCGTCCGAGGAGCTCCGCGATCAACTGGAACAGATTCGCCCGCCGCGCGTGCCACGTCCGGTCGATCCCGCCGACGAGTTCGCGCAGCGTGTGAAGCGTGGGCGCGAGACTTACAAGCGGATGCGTTCCGGCGGCGGGCCAGGTGGCCCGAGCGGCGCCGCGGGCACGCCAACCCAGCTCTAGTCCAGGCTCGACCTCAACCCGTGGTCCGGCGTTGGCAGCGTGCTAGCGCGCGCCCGGCGTCTTCGCGGCGTTCGGGGCGATCGGGCGAAGCACCGGCCGACCGGCCTCTTCGCCGAGCGCCGCCACGCCGTGGTACCGGTCCGCTGTCGCGCAAAGCACGATGTCGTCGTCGAAGCCACGCTCGACGGTGATCGCGCCGTGCTCGGTCAGCCGGAACGCGGCTGCGAGATCCGCGCGAGCGACGGCGTAACGCGCGAGGGCGTCACGGGCCTCCGGTCCTCCTGGGGTGGCGCCCGCCGCGACCAGCCGATTCGCGAGCAGCCCGGCGGCCAGCACGTCGTCTTCGCCGAAGCCGCCACGCAGCCCGGCGCAGACGATCAGCACGTCGCGGTCGGCCGCGATCGCCGCGTCGGTCACCGCCGCTGCGTTGAGGACGGCCGCCGGCATCACCAGTGGCGCACCGACGCACGCAAGCAGCGCGGGCGTTCCGTTCGAGGTGGCCTGGACCGCGATCAGTCCCCGCAGCTCGGCACGCTCGAGGGCGGTCGGGGAGTTGCCGGCGTCGAAGCCCGCGGGCGGGAGGCTGTCCCGTTCCCCGAGTAGGAAGACCCGGTTGCCCTCGGCGACGAGCGTCGCGCGTAGCGCCAGTCCGTCCTCGATCGTCGCGGTCGGGTAGATCGCCTCGATGCCCCGCTCCAGCAGCACCGCGAGCACCGAGGTCGCACGCAACACGTCGACGACCAGGCATGTCTGATCGCGCGGCGCCTCCGTGGGCGGGACGATTGCGACGTCGACGCGCATCTAGCGCAACGTCAATTCGAGGCGCGCGGGGCCGCGCAGCAGCAGCTCTTGTGCCCTCGTCAGCCCGTCGCGCGGCAGCGCGATCGCGGGCAGCCGTTCGACGATCACCTACAGTAGCTCCTCACCCTGGATCAACGCCAGCGGCTGGCCGAGGCAGAAGTGCGGTCCGATCCCGAAGGAGAGGATGTCGCCGGTGTCGACGCCGCGCGTGATGTCGAAGCGATCGTGGTCCGTGAAGACCTCGGGGTCGCGGTGCGCCGCGACGACATGCGCGAACACCGTTTCGCCGGGAGCGACGGTCCGGCGCCCGATCGTCGTTTCTTCGAGCGCGAAGCGGAGCAGCAGGTGCGTCGCGCTGTCCCAGCGCAACGATTCGATCAGCGCGGAGCGCGCCAGCGTCGGATCGTCGCGCAGCCGTTGCCACTGATCGGGGTGGCTCAACAGCGCGAGCATCACGTTGCCGAGCATCATCGCGGTCGGGCCGCCGCCGGCCTGGTAGAGGAACGTGACGAAGGCGACGGCCTCGTCCGGCGACAGCCGATCCGGGTTGGCCTGCGCCGCCACGATCTCGGAGAGGATCGTGCCGCCCTCGTGCGTGTCGGAGTAGCGATCGAGGAACGCGCGGAGTTCCTTCGACGCGACATCGGCTTCGCGGTACGCCGAGGGCGGCAGCTCGCCGCCACCGACCACGCGCATCAGCGCGCGCGTCCATTCGCGGACGGGGCCTTGCTCCTCGGAACTGAGGCCGAGCAGCGCGCCGACGATGTACACCGGCAGCGGCTGTGCGAACGACGCCATGAAATCGGTGCGCGGCTCCGCCTCCACGGCTTCGATCAGCTCCTCGATGATCGCGCGGATGCGCGGTCGGGCGGCCTCGACAATTCGCGGGGTGAAGAGCTTCGAGACGATCGATCGCAGCCGCGTGTGCACGGGCGGATCGGAGCTGCCGAGCAGTGGCGCATGGCCGATCGGCGAGCGCCGTCGGCTCTCCGCGACGTGCGTGCCCAGCCCGGCGGATGCGGTCGTTGGGTCGTTACTGAAGTGCACGTTGTCGCGCAGCAGATCGCGCGCGTCGCTGTGTCTGGAGACCACCCAGCCCTCGATCAGGCTGGAGCGGTGGACCGGATCCTCCACCCGCAAGCGGGCCAGCGACGGGTACGGATTGTCGAGGTAGGACGCGCGGAACGGATCAAACGTTGCCACCGTCACCACATCCGTGATTCACGTGCACGTAAACGTCAGGGCCTCCTGATCGTAGCGGGCGGTTCCCACTCCGAACAGGGACCGGGGAATGTGACCTGCTGCCGTGCGAGGACGCTCTGGTAACGTGGCTGGAGGTGTCTGCGCCCCCACCGGAGGTGGAGCTGGCCGTGCTCGCCCATGTCGGTATCTTCGATTCCGGTCTTGGCGGCCTGACCGTTGCCCGCGCGCTCCGTGCCCGCGCCCCCGCGCTGCCCATCCTCTATCTCGGCGACACCGCCTGTTTCCCCTACGGCGGGCAGTCCCCTGCCGAACTGGAAGCACGCGTCCTCGTAGTCGGCCAGTCGCTCGTCGATCGCGGTTGCACCGCGCTGGTCGTCGCCTGCAACACCGCCACCTCCGCCGCCCTCGAACGGCTGCGCGCGGAGCTGCCCGTGCCGGTGATCGGCATGGAGCCGCCGCTCAAACCCGCCGCAGAACAGACGAAAAGCCGACGCGTAATCGTGCTCGCGACCGCCGGCACCGCCGCCGGTGAGCGCTTCGCGCGCCTCGAGGCCGATCACGCCGTTGGCGTGACCGTGCACACCGTGCCGATGCCCGGCCTCGCCGATCTGATCGAGGCGGGGCGTGCCCGCGATCCGCAGGTGCTGGCGATGCTGGAGCAGGCGATCCGTGAACCGATCGCCCTCGGCGCTGACGCGGTCGCCCTCGGCTGCACGCATTACGGCTTCGTCGCCGCGCCGTTGCGCACGCTGCTCCCGGAGCACGTGGCGATCATCGATGCGGCGGACGCGGTCGCACGACGCACGCTCGCCGTCCTCGAGGGCGTCGCGCAGCACGTGACAGCGGGCGCTGTGCGCCCGGTGGATTACGATGTGACAGGTGACCGTCGCGCATTCGCAGCCGCCGTGGACTGCCTGCGCGACGTTGGAGAGACACTGCCGGCGCTCGCCAATATCCGGCGACGCCTGGCAACGGTGGGGAGCTGAGCATGACGACAACCGAGGCACGCCCGAGTACACGAATCGCCGGGCGTTTCCGCGAGCGGCTGGACGGCGCGGTCGAGGCGAACAACTCGCTCCTCTGCGTCGGCCTCGATCCGGACCCGGATCGCATCCCCGCCGGGGTCAGCGTCCGCGACTTCCTGATCGGCGTCATCGAAGCCACCTCGAAGCTGGTCTGCGCCTACAAGCCGAACGCCGCGTTCTTCGAGCAGTACGGCGACGAGGGCTGGCGCATCCTCCGCGAGGTGGTAGCCGCGGTGCCGGATCACATCCCGGTACTGCTGGACGCGAAGCGCGGCGATGTTGGTCACACTGCCGCCGCCTACGCCAGCGCGCTGTACGACTGGGTCGGGGTCGACGCCGTCACGCTCAACCCCTACCTGGGCATCGATGCACTCGAGCCGTTCCTCGCCTACGAGGATCGCCACGTCTTCGTGCTCTGCCGCACCTCGAACCCGAGCGCCGGCGATCTGCAGGACATGATGGCCGGCGACGTGCGCCTCTACGAGCGCGTCGCCGAACTGTCCCGAGGTTGGAACGTGAAGGGCAACGTCGGCCTGGTAGTCGGCGCGACCTACCCCGAAGAGGCGGCGCGGGTGCGGGCGATCTGCCCGGACCAGCTCATGCTGCTGCCGGGCGTCGGCGCCCAGCAGGGCGACATCAACGCCGCCGTCGGCGCGGCGATCGACGCGAACGGACGCGGCGTGCTGGTCAACGCATCGCGCGGCGTGCTGTACGCGCAGCCGTTCAAGAACGGCTGCGCGGTGGGCGGCTGGGCCGAGGCCGCGTACGACGCTGCACGCGTGCTGCGCGACGCGATCAATGCAGCGCGCTAGGCGCGCCCTCACCCGCTGATGGCCCTCGATGTGCGCATGGGCGACGTGATCGAGATGCGCAAGGCGCATCCGTGTGGCGCGCACGCATGGACCGTAGTGCGCGTCGGCGCGGACATCGGCCTGCGCTGCAACGGGTGCGAACGGCGGATCCTGATGGACCGCCCCACCCTGCACCGGCGGGCGAAAGCACTGCTGGAACGGGGCGCACCGATCGACCCGGCGATCGAGGCGGCGCTCTTCGGGAGTGAGGTTCCGTCGCCCGATCCGGGAGATCGCTGATCCGGCCATCTCGGACATTCGTTGACCGCCCGAACAGGCGACTCCTACACTCGATCCGCTGAGGTCGCCGCGCGACCCGCCGAGGAGCGACGCTTGATCGAACTCGTGATCGATAGCATCCGCGTTGGCCTTCGACACTATCGGCGAGTGGTCGTCCTCAAAGAGAAGGACGCTGATCGCTACCTCCCGATCTGGATCGGCGCGGATGTCGCGGACGCGATCGCGTTCCGCCTCCAGGACGTGTCCGTTCCTCGCCCGCAGACCCATGACCTGCTGAGCAACCTGATCAAGGAACTGGGCGGCACCGTCGTCTCCGTGGTCGTCAACGATCTGAAGGACGACACGTTCTTCGCCCAGATCCGGATCGAACGCGACGGCGTGACCCTCGAGATCGATTCGCGTCCCTCGGACGCGATCGCGCTGGCGGTCCGCGCGGAGGTCCCGATCTACGTCGTGGACGACGTGCTGGAGCGCGCCGGTGTGGTGCTGGACGACGAGGGCCAGCCGATCGAGGGCGCCGGCGCCGAGGTGGCGCGCCCCGCGACCGCCGAGGAGCTGGAGAAGCTGTCCGTCTTTCGCGACTTCGTCTCGGGCCTGGACTTGGACGACCTCGGGAACCGCGGCGAATAGTCACAACAGTGTCAGTGAGTTCGCCGGGCGTGTCCATAATCCGTCCGATCGTGCACCAAGTCACAATCGGTTGATCGACTTGATCACCCGTGCTACCGTCCCGCTGGTCCTGCTCCACTCGTTGGGGTCGGGCTGATGATGAATTCGCCAGCGTTCGCCCTGGTGGGGATCGGAACGACGCTCGCGGTGCTGATCGTAGGGTCGACGCTGTTCGGTCACTGGCTCGATCAGCGCTTCGGGACCGATCCGCTCTGGACGCTGGTGTTTCTGCTGCTTGGACTGATGGCGGGGTTTTTTGAAGCCTATCGACGACTACGTGATGTCATCCGACAGTCTGACGGCTCCTAGCCGCCAGACGATGACGCCGTTCGTCTGTTCAACGGCTCGGGGCTGCCGGGGGCGTAACGCATGAAGTGGTTGATTGCCGTCGCCGCCATCGCGCTGATCGCCGTAGGCGTCCTTTTCGTGGGTGGCGCGTCACCGGCGATCATCGTCGCCCCTGAGACCGTGTTCCACTGGGGCCCGCTGGACGTCACGAACACGATGTTCACGTCCTGGTTCGTGGTCCTGTTCCTCATCCTGATGGCCCTGATCGTCGGCCCGCGCCTGTCCGTGGTGCCGAGCGGATTCAGCGGCGCGGTCGAGGCCGGCGTCGAGGTGTTCTACAACCTTGTGGTCCAGGTCGCGGGCGAGAAGAACGGGCGGCGCTTCTTCCCGCTGGTCGCGACGATCTTCTTCTTCATCCTCACCTCCAACTACTTCGGCCTGCTGCCAATCAACAACGTGATCGGCCTGACGGAGCCGAACTTCGGCGACAAGCAGGCCGTGATGGGCCAGCGGACCGTTGCCGGTATCGACGTCGCGTATATCCCGTTCAAGCCGGGGCAGGTGGACGTTGGTTCTGGGGAGGTCGCGTACGTCGAGTACAGCGACGGCACGAAGATCGAGTTCGGCCACGCCGAGGAAGGCGCAGCCGACAGCCACTCGTCCGCGTTTGGCTCGCTCGCCGTCGTTTCCAGTAACCCGCCCGCCGCGACCGACCAGTTCAACGCCGCGACAGAGGCTGCCGCCCCGTCCGAGGGCGCCACGGTGACCGGCTTCTCCGGCCTGGTCGCCCCCTACTTCCGCTCCGTCATGACCGACGTGAACGCGCCGCTCGCGATCGCGATCTTCTCCTTCATCTTCGTGGAGTTCTGGGGCCTGCAGACGCTGGGCGTCGGCTACCTCACGAAGTTCTTCAGCTTCGGGAAACTTCTCAAGGGCGACATCCTCGGTGGTGTCATCGACGTCTTCGTCGGGATCCTCGAGTTCGTCTCCGAGCTGTCGCGGATGGTGTCGTTCACCTTCCGACTCTTCGGCAATATCTTCGCCGGCGAGGTGCTGCTGCTGATGATGACGTTCCTGGTGCCATTCGTACTGGTGGACGTCTTCTACGGGCTGGAGCTCTTCGTCGGCCTGATTCAAGCGTTCGTGTTCGCCATCCTCACACTGGTCTTCGCGGTGACGGCGGTATCGCATCACGGTGACGACCACGGTGAAGAGGGTGCGCACTAGCGCTCGGGAACAAGTGATTGAGTCCATTCGCGCCGGAATCGGACCGGGGCGTGGCCAGGGAGGATTGGAAACATGACAGCAGGAGCCATTGCGCGCCGCGCATCCATCGTTCTGCTCTTGGGGGCAGCTGCCTTCCTGGCGACAACCGGCATTGCCGGTGCTCAGGAAGCCGCGGACAACGTCTCCACGGAGAACAGTGCCAAGTTCATGGCGGCTGGTATCGCCATGGGTGTTGGTGCGTTCGGTCCGGCCATCGGCATCGGTTGGCTGGGCGGCAAGGCGATGGAGTCGCTGGGTCGCAACCCGGAGGCCGCCGGCGCCATCCAGACGAACATGATCCTTGCGATCGCGTTCGCCGAGGCGATCGGCATTTATGCCCTCGTCGTCGCGATTCTCATCGGCTTCGTCTTCTAGGCCTCGCACTCACGGTGGGAGCGCGTCCGCCCCTGCGCCCGAAGCGCATTCGCCAGGGCGGCGGGGGTTGGGCGCGCGACCCGATACCGAGGAGAGACGACATGAGGTCATTGAGACGACCACAGGGGATGCAGCACCCACGCATGACGTGGCTGCGTTCGCGTCGGTTCCAGGCGCTGGCAATTGCCGGCGTACTGGCGGCCGTGCCGAGCGTCGCGTCCGCGACCGAAGAGGTCGAGGGCATCGCCGCGCTGGGTCTGAACCTACCCGGTTTGGTCGCGCAGCTCGTCAACTTCACGATCTTGTTGGTCGTGCTGCGGCTGTTCCTCTGGAAGCCGATCCTGAAGGTCCTCGACGAGCGGAAGCACCGCATCGAGGAAGGCCTCCAGCGGTCCGAGCAGGCAGCCACGCAAGCGGCCGCCAGCGAGGAAGAGGCACGTCGCGTCATCGAGGAGGCACGCGCCGAGGCCCGCGAGGCGACGGCACGAGCGCAGGAGCAGGCGGGACGGCTCCGCGAGGAGCTGGAACAGCAGGCACGGCGCGAAGCCGATCAGATCGTGAGCCGCGCTCGCGAGGAGATCGCGCTGGAACGCGAGCAGGCGGTGCAACAGCTCCGTTCTGAATTCGCTGACCTGACGATCCGCGCCGCCGAGCGTGTGGTGGGACAGGCGATCGACCGCGATGCACATCAGCGGTTGATTGACGAGGCACTGGTCGAAGCTCGCTTCGGCCAGGACGGCAACAACTGATTCCGGCGGACGGGGAGTAGACGTTGGCCGGATCACGCGACATCGCAGGACGACGCTATGCGCTGGCCGCGCTTGAGATTGCGCGCCAGGACGGGACGCTCGACGACTGGCTTGCCGCCGTCGAGACGCTCGAAGCGCTGACCGGACGCCCCGCGTTCGTCAACGCACTGCAGGCGGACGGCCTCACTGACGATCGCTTCTCCGCGATCGTCGAGCAGGCTCAGCCGGGGATCGGGACGAAGCAGCTCAACCTGTTCCGTCTCCTTCGCCGGAAGTCGCGGTTGTCGCTTGGCCAGTCAGTGGCTGCCTTCTATCGCGAGCTGTTGGACGAGGAACGGAACATCGCGCGCGCCGTGGTGCGTACGGCTGTTCCGTTGGACGACGAGCGGCGCGCGGCGGTGCAGCGGCAACTGGCGGCACAGACCGGCAAACAGGTCACGATGGAGACGATCGTGGACCCCGAGATCCTCGGGGGCCTCACCGTCCGTATCGGCGACCGGCTATTCGACGCATCAACGCGCACCCGGTTGCGCAGTTTGAGACGAGAGCTGGAGCGAGTGACCCGCTAAGGTCTCCGCGACGGCAAGTATGCGGCATCAAGGAAGCGCCCCAGGGGGACTCCGATGGTAGTTCGAGCTGAAGAGATCGCTTCGATCCTGAAGCAGCAAATCGAGGGCTTTGACGCGGAAGCGGTCGAAGCGAACGTTGGCACCGTGATCGTTGCCGGAGACGGCATCGCGCAGATTCACGGTCTCGGCGAGTGCATGTCCTCGGAGCTGCTCGAGTTCAGCTCGACCGACCTCGAAGGGCGGCCGATTCGTGGACTGGCGCTGAACCTCGAAGAAGAGACGGTCGGCGCGATCATCCTCGGTGACTACGCCGCGGTGAAGGAAGGCGACGAGGTCCGCACGACGGGCCTGGTCGCGTCCGTGCCGGTGGGCGAGGCGCTGATCGGGCGCGTCGTGAACGCGCTGGGCGACCCGATTGACGAGCGCGGGCCAATCAACACGACCGAGAGCTACCCGGTGGAGCGCATCGCGCCCGACGTGGTCAGCCGCGTCCACGTGGACCAGCCGCTGCAGACCGGCATCAAGGCGATCGACGCGATGATTCCGGTTGGCCGTGGTCAGCGCGAACTGATCATCGGCGACCGCTCGATCGGTAAGAGCGCGATTGGCGTCGACGCCGTCATCAACCAGAAGAACAGCGACGTGCTCTGCGTCTACGTCGCGATCGGCCAGAAGGACGCGAAGGTCGCCCAGACCGTCGCGATCTTCGAACAGCACGGCGCGATGGATCACACGGTGGTGGTCACTGCCTCCGCCGCGGAGTCCGCGGCGTTGCAGTACCTGGCCCCCTACGCCGGCGCCGCGATCGCCGAGTACTTCATGGCCCAGGGCAGGGACGTCCTGGTCATCTACGATGACCTCTCCAAGCACGCCTGGGCGTACCGCGAGGTCTCGCTGCTGCTGAAGCGCCCCCCGGGACGCGAGGCGTACCCCGGCGACGTCTTCTACCTGCACTCCCGTCTCCTGGAGCGCGCCGCGCGCGTCACCGAGGAGCTGGGCGGCGGATCGATTACGGCGCTGCCGATTATCGAGACGCAGGCCGGCGACGTGTCCGCCTACATCCCGACCAACGTCATCTCGATTACCGACGGCCAGATCTTCCTGGAATTGGACCTCTTCAACTCCGGTCAGCGACCGGCCACCAACCCGGGCATCTCGGTGTCCCGCGTGGGTGGTGACGCGCAGACCAAGGCGATGAAGAAGGTGGCCGGCACCCTGCGCCTGGACCTCTCGCAGTACCGCGAGTTGCAGGCCTTCGCGCAGTTCGGCACGGACGACCTGGACGCCTCGACGCGGCTCCAGCTCACCCGAGGTGCGCGCCTGACCGAGCTGCTGAAGCAGCCGCAGTACCAGCCGCTGACGCTGGCCCAGCAGGTCACGGTGCTCTACATGGGCGTCCGCGGCCACCTGGACAAGGTGCCGGTGGAGAAGGTGCTGGACCTGGAGAAGGCCTTCCACGAATTCATGGCGGCCAACCACTCCGGGATCCTGGAAACCATCATGTCGACGGGCGATCTGGACGAGGCCACCGAGGCTTCGTTGAAGAGCGCGATTGAGGAATTCCTCGGCAGCGTCGCCTACTAGGCGCGCGTCGAGGCAACTGAAAGCACAGGGGAGCGGGGCCAGCTATGCCTGGTGGCGGAACCGTCCGCGCGATCAAGCAACGGATCAGCGCGGTCGAGAACACGTCCAAGGTCACACGCGCGATGGAGCTGGTAGCAGCTTCGAAGATGCGCCGTGCCCAGGATCGCGCGCTCAGCGCGCGTCCATACGCGACGCAGATGCGCGCCGTGCTGGCACAGCTCTCCAGCTACGCCAGCGCGTCCGGAGACGACGCGATTCACCCGCTGCTCGCCCAACGTGAGATCAAGAACTTCGCGCTGATTCACATCACCTCGGACCGCGGCCTTGCCGGCGGTCTCAACGCGAACATGAACCGCGCCAGCGCCTCGGTCGCGCTCGAGCGCCAGCCCGAGGTCGACCAGGTCTCGGTGCTGTCGGTCGGCCGCAAGGGCCGCGACTTCTTCCGTCGCGCCGGGTTCCCGATGCTGGCGGAGTTCACCGAACTCGGTGACTTCCCCAGCTCCTCGGACGTGCTGCCGATCGCGCGGATCGTCATGGAGGACTACATCGCCGGGAAGCTGGATCAGGTGTTCATCGGGTTCCAGACCTTTGTGAACGCCGCCGTTCAGCGGCCGACGATTCGCCAGATTCTGCCGGTGCAGCCGCCGGTGGACGCAGACGGCGAGACGTCCGGCGCGGTCGACTTTATTTTCGAACCATCGCCAGAGGTGCTGCTGCAGACGCTCCTGCCTCGCTACGTCGAGATGCAGGTGTTTGAAGCAATCCTCGAAGCGCAGGCGTCCGAGCAGTCAGCGCGCATGGTCGCCATGCGGCAGGCGACGGACGCGGCGCACGACATGGTCGCGGACCTCACGCTGACCTACAACAAGGCACGTCAGGAACTGATCACGGGCGAATTGCTCGACATCGTGGGCGGCACCGCCGCGCTCGCACAGAGCTAAACACGCTCGCTTGGAGGCAGAGATGGCAGCAGGCACCGTACGACGCGTGATCGGTACCGTCGTCGACATCGAGTTCCCCTCGGGCGATCTGCCCGCGATCTACAACGCGGTGAACATCGACATGAACGGCCAGACCCTGGTGACCGAGGTGCAGCAGCACCTGGGCAACAACTGGGTCCGCTGTCTCGCGCTCGACGCGACCGAGGGCTTGCGCCGCGGCTCGCCGGCCGAGGACACCGGGTCGGCGATCACCGTTCCGGTCGGCCCGAACACCCTCGGCCGTATCTTCAACGTGCTGGGCACCCCGCTCGATCCGGGCGCGGAGATCCCCGCCGATCAGCTCCGCTGGCCGATCCACCGCCCGCCGCCGGCGTACGCGGACCAGGAGACGCAGACCGCCATCCTGGAGACCGGCGTCAAGGTCATCGACCTGATCGCGCCGCTCCCTCGTGGTGGCAAGGTCGGCCTCTTTGGCGGCGCCGGTACCGGCAAGACGGTCACCAACACGGAGCTGATCCGAAACCTCGCGGCGGAGCACGGTGGTCTCTCCGTGTTCGCCGGGGTGGGCGAGCGCTCCCGTGAGGGCAACGACCTCTGGCACGAGATGCAGCAGTACGGCGTGCTGGACAAGACGGCGCTGGTCTACGGCCAGATGAACGAGCCGCCCGGCGTGCGACTCCGCATCGCCCTCACCGGCCTGACGATGGCCGAGTACTTCCGCGACGAGGAAGGCCGCGACGTCCTCCTCTTCGTCGACAACATCTACCGCTACACGCTGGCCGGTATGGAAGTGTCCGCACTCCTCGGCCGCATGCCATCCGCCGTCGGCTACCAGCCGACACTGGCGACCGAGGTCGGCCAGCTCGAGGAGCGCATCACCTCCACGAAGAAGGGCGCGATCACCTCGTTCCAGGCGATCTACGTGCCGGCGGACGACTACACCGACCCCGGTGTGGCGACGACCTTCGGCCACCTGGACGCGACGGTGACGCTGGACCGCGGTCTGGTCGAGCAGGGTCTGTTCCCGGCGATCAACCCGCTGACCTCGAACAGTCGAATCCTGGACCCGGCCGTTGTCGGGCAGGAGCACTACGACGTGGCGCAGGGCGTGCTCGGTACGCTCCAGCGCTACAAGGACCTGCAGGACATCATCGCCATCCTTGGCATCGAGGAGCTGTCGGACGACGACCGCCGGACCGTCGCGCGTGCGCGGCGCATCCAGCGCTTCCTCTCACAGCCGATGTTCGTGGCGGAGCAGTTCACCGGCCGCGCGGGTGAGTACGTCTCCATCGCCGACACGGTGCGCGGCTTCAAGGCGATCCTCGAGGGCGAGCACGACTCGCTCCCGGAGCAGGCCTTCTACATGATCGGCGCGATCGAGCAGGCGACCGAAAAGGCCGCCGAGATGGCGTCCGTCTAGGCAAAGACGCCCGGGCGGCAGTAGTTGCCGTCCGGCAGGTTCGGTCACTCGTCGCGTAGCGACGGGATTCGGAAGTAGCAGTAGTCGCGACGCGACGGGATCATCACCATGCCGCTCACGCTGTCGATCGTCACCGCTGACCGCACCGTCCTGGAACGGGACGATGTGACGCGCCTGGTCGTACCCGGTTCGGACGGCCAGCTCACCATCCTCCCGAGCCACGCGGCGCTGATGGTCGGCCTCGGCCTCGGCGAGATGCTGGCGTACACCCCGAGCGGCGTCGAGCCGATCGCGATTCACGGCGGCTTCCTACAGGTCGCGCACGACGAAGTCACCGTGCTGGCCGACGCGGCCGAGCATGCCGACGACATCAACGAGGATCGCGCGGACGAAGCCCGCAAGCGGGCAGAGACGCGTCTCGCCGGTCGCACCCAGGAATTGGGCGAGGGGCAGTTCGACCTGCTCCGCGCTCAGCTCTCCGTACAGCGGGCGCTACTGCGGATGAAGGTTCGCCGTCGTAAGCACGGTTCCGGCGCGCCGACCGTCCGCTCCAACTAACCGCCGTCCTCGGACCTCGCCCCGTCAGTCCTCGGTAGGACGCCGGTGAGCTGAGTTCTCGCGTGCGACCGGGACCGCAGGTATCGTTCAGTTGATGAGTGAGCGCTTCGTCATTCGCGGTGGCCGGCCCCTTAAGGGCGAAGTTGCCGTCTCCGGATCCAAGAACGCCGCGCTATACACCCTTGCCGCTGGCCTCCTCTCAGCTGACCCCGTCACCATTCGCAACGTTCCCGAGATCGCCGACATCGGCGAGATGGCTGACGTCTGCCGCGCACTGGGGGCGGAGGTCGAGGTCGACGGGACGACCGTCTACATCCAGGCACGAGAGTTCACCGCGACCGCGCCGCCGACCGCGCTGGTGATGGCGCTGCGCGCCTCCTTCCTCGTGATGGGCCCGGTGCTCGCGAGGGCCGGCGAGGCCGCTTGTGCGTCGCCTGGCGGCGACGTGATCGGCGTACGACCGCTGGATGTACACCTGGCCGGTTTCCGCGCGCTGGGCGCCGAGGTGAGCCGCTCCGGCGCAGAGTGGGTCGCCCGCGCCCCCAAGCTCACGGGCGCGCGCATCTTCCTCGACTATCCCTCCGTCCTCGGGACGGTGAACGTGATGTTCGCCGCCGCGCTCGCGGAGGGCACGACGACGATCGTCAACGCCGCCGCGGAGCCGGAGGTGGAGATGGCCGCCGCGATGCTCAACTCGATGGGCGCGCGGATCACCGGCCACGGCACCGCGATCATGACCATCGAGGGTGTCGAGCGGATGCACGGCACCGACTTCGAGGTGATCCCCGATCGTATCGAGGCCGGTACGTACCTCCTCGCGGGGCTCGCGACCGGCGGCGATCTGCACGTCACCAACGCCGATCCGGCCGCGCTCGATTCGCTGATCGCGAAGTTCCACGAACTGGATGCCAAGGTGGAGACGATCGAGGGCCGCGGTGTCCGCGTCTCCTGTCCCCGCAAGCTGCGGCCGGTCCAGGTGCAGGCCGTGCCCTACCCCGGCTTCCCGACCGACCTGCACGCGCCGATGGCCGCCGCGCTGACGCAGGTGCCCGGCGTCTCCACGATCCACGAGCGGGTCTTCGACAACCGCACGTTGTACGTCGGCGAACTGCGCACGCTGGGCGCGAAGATCATCACCGGCGGGCAGACGGTGATCGTCGAAGGCGGCGGACGGCTCAACGGCGCGGCAGTGCGCGCCCTCGATATCCGCGCCGGCGCCGCGGTGGTGATCGCCGGGCTTGCGGCGGATGGCGAGACCTCGGTCGGTGGCATCGAGCACCTCGATCGCGGCTACGCCCACCTCGCGGAGCGGCTCTGCGCCCTCGGAGCGGACGTGTCGCGCGCCTGAGCGGCGTCGGACCGCGCCCTCGATGCGAGCGCACCGGCGAGGCGCTACCCTGAGGCCACCCCAGCTTTGATTGCGGTACAGCGGTAGAAGGACCACGGCGCACGACGCCGGCGGTGAGAGATGTTCGCGAAACGGATCGGCATCGACCTTGGAACGGCCAACGTGCTCGTGTACGAGCGCGGACGCGGCATCGTGCTCGACGAGCCCGCCGTGGTGGCGATCACCGAGCGAGACAACACCGTGGTCGCCGTGGGCGACGAGGCGCGAGGCATGATCGGCCGGCACCCCGGCACGATCCAGGTCATCCGCCCAATGCGTGACGGCGTGATCGCCGACTACCTGATCACCGAGGCAATGCTCCGCTACTTCATCACCAGCGTCGTCGGGCGCTTCAACCCGATCCGTCCCGAGGTGATGATCTGCGTTCCCGTGGGCGTGACGGGCGTCGAACGCCGCGCCGTGCGCGATGCCGCCGAGGCCGCGGGCGCGCGCCGTCCGGCGCACCTGATCCCCGAACCGCTCGCGGCGGCGATCGGCGCGCAGATCCCGGTCGGCTCGGCGCGCGGCCACATGGTGGTGGACATTGGCGGCGGTCGGACCGAGGCGGCGGTGATCTCGATGTTCGGCATCGTCGCCAGCGAATCGGTGCGCGTCGCCGGCGACCGCTTCGACGACGAGATCGCGCAGCACGTGAAGCGCCGCCACAACCTGCTGATCGGTGAACGCACCGCCGAGGAGCTGAAGATCGCGATCGGCTCGGCGTTGCCGGATGACCACAACGACGCTGTCGCGCAGGTGCGCGGCCGCGATCAGATCACCGGACTGCCTCGGACGATCACCGTTTCGGCGAACGAGGTGACGCACGCGATCCAGGATCAGCTCGCGATGATCGTCCAGACGGTGCGGCGCGTGCTGGAGCGCACACCTCCGGAGCTGGCGTCCGACGTGATCGATCGCGGGATCGTGCTGACCGGTGGCGGCGCGATGCTGCGCCGCTTGGACGAGCTGCTGCGCTACGAGACCGGCGTGCCGGTACATGTGGCGGACGAGCCGCTCACCTGCATCGCGCAGGGCGCCGGCGCCGCGCTCGACTACATCGAGGTGATCGAGCGTGCGCTCCCAACCGAGGAAGAGTCGCTGATTAGCGAGGGCCGCTAGCGCCGTCCGACCCCGGCGATCAGGCGTCGGCGCCGCGCATGTCCTCGCGAGCGGCGGCGCGCCGCTTCAGGTGATAGGTCATGCTCTGGAGGAAGAGGACGGGGTTGATGTTCTTCAGTTCGACCCGCTCCGGCACCTGTACGCGCGCCGGGGTGTAGTTGAGAATCGCGCGGACACCGCCGCGGGTCAGTACGTCCACCACCTGCTGCGCGTGCTGCGCGGTGACGGTGACGATGCCGATGTCGGCCGGGGTACGTCGCAAGTCTTCCTCAAGCTGCTTCACATCGCGGACCGTGTCGCCGTCCACGTCGGTCCCGATCAGCTCCGGGTCCGCGTCGTAGCGCCCGGCGATGTCGAAGCCCTGTCCCTGGAACCCGGGGTAGGAGGCGACCGCCCGGCCGAGCCGGCCGATGCCGACAACGACGACGGTCCAACGACGGTCGAGTCCCAGGATCAGGCGCAGCTCCTCGAGCAATCGCTGCACCGAGTAGCCGCGACCCTGCTTGCCGAAGCGACCGAAGTAGGACAGGTCTTTGCGGATCTGTGCCGGCGTGACATCCAGCTCGTCGCCCAGCTCCTGCGAGGAGATCACGGTGCGGCCCTCCTCGGCGATACGAGAGAGCAAGCGGAAGTACACCGGGAGGCGGTCAATGACGACTTCTGGGATTTCCAACGGCACGGCGTCTCCTTTGGCGTGCGCCACAGCGGCCGGGGTAGACCGACGGGGTGGACGACCCGGTGGAGCCAGATTCTTCAAGGATATCGAGCGATCCGATGGGTGCAATCGCGATTCACCTATGAAGCGACGCGCCAGTCGCTGATAGCATCACGCATGATGTCCCCAGACGCGCGAATCACCCGTCTATTGGCCGATGGGCCCGTCGCCACGCCGTTCGTCGAATTGGCCGGTGGCGCCTTCTGTATGGGCTCCACGCTGCGCGCCGACGAAGGCCCGGTTCGCGAGGTCCGCGTCGCACCCTTCGCCGTTGCGTTGACCCCGGTCTCCAATCGCGAGTTCGAGGCGTTCCGCGAAGCAACCGGCCACGAGCCACTGCCATTCCTCGAGGATGATCGATTCAACCAGCCGGACCAGCCGGTCGTTGGCGTGAACTGGCACGACGCGCTCGCCTACTCTGCCTGGCTTAGTGAGGTCGTCGCGCAGGAGTGCCGGCTCCCCACCGAGGCGGAACGAGAGTTCGCGGCGCGCGGGGACCTGCTGGACGCGCTCTATCCGTGGGGAGACGAGCCCTGGATTGAGGGCGCGTACGCGCCCGGAGCGGCGGGTATGGACCGGCCACCGAGGA
Organism: Chloroflexota bacterium; assembly: GCA_009391845.1. The sequence continues at coordinate 33,945 of QWJG01000002.1, read as the reverse complement.
TCGGCTCGTCGCCACCAAACGGCTTTGGCCTCCTCCACATGGGCGACAGCGTCCACGAATGGTGCAGCGATTGGTACGCGAAGGACGGGTACGCGGGACTGCCCGCGGTGGACCCGGCCGGCGTACCGGAGGGTGCGCGGCGCGCCTCGCGAGGTGGCTCGTGGCGGCACCGTGTGAAGGTCTCGCGGATCAGCGCGCGCTCCTCGCTCGATCCCGATCGGCGCTACAACGACTATGGCATGCGCGTGTACGCCTCGCGCTGAGTCCCGCGCTGAATCCCCCGCCAACGGGGGGCGCGGCACTGGCGCCTCGGGAGTGTCTAGCGTGCTGGTTCGCTGGTCAGCCACGCGATCAGGGTCGGGCCGATCAGCGCGGCGGTGCCGAGGCCGAGCCACATGCCGGTCAGATCCGCCAGCCAGTCGCCGGGGGTCGCGTCGCGACCGTGGACACGAAGCTGTGCCAGCTCGGTGCCAGTGGCGAGGGCCGCGATCAGCACGACCGCCAGCAGGATCCAGCCACGCGTGAACTGCGACGGCGCTGCCGCCAGCAATCGCAGCCCGACGACCCCGCTCAAGCTCGCGAAGAGCGTGCCGTGGATCAGCCACGACTCGCGTTCCGAGACCCGGCGCAGCGGAGCGTTGGCGCTACCGAGCCACTCGGCCGGCACCAGCACCGCGATCAGGATGCCGAGGATGGCGAGCGACAGCGCGACGTTAAGCAGGGAGAGGAGCTGGTGTCGGGACATCGCTCCAGCGTAGGCCAGCCGTGGCTGAGGGCCTAGAATCGGATCGTCACCAGCGCGACCAGATCGAGGCGTGCATGGGCCTCAGTGAGCCCACGATCGAGAGCTGGCAGGGGAGCGCCGCGGACGCGGCAGCGCTGCTGCGCGACCGTTCGGGCCTCGTCTGGATCGACTCGTCCGACACCACCGCGCCGCGCGGGCGCTGGTCGATCGTCGCCAGCGATCCGCGTTGGCGCCTGGTCGCATACGGCGAGGACGTCCTGCTCAGCGGCCCGGCAGGGCCGCAGCGCCTTGCGCCCGGTGCACTCGCCGCGCTGGCCGCGCTGATCGAGGCGGAGCCGTCGTCTCTGCCGCCGCTCGTGCCCGGCGACCCACCCGAGGGCGCCCTCGACTCCTCGGCCCCGGACTCTTCGGCCCCCGACTTCACAGCTCAGGACGCGGTCGCGCTGCCGTTCGCCGGCGGCGCGATCGGCTATCTCGGATTCGAGTTGGGGCGCGAGATTGAGTTATTGCCCGCCACCACAATCGACGACGTTGGCGCGCCGGACCTCGCGTTCGGCTGGTACGACGCGGCGGTCGTCGAGGACTGCCAGCACGGTCGGGCGTGGCTGGTCGGACGCCCGGACGCGGTCGTGCGCTTGCGCGCCAACCTCGCGCTCGGCCGGGACCGCGCGGCGACCGCGCCGCCCTCCAGCGGGCGGACGCCGCTCCGCGCGAATATGAGCCGGGAGCGCTACCTCGCCGGTGTCGATCGCGCGCGGCGCTACATCGAGGCCGGCGACATCTACCAGGTGAACCTGTCGCAGCGGTTCTCCACGCTGTGCTCGGACAGTGGGTTTGATCTCTACGGGACGCTGCGCCGGGTAAGCCCCGCGCCATTTTCCGCGTACCTCGATCTCCGCGACGAACTCTCTGGTGTGGAGATCCTGTCATCCTCGCCGGAGCGCTTCTTGCTCGCCGACGGTTCCTACCTGGAGACGCGGCCGATCAAAGGCACGCGACCGCGTGGAGCGACCGAGGCCGCTGATCGCGCGCTCGCGGCGGAGCTGCTTGCGAGCAGCAAGGATCGCGCCGAGCACGTGATGATCGTTGACCTCGAACGCAACGACCTGGGGCGCGTCGCGCGCACCGGGAGCGTCGCGGTGCCGGAGCTGGCGCGGCTGGAGTCGTACCGCCAGGTGCACCACCTGACCTCGACGGTGACGGCGGAGCGGCGAGGTGGCGTCGGCCTGGAGGCGCTGCTGCGCGCGACGTTCCCCGGCGGTTCGATTACCGGCGCGCCGAAGATTCGCGCGCTGGAGATCATCGACGAACTCGAGCCGACTGTCCGCGGCGTCTATACCGGGTCGATCGGCTATGTCTCGGCGCACGGGCGTCTCGATCTGAATATCGCGATTCGCACGCTCACCCTCGCCGACGGCGTCGCACACCTCCATGTCGGTGGAGCGATCGTGCACGACTCCGAGGCCGAGGCTGAGTACACGGAGACGCTCGACAAGGCGCGCGGAATGGCACGCGCCCTCGGCGTCGCGCTGCCGGACGAGGCATCCGAGGTACCAGCCGATTCCGAGGTGCCGGCCACCCCGGAGCGCGTTTCGCCTCGAGGCGCGCGCCGGCCGGCGCCGTGACCGCGCTCGCCTACGTCGATGGCGCGCTGGTCCCGCGCACCGAGGCGACGGTCTCGATCGACGACGCCGCCGTCCGCTACGGCATCGCCTGCTTCGAGAGCATGCGCGCCTCGAACGGGCGGATCTTCCGCCTTGGCGGGCATCTCGCACGGCTCCGCGCCGGCCTCGAGGCGATCGGTACGCCCGCGCCATCCGACGGCGAACTCGCCGCGGCGGTGGCGCAGACCCTCGAGGCGAATCGCATCAGCGAGGGACGCGTCCGCCTGAGCGTCAGCCCGGGCATCCTCAACGGGCCGGACCTCGGGCTTGCCCGATCGCCCTCGGTGATCGTTGTCGCCGATCCGCTCGACCTGACCGCGCCAGCCCCGCAACCGCTGACGCTGGCGCTGGCCTCGCAACGCGTCGATCCGACGCGCCCGCTCGGCTTCGCCAAGCACGCGCACTACCTCGTCTATCTGATCGCACGCGCCGAGGCACGTGCTGCCGGCGCCTCCGACGCGTTGCTGCTCAATACCCGCGGTGACGTCTGCGAAGCGGCGACCGCCAACATCTTCGCGGTGATCGATGGCGTCCTCGTGACCCCGCCGCTCGCGGACGGCCCGGTCCCCGGCGTGACACGCGACGCGTTCCTCGAGATCGCCGCCTCCGAGGGCATCCCCACCGCGGAGCGGACGCTCACCCTCGACGCGTTCGTGCGCGCCACCGAGGTCTTCACGTCCAGTAGCATCGCCGGCGCATACCCAGTCACGGCGATCCGGGCGGACGGTCGGCAGTGCTGGTCCGGCGCGGCACCCGGGCCGCTCACCGTGCGGCTCGCTCAGGGTCACGCACGTCTACTGGCAGCGGAATGCCCGGCGGGCTGAGCAGAGGAGCGATCAGATGGCTGACACGGAGCTGAACGGCGTGCGGATCCACTACACGGTGGCGGGCGATGGCACGCCGTACGTGTTCTGTAACGGCCTGGGCGGGAACTCCGCGGGCTTCGTGCGCGACGACCTGCCCTGGTACGCGGAGCGGTTCCGCACGGTCGCCTGGGATCAGCGCGGCCTCGGCAAGTCCGGGCCGGCGCCGAAGTACTCGCTGCCGTTGTACGCGGCGGACCTCGCCGCACTGCTGGATGACCTGGAGATCGAGCGCGCGATCATTCACGGCGTTTCGTGGGGTGGGGTGCTGACCCAGCGCTTCGCCCTCGATTACCCGGAGCGCTGCGCCGCGCTGGTGCTGGACTCCACCTCGAGCGAGGTCAACGTCGGCGCGAGCGAGAACTGGTACGCCCGAGGCGAGCTGGCACGGCTGGGTGAGCAGGCGATCGCCGGCCGCGATCTGCCGCCGGCGTTCGAGGGCCACGCGACCGTATCCGCGGCCGCACCACCGGCGATTGCGCCGGAGCACCTGGACTCGTACGTCGCGCAGGCGCGCGCGACGGCATCGCTCCGCGAGCACCCACTGACGCCGTACCTCGATCGGATCGAGTGCCCGACGCTGATCGTCGCGGGTGGCAGCGACGTGGTCGCGGGAGCCGGCGGGTCGGTGGTGATCTCGCGGAAGATCCCGTCCGCACGGCTGGAGATCCTCGAAGGTGTCGGGCACGGCGTATATCAGGACGCACGCGAGCGCTTCCGGATGTTGCTTCTCTCGTTCCTTGCTGACGGTGCGATCAACTAGCCGTCAACTTCCCGGTTTCGCCTCAGCATGCTCACGCTTTCGTCAGAAAGTCAGGCATTCGACAGCGTTACCGTTCGTGAGTGACTGGTCTGCGCGGCCTGCGCGGACCCCGGCACCCGCGAAGGGAGTTCGCGCCCGTGACGGTCTCGCAACCCCCCTGGCCTGCCAACGCAGCGACGACCGATGCCGTCCGCCCGTCGGACCCCGGTTCCGATCCGATCCGGCTCCTGCTGATCGATCGCGATGAGATGGCGAGCGTTCGCCTGGCCGCCGAACTCCGGCCACTCCAGCACCAGGTGTCCGCTGTCGTGTCGACCGACGCCGCGATCGAATGGCTGGAGCAACAATAGGCGGACGTTTTGGTCCTGTTCTCCGAGTCCAACGAACTGGCGCTCGATGGCGCCAAGAGCCTCCGGACCTTCAGCGACCTCCCGCTGATCATCGTCGGACCGGATGCCAGCGCGGAGAACCGCGTGGGGGCGTTCGATCACGGCGCGGAGGACTACCTCGCGAGGCCCGTGTATCCCCGTGAGCTGGATCGGCGCGTACGCGTGCTGGTGCGCCGCGAGCACTCGGTGCGCCGCAGCAACGAGCTGCACGGCCCGGACGGGCTCGTGATGCACGTGCGCTCTCACGAACTCTTGCGGGGCGAGGATCCGCTGGCGCTGACTCCGAAAGAGTTCGCCGTGCTCCAACTGCTCCTGGAACGCCGCACCGAGGTGGTGGCGCCGGATCAGATCTCGCAGGCGATCTGGGGCTACGAGACCTTCGGCTCACGGAACTACGTCGAGGCGCATATCTCGCGCTTGCGCGGCAAGCTGAATGCCGCCGGCCTGTCGGGCACGATCAAGACCGTTCGCGGCGTGGGCTACGTGATCCGCTGACGCGAGTCGGCCGTGGCTAGGCGCTGATCACCGGCGGTCGGAACTCGATCGTTTCTTCCGCGACGATCACCGGCTCCACCTTCGTCACGCCGCGCGTCCGCAGATCGTCGATGATCGGATCGAGCAGCGAGTCCGGCACGGACGCGCCCGCGCTCAGGCCGACGATCGCAACGCCCTCGTACCAGCGCGGATCGATCTCGGCGATGCCGTCCACGCGGTAGGCGGCCGTGCCCATGCTCGCGGCGACCTCTTGCAGCCGCACGCTGTTGCTGGAGTTCGCCGAACCGACGACGATCACGAGGTCCGCGCGTTCCGCGATCGCCCGCACCGCTGCCTGCCGGTTGGTCGTCGCGTAGCAGATGTCGTTGCGGATCTCGGCTTCCGGGAAGCGGCTACGGATCTCCGCGATCGTTGCCGCTGTGTCGTCGACGGACAGCGTCGTCTGCGTCACCACGAACTTCTTGCGCCCGGTCGCGGCGACCGCGGCCACGTCCGCCGGCGAGTCGACGACCGTCGTGCGTTCCGGCGCTTCGCCCTTCGTCCCGACCACCTCGTCATGGCCCTCGTGGCCAACGAGGAGCACGTCGAAGCCGTCCTTGGCCGCCTTCTTCGCCTCCAGGTGGACCTTCGTGACCAGCGGGCAAGTGGCGTCGATCACGCGCAGGTGACGTGCGTGGGCCGCGGCCACGACCTCTGGCGAAATGCCGTGCGCGGAGAACACGATCCGCGCGCCCTCGGGGACCTCCGCGATCGTGTCGATGAAGATGGCGCCGCGCGCCCGGAAGCCATCGACGACGTGCCGGTTGTGCACGATCTCGTGGAACGCGTAGATCGGCGGTTCCTCGCGGTCGAGCACCTCGTTGAGGACATCGATCGCGCGCACCACCCCCGCGCAGAAACCGCGCGGTTCGGCGAGCAGCAACGTGTGTGGCATGGCGCCTCCGTCCTCCACATTCTACCGGGCAGCGCCTTGGGGCCATCCCCGGCTCGCGACCCCTCCCGGCGGTGCTACGGTCGAATCCAATGCAGCACGGGAGACGCCGATGCAGCTCGACCCCCGGGACGAACCAGCCCGCGAAGCGTGGCGGATGTTCCGCATCATGTCCGAGTTCACGATGGGCTTCGACGTCCTCGCCCAGCTTCGCCCCGCGGTCACCATCTTCGGCTCCGCGCGCGTCAGCGAAGACGATCCGTCCTACCAACTGGCCCGCGAGGTGGGGAAGCAGCTTGGCGAGGCCGGCTTCTCAATCGTCACCGGCGGTGGTCCCGGGGTGATGGAGGGCGCCAACCGTGGCGCGGTGGAGGCGGGCGCGCGATCGGCCGGCCTGAATATCCGGCTCCCCGAGGAGCAAGATTCCAACCCCTACCAGACGCTGTCGCTGAACTTCCGCTACTTCTTCGTGCGCAAGGTGATGCTGGTCAAGTACGCGACCGCGTTCGTCCTCTTCCCCGGCGGGTTCGGCACGCTGGACGAGTTCTTCGAAACGATCACCTTGATGCAGACCGGGAAGATCCGTCGCTTCCCGCTGCTGCTGGTTGGCAAGGACTACTGGCCCGGGCTTATCGAGTGGATCGAACAGGTGCTGGTCGAGCGCGGCCTGGTCGCACCCGAGGATCCGGGTCTCTTCCAGCTCGTCGAAACGCCCGAGGAGATCGTGCGGATCGTGCGCGAGGCGCATGAGATGCACGGCACCCGCGTCGACAACGTCAGCCTCGCCTGACCCGATGATTGCCCCGATCCCGCAACCTGCCCCGACCCGCGCCGAGGTCGCGGCCGCTTTCCGCTCGCCGGTCGCGCCGGAGCTGGTCACGCGGCTGGAAGCCACGCCGAACTACCTCGCGTACGTGTGGCCGGTGCTCGCCGCCTCCATCGACACCGCCGGTTTCCTCGGCAGCGCCCTCTACCTCGCGGACATGGCCCTCGACGCCGTCGAGGAGGCGTACGAGCCGTTGCTGTCGCGTGACGCGCTGCTCCAGTCGCTTCCCGCCGCCGAGCTGGAGCAGGTCGAGGCGGTGCTCGCCGTCTTTCACTATCTGCAGCCGCAGGCGCTCCTCGCCGGTGCCGCGCTCGCCGAGGCGTTCGATCGCCCCGAGCTGGGCGGCAAGGGCAGCGCGCAGCCGCGCGAGCTGCGCGACCGCGAGCGTGCGAACCTCGACGTGCCCGTCCCGGCGGAGCTGAGCGGCGGGTCGCAACTCACGGCGGTCGCGGAGACCCTGCAGCTCCCGGAGGCGCCGCAGCTCTACCGCCTGCTCGCCCACTGGCCCGGCTACCTGGGCGCTTCATGGGACGAACTGCAACACCTCGCCACCTACCCCGACTTCCGCCGACGCGGTCGTGCGCTCTACTACTACGCCCGCTCGGGCGCGCGGTTCCTCGCCCAACCGCTGCGCGCCGACGCCGCGGCGCTGTCCGCGGCCGGGATCGCCGACGTGGAGATCGAGGCGGCACGGGCGATCGTCGATGCCTCGGTGCCGGCGCTCGCCACGATGGTGATGCACGGTACCGCGCTGCGGCTGGTGCTCGGCCATACCGAGCGCGAGGTGGTGGGCGTTTAGTCGCGCGACACGGCCCACGCCGCCGATTCGTACAATCGAGGTGGCAAGCGGCGCGCGACGGGACGGGCATGGCGACAGAGACGGCGTCGTTGCGGAACTCGTGGATGCCCGCGGACCCGCGCGTGCCGGACGCGCTGCGCGACGCGGAGATCACCCAGCTCCGCCTGATCTATGACTCCTCGAACTACGTCTTCCTCGCCGACCTCCAGCACGACGAACTCGGGCCTGGCCTCGGCGTGTACAAGCCGGAGCGCGGCGAGCAGCCGCTGCACGACTTTCCGTACGGCACGCTCTACCAGCGCGAGATCGCGGCCTACGAGGTATCGCTGCTCCTCGGCTGGGACCTGATCCCGCCGACGGTCGAACGGGACGGCGAGCACGGCGTCGGCTCGATGCAGCTCTTCATCGAGCACGATCCCGGCGAGCACTACTTTGCGGTGCGTGAGCGCGACAGCCTCGACGAGCAATTCGTCCGCTTCGCGGCCTTCGACCTGATCGCGAACAACGCCGATCGCAAGGGCGGCCACCTGCTTCTGGATGTCGATGACCGCATCTGGGGGATCGATAATGGGCTCTGCTTCAACTCGGTGGAGAAGCTACGTACCGTGATCTGGGATTACGCGGGCACCGAACTGCCGGCTGCCTGGGTCGAGGACATCCGACGTCTGCGCACCTGCGTCGCCGGTGCCGACGAAACGAGCGCGCCGTTTCGCGACCGCCTCGCGGGATACGAACTCGAGGCGTTCGCGACGCGCTGTGACGCGCTCGCCTCGCACCCTGTGCTGCCGCAGATGTACCCGTACCGCTGTGTGCCGTGGCCGCTGATTTGAGCGCGGTCCGCGCGCAGGGCTGCCCGCTCTGAGCGCTCCGAATGCGGTCGCTGCCTAGCGACGCCGGCGCGGTCCCAGGCCGATCTTCGAGCGGAATCGCGTGAACCACGAGGGCCGGCGGCTGAGGCGCTCCTGGACCACCGCCACCGCTTCGTCGGTCCCGACGATGATCAGCCCGCGCCAGTCACGCAACGAGGGCGCGCGATCCTCCTTCACCTCCGCCGGCGCCTCGAAGCGTTCGAACGCCTCGAAGGTGGAGCCGCGGCGGTGGATCACCCGCCCGCCCGCTTCCTGGATCAGCAGCACGCCGGCGGCGAGGTCCCAGATCTTGAGGCCGCCGAACCATGCGCTCTGGAAGATGCCGGCGGCCACGAAGGCCAGCTCGATCGCCGCTGAGCCGGTGACGCGGTGGTCCCAGTGTTGCGTGCGTCCCGGACTGCCACCCGGGGCGGCGCTCAGCCGTCGCCGCACGTCCGTCGCCGGGACCGGGGTGAACGCCTGCTCCTCGAAGTAGAGCCCGCCGCCACGGTGGGCGTGGTAGACGCCCGGGTGGAGGGCGTGGGTCGAGGAGCACCAGAGCGCCCCGACGACCGGTACACCGTTGAAGAGCACGCCGATCGAGACGCAGAAGAGCGGGTAACCGTTCACGAAGTTGGCGGTGCCATCGACCGGATCGACCACCCAGACGAAGTCCTCGACGGTGTCGGGGTGCAGCTCGACCTCTTCGCCGATGATGTCGTGGCCGGGGAAGCGCTCGCCGACGCGCTCGCGGACCATCGCCTCCACCGCGCGGTCGATCTCCGAAACCGGGTCCCGAGGTGCGTCGCCGTCTGTCTTCGCGTCCGTCTTGTAGTCGACGGTGATTTCGCGTGCGAGGCCGTCAGTCGCCTGGCGACCGCCCTCGCGGGCGAGTTCCAGCGCGAGCGCCTCAACCGCCCGCAGCGTCTCCTCGTCCGGGAGCGAGTTGAGCGCGCTGGTCATGCGTCCGTCGTGTTTGTCATGCGACCGGGGTTCCCCAGTCGGTCGCCACCTGGAGCAGGCGACCGCGCTGTCCACCGATCAGCCGGTGTCGTTCGTTCCAGGCATCCATCGCCGCCGGCGGCGGATCCTGGTCGGGTGACGGGCGGGACAACCGATACCAGTGATCGAGCGAGCGGAACGCGAAGAGCGTCACCACCTCGTTGCCCGGCCCGAGCGGGTCGCGGCCGAACGCGATCAGTCGCGCTCCTTGGGTTTCGAGCCACGGCCAGATGTGTTCGTGCGAGAGCTGTTCGAAGCGCTGTCGGTGCGCCGGATCGGTGAGCGAATAGCAGAGTTCCGAGACGACCGAGCCGCGCCCAAAGTTCTGCGGCGCCACGGCCAGCGGGTCGTCCGCGCTGCGCGGCTTTGGATCGAGGGTGCTCACGTGATCGTCCAGTTCGAGCATCCGCGCCCGCGAGTGCGCGATGATCGGCGGGCGGGCGGACTTCGCTTCCGCGAACTCCGCGGCCTGCGCGCGAATCGCCGGATCCGCCTCGAGGAACCCACCGAGGCGCGTCCCCATCCAGTGATCCATGTCGCGGTACACGCTGTGCGTGACCACCACGTCGCCTGGCCCGCCGAAGGCCCAGAACCCGTAGCCGACCATCAACGAGCCGTAACGCAACATCGAGGGCCAGACGCCGTTGCGGCTCAGATCCTCGAAGCGCGCGCGATCCGCCAGTGCCACCGTGAACTCGCGCTGTACCAGGATCGCCATTCGCATCGCCCTCCGTGTGCCCTCGCCCGAGGATAGCCGCCCCAGCGCTCGGCGCATTATGGGTGCCAGCGCTCGGCGCATCAGCAGTCGCAGCGCCCGGCATTCGAAGCCGGCGCCGGGGGGCTGCTCCGGGCGTGAGCGTGCGCTAGGCTGCGACGGCCAACACGCACCACGCGGGAGGTCTCGTGGCCGACGGGTCAGCGCCCCAGCACTCGGAGTCGCGCTGGAATCAGCCGATCTCCCAGGACGATCGGCCACTCAACCAGCTCATGGGCATCGTCGCCGGCCGTGCCGCGGACGGCCGCGCCGACTGCGATGTAGAGGCGGGGCCGGGCGAGGCCACCCCCACCACCTTCGCGCTGACGACCGCCGTCGATATCGCCCTCGTGCGCGCCGGCGCCACCACGGTCGCCCCGCCCGAGGAGATGAACGGCACCGCCGAGCTGAACGTCACCTACCTGCGCGCCGCCAGGGGGACCGCGCACGTTGCCTGCCAGGTCGTCGGCCGATCGCCGACCACCCGCCTCGTCGAGTTCACCGTCTCCGATGCCGCCGGCGAGTTCGCGCGTGGCCGCAGTACCTACGCCGTCACCACGAGGCCCGCGCAATGACCGTCGCCGCACCGTTCACGGAGCTGGTCGCGGACTGGGAACAACGCCCGCTGCTGCGCGGCCTCGGCGTCACCGTCTCGGCGCTCGAGCCGGGCCATGCCTGCCTCGCGATGGACCGCAACTCGACGAACGTCTCGGGCGTCCGTGACTCGATCAACGGCGGCGTGCAGGCCAGCGTCGCCGAGGTCGCTGCGCACCTCGCGATCGCCACGCTGCTCGGTCCCGGTGAGCGCATCGAAGGGACGCAGGACCTCGGGATCTCGTATCTCTACTCCGCGCGCGCCAAACTGACCGTGATAGAGGCGCGCGTCCTGCGCCATGGTCGCCTCACCGTCGTCGACGTCGAGGTGCGCGTCGGCGACGAGGGCGAGGACGCCGGCCGGATCAACGCAAAGGCGCGCGTCACCTGCGCGCTGAGTCGGGAACGATGATGAGCGACTGGTTCGAATCCACTGAGGGCGACCTCGATCCCGATCTCACGGATGAGGCCGGGTACGGCCCGTGGGAGCCGTCGAAGCGGAGTTGGTGGCCGGTCGCCCTCCAGGTGCTCGGCTGGCTTGCGCTCATCTCCATGCTTGGGACCGTCGCGCTCGTCTTCATCCGCTAGCGTCGGCGTTGCCCTCGCGGTCACGCGCGATCTCCGTGAGCCACGGTCACGCCTCGCCTCCGTCGGCGCTACGATGCGCGCGATCGAATGTTGTGACAGCGCGGGGCGTCTGCTAATTTCCCGCCACCACCACAAATCGAACGAGAGTCGAAAACGTTCGGGCACGACCCGGCGTCGCGACGAGATTCACGTGCACGGGGACCGGAGGAGACATGGCATACGCGAAGGCGCTCCCGCAGGCGACGCCTGAAACACAAGAGTTCTGGGACGGTTTGAAGCGGCATGAGCTGCGCATCCAGAAGTGCCAGGACTGCAACGAGTTCTACTTCTTCCCGCGCCCGTTCTGCCCCGCCCCCGGCTGCCGGTCGACGAACGTCGCCTGGGAGACGGTCTCCGGCAAGGCGAAGCTGCACACCTACGTCATCTCCCACCGCGGCTTCGGCGGTTGGGCGGACGAGGTGCCCTACGTCATCGCCATCGTCGAGCTCGACGAGGGGCCGAAGATGATGACCAACGTGATTAACGTCGAGCCGGATCCGGCGCACCTGAAGCCGGACATGGCCCTCGAAATCGTCTACGACGACGTCACCGACGAGGTGACGTTGCCGAAGTTCCAGCCGGCCGGATAGGCGGAGGATCAACGTGACCCGTAATTCCCGGGACTACAGCCACAAGGTCGCCATCGTTGGCGCCTCCGAGACCGAGACCGTCGGTAAGCTGCCGAATCACTCGATGATGCAGTTGCACGCGGAGGCGGCGATGCTCGCCCTCGCGGACGCCGGCCTCACGCTCGACGACGTCGATGGCGTCGCCACCGCCGGCCCCACGCCGGCTCAACTGACCGAGTACCTGAACATCATTCCGAGGTGGGTCGACGGCACGTCCGTCGGCGGCGGCTCGTTCCTGATGCACGTCGGCCACGCCGTGGCTGCGATCCAGGCCGGCTACTGCGACGTGGTCCTCGTGACCCACGGCGAGTCAGGTCGCTCGCAGGTCGGCGTCGGCGGCCGTGGCGGCGGCGGCGCGACGATCGGTGGACAGTTCGAGGCGCCGTACGGCGTCTGGGGCCCGCCCAGCATGTTCTCCATCCCCGTCGTGCGGCACATGCACGAGTACGGCACCACCGAGGAGCAAATGGCCTCGGTCGCCGTCGCCACACGGAAGTGGGCGGAGCTGAACCCCCGTGCGTTGATGCGCGATCCGATCACGGTCGAGGACGTGTTGAACTCGCGGCTGATCGCCTGGCCGATGCACCTGCTCAACTGCTGTGTCGTCACCGATGGCGGCGGTGCGCTGGTCCTCGTCAGCGAGGAGCGCGCAAAGGACTTCCCGAAGCCCCCGGTCTGGGTGCTCGGTCGCGGCGAGGCCACGGCCCACGCCGGCATCAGCTCGATGCGCGATATGACCGAGTGGACCTCGGCGATCCAGACCGGCAAGGACGCGTTCGCGATGGCCGGGATGTCCCAGAAGGACATCCAGCACGCCATGTTCTACGACGCGTTCACGCACGTCCCGATGTACGCGCTCGAGGCGCTCGGCTTCGTGAAGCCGGGTGAGAGCGGCCCGTACATGGCGGAGGGCCACACGGCCCCGGGCGGCGACTTCCCGATGAACACCAACGGCGGCGGGCTCTCGTACACGCACACCGGCATGTACGGCATGTTCGCCATCATGGAATCGGTGACCCAGCTCCGTGGCGAGGCCGGCGAGCGTCAGCTCAAGGACTTGCACACCAGCATGGTGCACGCCCCCGCGGGCATGTTCTCCGGTACCTCGACGCTGATCCTCGGCAACGACTAGGCCGAGGGCGCCCGAGCGATTGAACAGGCGGGGACCCAACGGGGTCCCCGCTTTCGTGTCTGCCCCGTGGTCCCGCTCCCGGATCAGCCGTCGGCTAGACTCCGGACGGGCGACTCGCCCCACAACGACTGGAGATCCGATGCCTGACAACCTCCCCGATCACGAAACGCTCGATGTCCTCGCCGCCATTCACTCGACGCCGGCGCGGCGTTACCTGAAGCGCGATCGGATTCCGGACGACGTGCTGTGGGCGATCCTCGACGCGGCGATTCGCGGGCCGACCGGCGGCAACACGCAGGGCTGGGGCTGGGTGATCGTCACCGACCCGGCGGTGAAGGCGCAGATCCAGGCCTGGTACCAGGAAGGCTGGGACGCCGCCTACGGCGTGCGTCGCGAGGAGATCCTCGCCTCCGAGGATGGCGCCGGCCTCGGACGTCGCAACTTCCTCTCCGCCGATCACCTCGCCACGCACCTGCACGAGGCGCCCGTCTGGGTGTTCCCGGTGCTGCGCAACGCGCGCGAGAGCCGGATGACCGGCTCCTCGATCTACGGCGCGGTGCAGAACCTGATGCTGGCGGCGCGTGCCTACGGCATCGGCGCCACGCTCACCTCGCTCTACATGAGCCACGAGGACGATGTGAAGGCGCTGCTGGGCATCCCGGAGGACGCGAAGACGATGGGACTGATTCCGCTCGGCTACCCCGCGCAGGGGCGCTGGGCGCAGCCGAAGCGGCGTCCGGTCGAAGAGGTCGTGCACTGGGGAAACTGGGGCCAACAGCAGGCTCGCCCCGGGGAGTAGCGACGCCGGCGGTTGACGATCGCCCGGGCGGCTAGCCGCCCCGGGCGGCCCCGCCCCGGTCGCTAGTTGGTGTCGTCGTCGACCCATTCGAAGTCGACGGAGTCGTCGCCGCCGATCACGCCAGCCATGCGCAGCGCACGGTAGATCGCGAAGCCAACGACCCCGAGCGCGATGAGGCGCGTCACCATTTTCTTCATTGCGCCCTCCTTCGGGTCGTGCGCTCGGGGGGCCGCATTATGCTGGCGGCGTCCGGCCCGGCGCTGGTCCGAGGATACGGCAGGCTCAAGGAGGCACAAACGTGACGGAATCGGTCGGCTTCATCGGCCTCGGGATTATGGGTGCGCCGATGGTGCGCAACCTGCTGCAGGCCGGGTTCGCGGTCACCGTCTGGAACCGCACCGAGGCGCGCTCGCGGGAAGCCGCGGAACATGGCGCCACCATCGGCGCGTCACCGGCGGATGTGGCGGCGCGAAGCGACGTCACCATCTCCTGCGTCACCGCCAGCGCCGACGTCGAGGCGGTGCTGCTCGGCAGCGAAGGCCTGTCCGGCGCGATTGAGGGCGTTCGCCCCGGCAGCGTCGTGATCGACATGTCCACCATCTCGCCCGCCGTCACGCGCGAGATCGGCGCCCTGCTCGCGGCGAAGGCCGTCGAGCTCCTCGATGCGCCGATCTCGGGCGGGGAGCAGGGCGCAATCAACGGCACACTGTCGATCATGGTCGGCGGCGACGCGGCCGCCCTCGAACGCGTGCGCCCGATCCTCGAGGCGATGGGCGCGCGCATCACCCACTGCGGCCCGAGCGGGTCCGGGCAGACGGTCAAGCTCTGCAACCAGATCGCCGTCTGCATCAACAACTTCGCGATGGCGGAAGCGTTGGTCTTCTGCCAGGCCAGCGGCGTCGATCCCGCGACGATGCTGGAGGCGATCAGTGCCGGCGCCGCCGGGTCCTGGCAGATCTCCAACCTCGGGCCGAAGGTCGTCGCCCGCGATTTCGCACCGGGGTTCAAGGTCGGGTTGCAGCAGAAAGACCTGCGCCTGGCGCTGGAGGCCGCGGATCAGCTCCGCTTGCCGCTGACCGGCACCTCGATGGTCCACCAGCTCCTTGCGGCGGTGGAGCGGCAGTCGGGCCCGGACGTCGGCACACAGGCGCTGGTGAACGCGCTGGAGGCGCTGACGGGCGTCGTCGTTGGGGAAAGCTGACCGCCAGCAGGTGCTCGGGGTAGAAATGATGACTTGCTTACGCGAATGATGCTTTGTATCGTCGCTTGCACTGGTGGCCAGGGGTGGCCGGTGCAGGTGGATACTCTTGCGGACTCTGGTTCGACACGCTTCGTGGGTAGTGATCATCTGTTCGGCGATTCTCGCTAGCTCGTCGACCCCTGCGCTCGCTTCCAGTCAGACGCCGCTGCCACGACCGATCCCGGCGCCGCGCGCCGAGGCGGTCACTACCGCCCCCACGGCCGCGCTGCCCTCGCCCGTGACGCTCGTCGCGACCGCGCCGGTTCGCATTGTCGAGGCCGCGCCCGCCGAGCCGCCGGTCAGCATCTTCGAGACGCACCAGGTGGTCTCCTTCTACGGCTACCCCGGGTACGAGACGATGGGCGAGCTGGGCGTGCACGATCCGCTCGACGCCGCAGTCAAGGTCAAGGCCCTCGCGGCGGAGTACGACGCGCTGAACGGCAGCCGCGAAACGGTCGGGGCGCTTCACCTGATCGTCGATGTCGCGCAGGCCGGTCCCACGGACGACGGTCTCTACCTCGACAGGATGAACAAGCAGCAGATCGCCCAGTACGTCGAGTTAGCGCGGGACTATGGCCTGCTGCTCTTCGTCGATCTCCAGATCGGCTGGTCCGATCCGCTGCAGGACGTGCAACGCCTCGAGTGGTTCTTGCGCGAGCCGTTCGTGCACCTCGCGCTCGACCCGGAGTTCGCGACCGCGCGCTTCGGTTACGCGCCCGGCCAGGTGATCGGCGCGCTCGACGCCGACGAGGTGAACGCGGTGCAGCACTACCTCGCGACCCTCGTCGAGGACGCCGGTATCCCACCGAAGCTACTGGTGCTGCACCAGTTCAAGCAGAGCATGCTGATCGAACCAGAACGCTACGACGACGTCCCGTCCGTGGAGATCACCATCGATATGGACGGCTTCGGCGGTGCTGGCGACAAGATCAGCGGCTTCGAGTTCTACTCACGATCCGACTACGCCGAGCGGTCGGCGTTTAAGCTCTTCTACCACTGGGATCTGCCGCTCCTGACCGTGCAGGAAGTGGTGGACCTGGACGTGGACTACGTCATCTACCAGTAACGGGACGTGGACTACGTCATCTACCAGTAACGGGACGTGGACTACGTCATCTACCAGTAGTGACGTGGACTACGTCATCTACCAGTAGCTGAACGATCCGACGACTAGACGAACAGAGGCGGCGCAGTTGCGCCGCCTCTGTCGTTCAGTCGGCTGGAACACCTCACCTAGATCGCGATGTCGGTGTGGCCTTCCTCGGTCGCGTTCACGAGGATCGACATGTTTCCCGGCGGGTGCGCGTTCTCGTACATGAGCTGGTGCGCATCACCGACCTCTGCGAGCGGGAACACCCGGGACAAGGCCGGGTCGACCTCGCCGTCGATAATCATCTGGTTGAACGCCTTGCACTGCTCGGTGTTGGCGAAGTGCGAGCCCTGGAGGCGCTTCTGGCGCATCCAGAGGTACCGCAGGTCGACATCGGCGTTGTAGCCACTGGTGCCGGCGCAGATCACGACCATGCCGTTGTTGTCCGCGAGGAAGATCGAGGTCGGGATCGTCGCCTCACCCGGGTGCTCGAAGACGATCTTCGGCGCCTTGCGCTCGCCCAGGACTTCCCAGAACTTCGCGCCGAACGCGCGTGCGCCCTTCATCCACTCGCCGAAGGCGTCAGCGTCATCGACGTCCGGGAGGCGACCCCAGTGGTCGAAGTCCTTGCGGTTGATCACGCCCTTCGCCCCGAGCTGCAGGCAGAACTCGAACTTGTCCTGACTCGAGACGACGGCGATCGGAATACCGCCGCGCGCCTTCACGATTTGGATCGCCATCGATCCCAGACCACCGGTGCCGCCCCAGACCAACACCGGATCGCCCTCATTGACGATGTGTGGTGGCCAGCCCATGAGCTGCCGGTAGGCCGTGGCGCCGACGAGCATGTAGGCGGCGGAGGCCTCCCAGGAGAGCTGTGCCGGCTTCTCGTGCACCTGGTAGTGGTCTACGAGCGCGAACTGGGCAAAGGAGCCCCAGTTCTCCTCGTAGCCCCAGATCTTGTTGCTGGCGGAGGTCATCGGGTCGGCGCCGGCCTTGATGTCCTCGGCGTTCTCGTCCCACATCCCACAGGAGAGGACGACGCGGTCGCCGACCTTGACGTTCTCAACCTCGTCGCCGGTTGCCCAGACGATCCCCGAGGCGTCAGAGCCGCCGATGTGGAAGGCCTCTTCGGCACCCTTGCGCTGGCGCGCGCCGATCACGTCGACCGGGGTGCCGAGGGCGGCCCACACGTTGTTGTAGTTCACGCCGGCAGCCATCACCCAGACCAGCACCTGCCTCGGGCCGGGCTTCGGGACGTCGACCTGCTCGATCTCGAAGGCCTGCTTCGGCTCGCCAAACCGCTCGGGGCGGATCAGCGAGGCATGCATCTTCGCCGGGACATAACCCAACGGTGGCGTTTCGCCGAGGGCGTAAATCTCTTTCTCGGTGGTCACGGGGGAGTCCTCTGCTCTCGTCGCTGGAGTCGAACGGGTTCAAGCATCGGCGAACCCGGGCTGCCTGCTGCGCGTATCCTAGCCGACCGCCGCCAATACGTTCGATTTCGCGCCGTCGCGCAGCGGCGCGCGCCGGAGGACGTCGTGCCGAGGCCCTACATTCGACCCACCGCCCTGGCGGTCCTCCTCTGGCGCGATCACCTCCTCGCCGCGCGCTATGAGCACCCGCGCGGGACCTATTACCGCCCGCTCGGCGGAGGGATCGACTTCGGAGAGCGCGCCGTCGACGCCCTGTATCGCGAGATCCACGAGGAGCTTGGACGCGCCGTCGAACTGGTCGACCGCCTGGCCGTATCGGAGAACATCTTCGAGCTCGATGGCGAGCCCGGGCACCAGATCATGTTCGAGTTCGTCGTGCGCTGGCCCCCAGGCACCGAGCCGGTCGACCTTTCCCCGATCGCCGGCGCGGAGGCGAATGGCGAGCCCCTCGACGCGCGCTGGCTCCCCCTCTCGGAAGTGTTCGCCGGTGCCTACACGCTTTACCCCGATGGACTGGCCGATCGCGTCCAGCACTGGGTCGAACGCTAGCGGCCGCCCAGCAACCGCTCGAGGATGACCGCGACACCGTCGGCGTCGTTCGAGGGCGCACCGAGACGAGCGGCCGCGCTGACCTCGGGCGCGGCGTTCGCCATCGCGAAGCCGTAGCCGACGCCCGCGAGGAGTTCGATGTCGCTGTAGTCGTCGCCGAAGGCGATCGCGTTGCGCCAGGCCTCGGGGTCGTCGCCCAGTAGCCGGGCGATGCCACTGCGCTTGCCGACGCCGGGCGCGACGACGGAGAGGAAGGTGCCGACGCGGTGCGGGAGCAAGCGCACCTCGTCGCCCAGTTCGGCGGCGAGCACGCTCGCGAGCTGGTCGACCGACGCGTCGAGGCCGTTGATCGCGATCTTGACCGGCGTGCGCTCGAGTGCCGCCGCCGAGGGCAACACCATCTCCGGAGTGGCGCTGTTGTACTCCCAGAGCTGCTCCGGCGTGAGCGAGTGATCGGCGCCAAACTCCCACCCCTCGAGCTCTATCACCACCGCTGCGCCCGGTAGCTCGCGAGCCGCGGCCGCCGCGATCACCGCGCCCGCGCCTTCGGGCAGTGGGTGGAGGTGCTGCGTGTCGCTCCGCCGGTGATCGATCACCGCGCCGTCGACGTGCACGAGGTCGAGCGTCTCGAACAACTCCGGGCCAAGCAGCTTGTGCACCCCGCGCGCCGGCCTCGCCGTCGCGATCGCGACCGGGATGCCCCGCGCGATCAGCGCTTCGATCGCGCGTCGCGTCCGTTCGCGCAGCACGCCGCCGGAGTCGAGCGCGGTCCCATCGAGGTCAATCGCGACAATCGAGGGCTGTGCGGGGAGCAGCGGCGGTTCGGCGTGCTGCTGGTTCACCGCGGTTCCAGCGCGCGGATCGCGTCGAGCACGTGCGTTTCCAGGCGCTCGATCTCGTCCGGATCTTCGATCCGTCGGCCGTTCTCGCGCTGGATGTAGAACGCGTCGAACACCTCCGGACCGAGCGTGTCGACCTTCGCGAGGTGGATGTCGATCCCCAGTTCGTGCAACTCACGCGCGATCGCGTGGAGCAGGCCGGGCCGGTCCTGCGCGGTCACCTCGAGGACGGAGTAGGCGTCGGACGCCGAGTTGTCGACGTGCGCCGTCGGCGCGATCAGCGCCGGCGGTGTCGGGTACATCTGTCGCACCTGCTCCAGTCGCTGCTCCAGCGGGTACGCGCCCGTCAGCGCCGCCGGTACCGCCTCCAGGATCCGCGCCCAGCGGCGGTCATCGATCTCGTGGCCCAGCGCGTCGCCGACGTGCCAGACCTCGATCGCGATCCCGTCGTTGCGGGTGTAGGCGACGCCGCCCAGCACGTTTGCCTGGTGCGCCGCGAGCGTCCCGGTCAGCGACTGCAGCAGCCCCGGTCGATCGCGGCAGAGGACCGTCAGGCGGTCCATGCCCTCGAGCCGGTCGCGTCGGATCCCGACGCCCCCGGCGACGGCCTCGTTCGCCAGTTCGATGTGATCGCCGATCGTCGCCGGCGGCGTGCTGAGCAGGTAGCCCGGCTCCAGTCGCTCCGCGTGCGCGGCGACCTGCTCGGCGCTGAAGCGGCTCGCCAGCTCCGTCTGTGCGCGCTCCAGGCTGCGCCGCGTGTCGAGCGGCCCCACCTCTCCATCGAGCAGCACCGTCATCACCCGCACATACAGCGAGCGCATCAGTTTGGCTTTCCACGCGCTCCATACGTCCGGCCCCGTCGCGCGTGAATCGGCGATCGATACGAGATACAGCAGCCGCAGCGTGCGCGGCGTCTTCACCGCCTCCGCCACCTCCCCGATCACCCGCGTGTCGGCGATGTCGCGGCGCGTCGCCACCGAGGGCAGCAACAGGTGTTGTCGCACGACGGTCACCAGCCGTTGCGTCGCTGCCGCTTCCAGCCCCGCGCGCGCGCAGAATCGCTCCGCGATCACCGCACCCGCCGTCGAGTGCTCCTCCTCGCGTCCCTTGCCGATGTCATGCAGGAACGCCGCGAGCAGCAGCTCATCCAGATCGTCCAGTTCGGCCGCCACGGCCACCGTTCCGGATCGATCGTCGTCATCGTGTCGCGCGATGTAGGCCGTCTCGGCCACCGTGCGGAGCAGGTGCGTGTCGACCGGGTGTGTGTGGAACGGCGCGATGTGCCGCCGCGCGCGCAGCTTCTCCCACTCCGGCAGTAGCCGATCCAACCAGTCCGCCCGCGGCAACGGATCGAGGCCCAGCGGCGCGGCATCGTCGTCGACGCGGCGCAACGCCCTGCGCAGCGCCTCGAGGTCCGATCGCGGCCCCTCGGCCGGGCGGTCCATGCCCGCCTCGGATCGCCCCCAGAGTTTCCACCAGCGCCGCGACTGCGCGGTCGAGGCGAACGTGTCCGCCGCCACGCGATCGATCTCACGCATCCCGAGGTACAGCGCACGCGCGCTCACCATCGTCTCCTCGCCGAGCCACTCCGCGATCCGCGGTGCCAGATCGTCGCGGAACCGATCGCTCGGGCGCTCCACCAGCGCGTGCACCGCCTGGCGCGTCGCCAGCAGCCGCACGTGCGCAGCCTCCAACTCTGCCGGAATCGTCGCCCCTGAGGTGCCATCGGCGCGTTGCCTGGCGCGGGCGAGCCAGTGCACCAGTTGCAGGTGGCGGAGCCCGCCGCGCCCCGTCTTCAGATCGGTCGCCTGACGCTGCCACGGCTCGCCGCGCTGCAGCGCCACATGGCGCTCGCGCAGCCCATCCAGCAGCAGTTGTCGCCGCGAACGCGCCAGACGCGCGATCGTCCGTTCTAGCTGGCCGAACAGCTCGCCGTCACCCGCGACGAGCCGCGCATCGAGGAGCGCGGTAAACGTCTCGAAGTTGTCGGCCGCGATCGCGATCTCGTCGAGCGTCCGTACTGAGTGGCCGACCTTGAGTCCAGCGTCCCAGAGCGGGTAGAGGAGGTGTGTCGCCGCCTCGGCCTGTCCCGGCCGCACCAGCAGCATCACGTCGACGTCCGAGTGCCGGCACTGCTCGCGCCGCCCGTAGCCGCCGACCGCGACCACCGCGAACCCCGCGGCACCCGAGGTGCCGTCGCTACCCTCGGCAGCCAGCGCGCGGAGCGCGGAATCGAGGGCGCTCGCCGCCCGCTCGCAGCGATCGACGCCAGCTTCGCTGACCGAGGCCGGGGTGACGATCGCCTGCTCAGCGAGAAACGACGCGAGCGCCGGGTGTGTAGTCACCATCGACGCTCGCGCCTCACCTTCTCATCAAGCGGCCGGACTACAGCGCGTCCGTACCGCGTTCACCGGTGCGGATCCGCACCACATCCTCGACCGGCAGGACGGCAATCTTGCCGTCACCGGTCTGTCCCGTGCGCGCGGTGCGTTCAATCGTTGCCAGCACCTCGGCGACATCGCTGTCGTCAATGATGACCTCGATCCGCACCTTCGGCACGAACTGCACCTCGTACTCGGCGCCGCGATAGGTCTCCGTGTGGCCGCCCTGGCGACCGAAGCCCTGCACGTTGCCGGCGGACAGCCCGCCGACGCCGCTCTCCTTCAGTGCATCGCGCACCTCGTCCAGCTTGAACGGATTGATGTAGGCAATAACCAGTTTCATGGAAGTTCCTTTCCGTTCCCGCTAGTCCGCGAGGATGTAGCCCTGCTCTTCGTGGAGCGAGAGATCGAGGCCCTGGCGCTCGTCATCCTCGCTCACCCGTAGCCCGATCGTCATGTCGATTGCCTTCGCCAGAATGAAGGAGACCACACCGGAGAAGACGATGGCGATCACCACCGAGAGGAACTGGTTCCAGACCTGCCTCGCGTTCCCGAAGAAGGCTCCGTCCACGCCACCGATCCGCGCCTCCGCGAGGAACCCAAGCAGCAGTGCGCCGATGATCCCGCCGACCAGGTGAACGGCGATCACATCAAGCGAGTCATCGAAGTTGAACCGGAACTTGAGCTGCAGCGCGTAGAAGCAGATCGAACCGGCTGCGATGCCGATCACCACCGCCGACAACGGTGATACGAATCCCGCCGCCGGGGTGATCGCCACCAGGCCAGCCACCGCACCCGACACAAAACCGAGGGTCGTTGGCTTCCCGTGCTTAATGCCCTCGACGATCGTCCAGGTCGTGGCCGCGACAGCCGCCGCGACTTGCGTCGTGACGAATGCGTTGGCCGCCGCGCCGTTGGCGGCGAGCGCGGATCCGGCGTTGAAGCCGAACCACCCGAACCAGAGGATCCCGGCGCCGAGGATCGTGAGCGGCAGCGAGTGCGGCCGGATCACGTCACGTCGGAAGCCGGCACGCGGTCCCAACACCAGCACCAGCACCAGCGCCGCCACACCAGCGTTGATGTGCACGACGAGGCCGCCGGCGAAGTCGATCGCCTTCACGTCCGTCGCAATGAATCCACCGCCCCAGACCCAGTGGGCCATCGGCGCGTAGACAACGATCGACCAGATCGCGACGAAGACGACCCAGGCCGTGAACTTCATGCGCTCGGCGATCGCACCCGCGATCAGGGCTGGTGTGATGATGGCGAACATCATCTGGAACGCCATAAAGAGCAGGTCAGGGATTTCGTACCCGAACTGCTCGTTGCCGAGACCGAGGTCACGGACGCCCCAGAGTTTGAGGTCGCCGATCAGACCGCCGCCGACATCGCCGCTGAATGCAAGCGAGAAGCCGACGGTGATCCAGGTGATGGTGACGATCCCCATCGCGACGTAGTTTTTCATCAGCATCGCGAGCACGTTCTTGTTGCGGACCATGCCGCCGTAGAACAACGCGAGCCCGGGTATCATGAACAGCACGAGTGCAGCGCTGGTCAGGATCCAGGCCGTAGAACCAGAGTCCATAGGTCTCCCTCCCATCGCGGCACGTTCGCCCGGCGGGAGCCGGTGGTGGCGCGATCTGCCCTCCGTTACGAGGACGTGACGAATCAATCACGTGCGGATTGCGTCCACGTGTCGCATATGTTGCGTCCATGTGTCATGAAGGCGACGCATTATGCAGATCGTGTCACCTTCCTCGCGCCGTTTCGGGTCGCCCGCTACAATTCGGCCAGCGGCCACCTCCCCGGTCGCCGGGGTTTCGCCATTACTACGCTCGTTGCCGCCGACCCGGAGATCGCCGCGCCCGCCGTGCCCGTTGACCAGCCGCGCGCGCGCCCCTTCCTGAAATGGGCGGGCGGCAAGACGCAGTTGCTCCCCGCCCTCCTCGAACGCGCTCCGAGGTCGATCGACACCTACTACGAGCCATTCATGGGCGGCGGCGCGCTCTTCTTCGCGCTCGCCGCGGATCCGGATCTCGCCCCCCGCCGCGCCGTGCTCAACGACATGAACCACGAACTCGTCACCGCCTACACCGTCGTGCGCGACCACCTCGATGAGTTGGTCGCACGCCTCGAGGTGCTCGCCGCCAACTACCTGGAAGGCGATGCCGAGGCGCGCGCGGCGAACTACTACGCCGTCCGTGACGAACAGCGCGGCGCACCCGTCGAGGTCGCGGCGCGGCTGATTTTCCTGAACAAGACGTGCTTCAACGGGCTCTATCGCGTGAACCGTCAGGGGCGCTTCAACGTGCCGCACGGCCGCTACCAGAAGCCGAACATCCTCGATCGCGACAACCTCACCGCGGCCTCGGCGGCGTTGCAGCACGCGGAGATCACGCACGGCGACTTCGAGACGGCCTGCGCCGAGGCGCGCGCGGGCGACTTCGTCTACCTCGATCCGCCGTTTCACCCGCTCTCCGAGACCGCGAATTTCACCGCCTACACGGAGGGTTCGTTCGGCCGCCCCGAGCAGCTCCGCCTGCGCTGGTGCGTCGACAAGCTGAGCGATCGCGGCGTCGCCGCGATGGTGTCCAACTCACCCCACGAGTGGGTCGTCGGGGCCTACGAGGCGGGTCGCTACCGCGTCGAACGCACGCCGGCCCGGCGCGCGATCAACTCGAAGGGCGATCGTCGTGGCGCAATCGACGAACTCGTCGTGACCAACGACTACACGCGCCGCGGGCGCATCGACTCGATCGAGACCGCCCGCTAGCTCGCGGCTAGACCGCGAGCGCCGCCACGCCAACCATCGAGGCCGCTTCGCAGACCTGGCGCCAGGTCTCCTCGTCCACGTCGATCCCGTCCGCCAGTCGTTGCGCCATCCGGCGCCGCTCCGGCACACCGGGCGTGATTACCTCGCGGCCGGGCTGCACCGGGGCCTTCTTCACGTGCTGGTCGAGGCCGCCGAACATCTCGTCGAACTCGCCGCGCTCCGTGAAGGCGGAGATGTCGAGCGCCATCATGAACACGCCGTTGCCGCCAGCGCCGTCGCCGCCAGCGGTGCCGGAGCCGGAGAGCGCGCCGGACAGCGCCTCGACCGCCATTGCGAGGCCATAGGCCTTGTAGCCGACGACGCCGCCGAACGGCAGCAGCGCGCCGTGCTCACCGGACTCGTTCTGGTAGAGGTCGGCCGGGTTCGTCGTCTCGTTACCGGCGCTGTCGAGGAGGTAGCCGGGCGGCATCTCGACGCCCTTGTTCCTCGCGACCCGCACCTTGCCCTCGGCGGCGACGGAGGTGGCGAAGTCGAGCACGAATGGCTCGTCCGGGTTGTCGGTCGGGATCACGAAGGTGAAGGGGTTGGTCCCCATCCGGCCCTTCATCCCGCCGAACGGGGCGACAAGGCCCTCGGTGCCCGGGTTGTTCACGCAGGCGATACCGATCATGCCCTGCGCCGCCGCCATCTGGCCGTAAGCGCCGACGCGGCCGATGTGGCCACAGTTGCGGCAGACGGCCGCGCCGATGCCGTGCTCGCGGGCGCGCTCGATCGCGATCTCCATCGCGCGCGTCGCGCCGACCTGGCCGAAGTTCCAGTTCACGTCGACGACTGCCGCGGCGCCCTTGCCGCCGATCACCTCGATCTTCGCGGCGGGTACGAGGCCGCCGTCCTTCGTCTGGGTGATGTAGCCGAGCGTGCGCACGATGCCGTGCGAGTCGTGGCCCATCAGGTTGGCCTCGACCAGGTGGTTGCCCACGATCGCCGCCTCCTCCCGGGAGGCGCCGGTGGCGGCGAAGATGTCGGTGATGAAGCCGCGCAGCGCGTCGGCCTGAATGATCGGCATGAAGGGGTCCTCCTAGGACACGTGCGAGCGGGCCTCGGCGAGTTGGGTCGCGGCCGCCTGCCGCATGAAGCCGGAATCGGCGCCAAGCATCACCATCTGGAAGCCATGGTCGAGCCACCGCTTGGTGAACTCCACGCTGCCGGTGTGCACGCCGGGAGCGACGCCGTGGCGCTTGCAGGCGTCGTAGATCGCGTGGACCGCCTCGACGTGCTTTGCGTCGTGGTTGTCGCCGGTTGGCTCGATGCCGATCGCGTACGCGAGGTCTGACGGGCCGATGTAGGCGGCGTCGATGCCGTCGACCGACAGGATCTCATCGAGGTTGTCGAGCGCCTCGGCGGTTTCGATCATCACGACCAGCGCGATGTTGTCGTTCGCCTCGTTCTGGTAGTTGGCCCCGCCGTACATGGCTGCGCGGAACGGCCCCGAGGAGCGGCCGCCGGCCGGTGGGTAGCGGGTCGCCCAGACGGCGCGCTCTGCCTCCTCGCGGTTGTTGACCAGCGGGACGATCACGCCCATCGCGCCCGCGTCGAGCACCCGCATGATGGTCGCCGGCTCGTTCCACGCCACGCGCACGAAGGGGACGGTGTCGGTGTTGGAGATGCCCTGCAGCATCGGAATCACCGAGGAGATGTCAGCCGCCCCGTGCTGGAGGTCGACGCAGAGCCAGTCGAAGCCGACGTGCCCCATCGCCTCAGCCCCAAAGGAGGAATCCAGCGACAGCCAGCCGCCGATGGTCTGGCCCCCGCTGCGCCACGTCTCGAGTACTCGATTCGGTCGCATGGCGGTCCTTTCGGGGAGGCGCGGGCGGGCCGCGGCCGTGGCTGGGTTCCGGGCGGATCATGGTGTTCGCCTCGGCCAGTGTCAATCTGCTCCAGGGCGGCGTCTCGCTTGTTCGTACACTGGTGCACCTCCCCCTCTGGAGAACGCGTTATCGCTTACTTCGACGTCCTCGAAACCCCGGTTGGCCCACTCTTCGTCGGCGGGTCGTCCGCGGGCGTGCACATCATCAAGTTCGTCGACCAGCGCGAATCCGCCGCGGTGCTCGTCGCCGAACTGGAAGCCGCGGCCGGCGAGCCGGCGACCCGAGATCGCGGCGCCTCGGCAGTCGCGGTGCGCCAGCTCGAGGAGTATTTCGCCGGGACGCGCGTGGAGTTCGATTTACCGCTCGCGCCGCGCGGCACGCCGTTCCAACTCGGAGTCTGGGCAGCGCTGCGCACGATCCCGCCCGGTGAGACGACCAGCTACGGCGCGATCGCCGAGGCGATCGGGAAGCCCTCGGCGTCCCGCGCGGTCGGCGCGGCGAATGGCAAGAACCCGATCTCGATCGTCGTGCCGTGCCACCGCGTGATCGGTGCGAACGGAACGCTGACCGGTTACGGCGGCGGCCTGCCTCGCAAGGCGTGGCTGCTCAACCACGAAACCTCGGAGCGGTCGCTGTTGGGCGGGGCACGGTAGGGGGGTCGCAGTGGCAATAATGACATTGACCACACGATGGCAATAATGCCACTATGAAGCATGACCTCGACGAGATGTGGCGCAACCCGAGCGCGGTCAAGCGACGCGATCTCGTCGCCGCGTTGCTCGAACGGGCTGGGTGATTTCCCGCGAAGGCAAGCACCAGATCTGGCAACGGGAGACCGTCCAGGTACAGGTGCCGCAGACGCTGAAGTCACAGTGGACCGTCCAGTCGATCGTGAAGCAGCTGATCGAGGCCGAGAGGGACTAGTCATGGCGAACGACACCGAACGACGGTCGCAGGCCGCGGAGTTGGCGGCGTTGCCCTACGCCTTCGTCCTCGTGCACGACGCAGACGGTGGTGCCTGGACGGTTACCGTCCTCGAGTTCCCCGGCGTCATCTCCGAGGGAGACGCCCCGCACGAGGCGCTTGCCAACGGGCGCGAGGCGCTCGAGCAGATGATCGACTTCCTACTGGAGCAGGGCCGTCCGATCCCGGAGCCGTTTCAGACCCGCGAATTCTCCGGGCGCACCGAACTGCGGCTCAATCCGGAGACCCACCGTCGCGCCGTGATGCTGGCGGCAAACGAAGGGGTCAGCCTCAATCGCTGGCTGTCCGCCGCGGTCGCCGCGTACGGCGGGCTGGGCCCGCCGCCTCCGCAACCTCCACCGGCAGCGGCGGCGAAGCTGCGGCTGGTTGCCGAGGACCCCGGCAGCTACGAGGACGACCGACCCCGCCGCTAACCGCCGCCCGCGAGCCAGCCATCGATCAGCGGCAGCAGCTCCGCTATTCGCGTGATCGAGGCATCCGGCGTCACCTCGTAGCCGCTGACGAGGGCGTTCGGGCGGAGCACCGCGCGCATCCCCACCTGCTGCGCGCCGTGAATGTCGTCGAGCGGGCGATCGCCGACGAACACCGCCCGCTCGCCATCCGCGAGGTCGAGCGCCGTGAGCGCCGTCCGGAACGCCTCGGCGTGCGGCTTCAGGTAGGGCATCTCGCTGGTGTAGAGGCGCGCGTCGATCAGCTCCGCCAGGCCATCGCGTTCCAGGAATCGCTCGTGGAACGCGCGGGGCCAGTGGGTGTTGGAGAGCAGGCCGATCCTCAGGCCGCGTTCGCGCAGCGCGGACAGCGTCGCGACCGCCTCGATGTCGTGCACGATGTGCGGCGTCCAGGCATCCAGGTAGCGCACGCCCGCTTCTTCGAGCACCGCCTCGGTGACATCGACGCCCAGTTCGGCGGTCGCGGCGGCGAGCAGGTCGGCGAGCGTGCCGGAGCGCTGGTCCGTCGTGGTGCGTTCCCAGAACGCCGTCTCGATGCGGCCGAGGCGCTGAACGAGCGCCGGTTCGTCCTCGGGCATGTGCGGGGCGAGGTGCTGGGCGGCCAGCGTCCACATGTCGGCGAGTTCGACCGCGGCGTAGTCGCTGAGCGTGCCGCCCCAGTCGAAGATCACCGCCTCGGGCCGGCGGGCGGTTCGTCCCGGCTGCGTGCTCACCGCGTGATGAGCCGCCGGGTCGGGCTCAGTCGTTCGATCGCGACACGGGCGATCCGTCGATCGTCCATCTCAAGCACGGTGAAGCGCAGCCCCGCGTGATCGATGTACTCGCCCTCGGCGGGAAATCGGCGGGTGTGGGCGAGGACGAGGCCGGCGACGGTGTTGGCGTCGATATCGGTGAGGTCGATGCTGACCTGGTTCGAGACGTCGACCAGCAGCGTGTTGCCATCGAGCTCGATCCGGCCGGTGCGACCGAGCTGCTCCGGCGCCCAGTCCGGCTCGTCGCCGCTCTCGCTGGCGAGGCGGCCGACGACCTCCTCGAGGATGTCTTCGAGCGTGACGAGGCCCGAGGTGGCGCCGAACTCGTCGACGAGCATCACGAGGTAGCGGCCCTCGTTGCGCATCACCTCGAGCACGCGCGCAATCGTCGCGTGCTCCGATTCAAAGGTGGCAGGTCGCATGATGTCGCCCGCCGTCCGCTCCCCGAACCCCTCGAGGTGGGCGGAATTGACGTCGCTGACGTGGACGTACCCGACGATCTCGTCCGGGCTGTCCGCGTGCACCGGTAGGCGCAAGTAACCCAGCTCGCTGAGTTGCCGGGCCACCTCGGCCAGCGTCGCGGTCGTCGGGATCGTGACCATGTCGACGCGGGAGACCATGATCTCCTGGACCTGCCGTTGCTGAAGCGTGAGTACGCCCAGCATGCGCTGGGAGTCTTCGGTTGCCAGCGCGCCGCTTTCCGCGCCGATCCGGATGGCGGTACCAAGCTCCGCCGAACTCAGCGGCGGCGCGCCGCCTGACGCATCGCCGCCGAAGGCGCGGATCAGCACCCGCGTCAGCGCGTCCAGCGCCGCGACGATCGGGCGATTCAGGCGCGCCCACATCGAGAGTGGCCAGGCGTAGACGCGGCTCATCCCGAAGGCGTGGCTGAGCGCCAGCGTCTTCGGGGTGACCTCGCCGACGAGGATCAGCAGCAAGGTGATCGCCAGCGTGGCGACGATCAGGCCAACGCCGCCCGAGACCACCTGGGTGGCGATTGCCGTGCCGACGGCAGCGGCGCCGGTGTTGACGAGGTTGTTGCCCAGCAGGATGGCGCTGAGCAGGCGGTGCGGGCGGTCAAGCAATGCGGCGACCCGCGCCGCGCCCGGCTCGCCTTCACGGACCCGGTGCGCGAGCCGCATCCGGTCCAGCGACAGGAACGCCGTCTCCGATCCGGAGAAGAACGCGGACAGCAGCAAGAACACGATCAAGAGCGTGATGTAGGTGGCCACGAGCGTCCTCCGCTCCTCAGACTACTGGTCGCCGACCCTGCCGGAACTCAAGGTTCGCGAGCGGCCAGTGCCCAGCTCGCTTCCAGACGACGCTGGAAGCGGCCGGATGGCTCCGCCGCAGCCAGCGCCGCGCGGAGATCCGTCTCGAAGGTCTCGACCCGATCGCCCAGCAGTGAGCGGTTCGCGAACGACGTGGAGTAGAGGTAGCCGACCACCTCGTCCGCGCTCCAGGTGAGGTCGAGCGTGGCGCTGCCGGCCTGAACGGCGACGAAGGACGAGTGGTGCAAGGTGTCCTCGGGGCGGTCGTGCTGCGGCGCGTAGTAGCCGTCGCCGGCGCGCCGTCGGGCTCCGAGGTGCCGCTCAATCACGCTGCGCAGCGCCGCGAGCCAGGGTTCGGCGCCCAGCTCCATCGTTGGCGCCCACATCCCGGGCATGTCGATTAGCGCGATCCCGCCGCCCGGTTCGACCAGCTCGTGACAGCGGGCGAGCACGGTATCGCGATCCATCCAGTGCAGCGCGTTCCCGATCGTGACGAGGCGAACGCTCCCTCCAGGCAGCTCGACCTCTTCCGCACGGGCGAGTTGCCACTCGATGTTGGTCCGCCCGAGGCGGGTCGCCTCGCTGCGCCCGGCCACCAGCATCTCGTCGCTGACGTCGACGGCGAGCACCGTCTCGAAGTGGTGGCTCAGCGCGAGCGCGATGTGGCCCGTCCCGGCGCCGAGGTCGAGCAGCCGCCCGCGGCCGTCGAGCTGAAACCGATCCGCGATTGCCTCGTACGCTCTCGCCGGGAAGTCGGGTCGGTAGCGAACGTAGTAGTCGACGGTGCTGGCGAAGAGCGCATCGTGCCCCATCAATCGAGGACCGCGCGGATCGGGGCCTCGAGGTCCTGGAGTGAGGCGACGATGACCCGTGGGAGGCCGGCCTCCCGGATCACACGTCCAAGGGCGATCGCCGCCGCCTCGTCCAGATCCGCCTGGTTGACGAGGACCGTGTACGAGCGTGCGCCGACGCCTTTGCGGCCGCCGCGTTCGTCGAGCAGGACGCGCGCGATCACCTCGGAGGTGACGCGTTCCTCGTCGCCGACGATCGCGCGCACGTATTCCGGGCGGTGGACGTTCGTCTCGTCGAGCGGCATGCCGAGCGCGCGGAGGCCGACGACGGCGACGACGTGGCTGGTCGAGGTGGGGATCACCGGCTCGTGATCCGCGGGTGCCTTGAACGGGCGCATCTTGCTGCCGTCCGCCTCGATCGCGACAAGCCCGAGGCCGGACGTCGTGGCGATCGCGTCGACGGCGCTCGGATCGAGCGGGGTCCAACGGCCCTGCGCCATCGGACCGGCGTGGACCAGCACCGTTGCCTTCGTGGCGACGGTTGGGCCCAGGTCGGGTGGCTGTTCCGGGGTTGCGCAGGCGATCAGCGCGACCTCGGCGCCGCGCTGGGACAGCTTGGTGAAGCGGGTCGTCCCGGTCAGCACCGTCGGGAGGCCGCGGGCGTGGCCCTCGCGTCCCAAGCGGAACAGCAGCGACGTCTTTCCGCCCCCGCCGACGATCGCGACGACCGGCGGCGAGCCGCTGCCGAGGTCGAGTGCATTCCAGAACGTCGTGGTTGTCTCCATCCACCTATGATCGATGCCAGACCGGAGGCGGGGCAATGGCCGCATCAATACGCGTCAGTGGCATCGTGCTTGCCGGCGGCCGATCGAGCCGGATGGGGATCGACAAGGCGTCGCTGATCCTCGATGGCGTGACCATGCTGCAGCGCAGCATCGACCGGCTCGCGCCAGCGGTCGACGAGTTCGTGATTGTGGGCGCGCCGGATCGTCCGCTGCCGTTGATCGTGACCGACCACCCCTGGCGGATCGCCCTCGACCCGATTGAAGGCGAAGGCCCGCTGGTGGGGATCGCGGCAGGCCTCGAGGTCGCGGCGGGAGCGGTCGCGGCGGTCGTCGCGGTGGACATGCCGTTCGTCGAGGCGACGCTGATCGGGCGCCTGATCGAACGGATCAGCGAGGTACATCGCTGGGTGCTGCCGATCGCTGAACACCGACCGCAGCCACTCTGTTCCGTGTTCGCCGCCTCGGCGTTGACAGTGGTGCGTGCACACCTCGACGCGGGCGATCGAGCGCCGATGGCGCTCGCCGCCGACCTCGGCGCCTACCGGATGCAGCCGGAAGAGTGGCAACTGCTCGACCCGGAGGGCCGCTCGTTCATCAACGTGAATACGCCGGAAGAGTTCGCGGCGCTCCTGGGAGGGGCCGCGAACAGCTCGGGCAGACGCCCGGGTGGCCCCGCGGACGAGACGCGCGCGGACTAGAGCGCGCGGTACGCGCCGGAGAGCGTGCCGCGGTCGAAGTCCAGCGGCGTCTCACCCAGCGCGAACTCGTAGAGCGCGGCTTTGAAGATGCCCTCCATCGCCTGCACGGTCCCGACGGCGATCGGGATGGTGAACGCGCCGAAGACGATGCCCAGCAACGGCGAGACGGCGAAGAGCAGCACCGCGGGCAGGACCGCGACGACCACGGCGATGAGGTAGACGAGGGTGAACCCGAACGACGAGGCCACCTGCCGCCCCCAGGTCCGCTGGAAGAGCCCGGCGGAGCGCTTGATGCCCTCGATTGGTCCGGTGCCCTCGGCGACGAGGACGGGGATGACGAAGAAGGTCATGTAGGCCCAGACGCCACCGATCAAGCTGAGCACGATGTGGCCGATGAAGTTGTCCATCTTGTCGCGCAAGAGCTGGAGGATCAGACCAACGGTGGCGGAGATCAGCGCCCAGACGAGGATCGCGGGCAGGTGCGCCAGCGCGGCGCGGAGCCCGGAAGAGATGTTCGGGTCACCGCCACGCAGCCGCTCGAGGGCGGCCGCAACGAGCGCGGCGTTGAAGAAGATTACGACGAAGGTGGTGGACGCGTAGAGCGCCACCGCGAGGAGGTAGTCAATTAGCTGCGCATCCTCGGTGGCGCCGCTGCCCTGCCTCGCGAGATCGAGGCGGTCGAGGGTGCCGGTGGCTGCCGCAGCCCCGAAAAACAGGCCGATCACGATGAGGACACCGATGGCGGACATGATCGGGAACATGATCAGCTCGCGGTCCTTCATCAGGACGCGCCAACTCATTTTCATTAGCTCGAAGGTGTGACCAATAGTTCTGAACATGGGACCAGTATACCGGGCGATGAGAGCGCTCGGTATGTCGGCGTCGCCCGTTGGGCTAGCATCGGCGGTGCGGCGGGGTGAGCCATGTGGGGCGCCCTATGTTCGATTTTGATTTCAATACCGCCGACGTCAATGAGACGATCGCGGCGCTGGGGATCGCAGCCGGGGGGCTGATCCTCGCGTGGCTGGTGGCGACGCTGACGCGGCGCGTGATTCACGGTTTCACGAATTCGACGGAATCCGATCTCGACGACGTGGTGGTCGAGGCGGTGCGCTGGCCGGTGATCGCGTTCCTGGCGATCCAAGGCGTGTACGTGGCGATCCTGACGGTGTCCTACCTGGATGAGCATCGCGCGACGATCCGGAGCGCCTGGGTCGCGGTGATGCTGACACTGTCGGTGATCGCGGTGCGGCGCCTGGTGGTGGGGCTGCTGGGGTGGTACGCCCGCGTTCCGGGTTCGGACGGGATGCCGGGGTTCGACGAACGGTCGCTGCCGTTCCTACGTCGGGTGCTGAACGTGCTGGTGGTGGCGATCGGGCTGCTGCTGATTCTGGACGCGCTGGGGATTTCGATCAGTCCGCTGCTGGCCGGGCTGGGGATCGGCGGTCTTGCGGTGGCGCTGGCGTTGCAGCCGCTGCTGACGAATGTGTTCGCGAGTTCCTACATCATGACGGACGCTTCGGTGACGGTGGGCGACATCATCGAGGTGAACGCGGGGCCGACGGGGGTGGTGGAGGACATTGGCTGGCGGGCGGCGCGGATTCGGACGTTCGATAACAACATCGTGATTGTGCCGAACTCGACGCTGGCGGAGTCGATCATCACGAACTTCGATTCGGCGGACGCGCGGGCGGATGCGCGGGTGGATTGCGGTGTGGCGTACGAGGAGGATTTGAGCCGCGTTGAGGCGCTGGTGTTGGAGGAACTGAACGATCTGCGTACGACTCTTGATGTGGTTGATGTGACTCGGGAGCCGTTGTTTCGGTATGCGGAGTTCGGGGATTCGAATGTGAATTTCTTTGTGAAGATGCGGGCGAATACGTGGGCGGATTCGTTTTTGCTGAAGCACGAGATGGTGAAGCGGATTCATTCGCGGTTGGCGGCCGAGGGGATTGTGGTGAATTACCCGGCTCGGCGGTTGTTGATGGCGAGTGAGGATGTTGCGGGGTTGGATCGGGTGGTTGGGGCGCGGGGTGGGGATGATCGGTAGGGCGTTGCGCGCGGGTTGATGCGGGCTGTGCCGTGCGGCTGGTACTGGTTCCGGCGGTTCGGCTCTCAGCACGCGGTTGCCGGTTTCCAGGGCGTGAGTCGCCTGCCTTCGGCGTTGGTTGGCGGTTCG
>QWJG01000019.1 GCA_009391845.1 Chloroflexota bacterium | reverse complement strand
CCAACGAAGCCACCGGCGGCGCCGCTCGTGAGCGATTGGAGGTCCGCTGCCACCTCCGGGATCTCGTCGATCTCGAGGATCACCGCGGCGACTGCGTAGGTGACGACGCCCTGCGAGACGCTGGGGATCGTGCTCACACTGGTGATGCGGACCGGGAACTGCGTGTCGCCGACCGCGCTGAACGTCGCGAGGCCGATCTGTCCGACTTCGAGATCGAGTACCTCCGCCTCGGAGACCGTGAGCTCGATCGTCATCCGCTCCGGGGTGCTGATGGCGATCGCGACCGTGTTGGTTCCAACGGAGTCGCCGACGGCGATGTTCACCGCACCGACAACACCGTCGAATGGTGCGATCACCCGCGCGTCGTCCAGACCCTCGCGCGCTCGTTCGAGTCCGATCTCGGCAAGCCGCACGCTCTGCTGCTGCCGCTCGAGGTCGCTGACATCAGCGCCGCCGACGAGTTCGGCGTACCGCGCCTGCGCGCTGGTGAGGTTCGCGCGGGCGGTGGAGGCGCTGGCTTCCGCCTGGTTCACGGCGGTGTCGGTCGCGGGTGCGCGGAGATCCTGCAGGCGGCTCACGGCGATCTCGTAGTTGGCCCGCGCGGACTCGAGTGTCTGGTTCGCGCGGAACCAGTCACTCGCATCCGGTCCGCCCTCGGTCGAGGCGAGTTTGTCTTCGGCCTGCGCGAGCGCGGCAGCGGCGGACTCCTCGGCCGCCACCGCGGAGAGGTAGCGAGCGTTGCTCTCGAGGAACGCCTCCCCGTTGGCGACGAAGGAGTCTTCGCCGTCGGTCAGCGATGCGCGGACACGCGCACTATCGCCTTCGCGGAGCGGGAGCAGCGTCTTCGAGCAGAGCCCGCTGACGTGCCCTTCCCAGGAGCAGTAGCGGATCTGATCCGCGATCGCGGTGTCCCGTGCCGTGCTCGCCTCATTGGCGGCGCTGTTCAGCTGCGCCTGCGCCTGGGTCACCGTGGCGCCGGCGCTTGCCAGCTCCGCAGCCGTTGCGGGATCGGAGAGCGCGTTGACGGCATCCTCCGCGCTGGACACCTGCGAGAGCGCCGTCTGGACCGTGGTCGTGGCGCTGAGGATGTCCGCGCTCGTCGCGCCGCCCAACAGCTCATCGAGGCCGTCATCCGCGGAGAGGACCTGCGCCTGCGCGCTGGAGACCGAGGCGAGCGCGGCGGCGAGGTCTGCCGTCGCCGGATCCTCGAGCAGCGTGGCAAACGCGGCCTGCGCCTGGTCGAGCGAGATCTGCGCCGTCTCCACCTGGCGCGCGGCCTCGCTGTCATCGATGGTCGCAAGGACATCGCCGGCGCTGACCACGTCGCCGACGGAGACGCTGACCGCCGTCACCACACCGCTGCTCCCGAACGACAGATCGGCAGCCTGGGCGGCGGCGGCCGTCCCGGAGAGCGCGGTGGTGCTGGTCACCGTGCCGACCGTCGCCTCTGTCGGCTCCGGTTCTACCGACGCCACTGTCTCGCCGCCGGCCGTCAGCACGTAGGCGATCAGCGCCACCACGAGGACCAACGCGATCGCGGCCGCCCACGGAGCGAAGCGCCGCCACTCCTATCCGCCGCCGAGCAGCGCATCCAGCTCGGCGGCCGTGGGATCGTGTGTCGTCATACCTCGTCCTCTCGCGTGTGGGCCGAGGACGAAGCTAGGTATCGGCGCATAAGACGGCGGTAAGCACGAACGCCCGCCGCTTATGCGCCGCTGACACCTGCTCGGCTAGCCTCGATGGCGGAGGATCGAGCGATGCGCATCCTGGTGGTCGAGGACGAGGCCGATCTGGCGAACGCGGTCGCGCGCGGGCTGCGCCGTGAGGGCTTCGCGGTCGACATCGCCGGTGACGGTGGCAGCGCCCTCGAGAAAGCCTCGATCAACGACTACGACGTGATCCTCCTCGATCGCGATCTGCCGCGCATGCACGGCGACGACGTCTGTACCGAGCTGCGGGCGGCAGGCGACGGCGCGCGGATCCTCATGCTCACCGCTGCGGCGTCGGTTCGTGACCGCGTGCAGGGGCTGGACCTCGGCGCGGACGACTACCTCGGCAAGCCGTTCGACTTCGAGGAGTTGAAGGCGCGCATCCGGGCGCTCGGCCGGCGGGTCGGTGTCACGCGCGCGCCGTCGTTGGAGCGCGCCGGGATCGTGCTTGATTCGGCGTCGCGACTGGTCACGCGCGATGGGCGCCCGCTCGAGCTGACGCCGAAGGAGTTCGCGGTGCTGCGGATCCTCCTCGAGGCCGACGGTGCGGTCGTCAGCCTCGAGGACCTCTTGGAGCGCGCCTGGGACGAGCAGGCGAACCCGTTCACCAACTCGGTGCGGATGACGATCGTCACGTTGCGGCGTCGGCTCGGGGACCCACCGGTGATCGAGACGGTCGTCGGCGCCGGATACCGGCTATGACCGCCCTGCTGGGGCGGCGGCGGTGGAGTATCCGTCTGCGTCTGACGCTCTGGTACGGCGCACTCTTCCTCGTTGCCGGCTTCATGCTGCTGGCGATCAACTACTTCCTCATCGAGCGGAGCTACCCCACCGGGCGTAACGAGGTGCGCATCTCGGCGGTCGAGCGTCTCGGGCTCCCCGTCACCGTGCTGAACCCGGACCGCGAGCTGTTCCAGCCGCCCCCCGACTTTCGAGGCGACCGCGGCCGTGGCTTCGGCTTCGTCGAGGTCTTCGATGGCATCGCGCTCGAGTTGCGCCACGAGGCGCTCAAAGAGCTGCTCATCCAGTCCAGCCTCGCGCTCGGCATGATGGCGTTCGTGTCCGTGGGGCTCGGCTGGTTCGTCGCTGGCCGGATGTTGCAGCCGGTGCACGCGATCTCGGCGACCGTCCGCGAGATCTCCGATCAGCAGCTGGATCGTCGGATCGAGGTCGGCGGCCCGCACGACGAGCTGTCGGAACTCGCCGATCAGTTCAACGTGATGCTTGATCGGCTGCAAACAGCGTTCGAGGGCCAACGTGAGTTCGTCTCGAACGCGGCGCACGAGCTGCGCACGCCGCTGGCGATCATGCGCGCGGAACTCGACGTTGCTGAGCCCGAGGCTTCCGAGGCCGAGCGCGCCGAAAGCAGCGCGGTCCTGCGTCGCGCCGTCGGTCGCTCCGAGGAACTGATCGATCGGTTGCTGATCCTCGCGCGTGCCGATGCGGGTGTGGATACCGCGGAGCCGGTCGCGCTCGCCACGCTCGTCGAGGCCGCGCTCGCCGACATGGCGCCCGCGGCCGCGGCGCGTGGCCTCGACGTCCACGTGACGCCAGCGGATATCGAGGTGCGCGGCGACCGAGTGCTCCTCGGACGCATGGTGGCGAACCTGATCGAGAACGCTGTGCTCTACAACCGCGACGGAGGCGCGGTCGCAGTCGCGGTGATGTCGGACGCGGCCGGGACGCGCCTCGAAGTGTCGAACGATGGCCCGGCGATCGACGAGGCCGAGGTCGAGCGGCTGTTCGCGCGCTTCGCCCGCGGGGAGCGGTCACGTTCCCGCGAGACCGGTGGCACCGGGCTCGGTCTGGCGATCGTGCGCGCGATCGCCGGCGCGCACGGCGCCTCGGTGCGTGCAGTCCCTCGACCGCAGGGTGGGCTGACGGTGACCGTCACTTGGCCCGTGGAAGACCCCGCCGGCCACTAGACGGCGACTTCGCCGACCACCCGCTCTTTTGTTTGCGCAGCAGTCCCCGGTCGACCCTCGATCGCCGCGACGCGTGGCTTCGAGGCACCGATCGTGGTGTAGAGCCGCGAGGCGAACTCGGCGATCGCCCGCTGCACGTCCTCGTCGGCGACGGTCGAGCCACGCCCGACGAAGTTGAGCCGGACGGTCATCCCGTCGGCGACGGCGTCGTCGTCCCCCCACTCGATCTCGAACGAAGCGAACTCGCTGCGCCAGTGTTCGAACTCGCGGATCGCGTCGTTCGGCGCGAAGTCCCCGTCGGGCGCCTGCTCGGGCAGGTTCTCGCAGCTACCGAGGGTGGCGCGGTGCCCCGCGGTGAGCAGGAGGCCGTCGCAGAAGCCGGCGATACCGCCCTCGCGGGTCCAGCGGAGGACCACGGCGTCTGGGTCGACGGGAGCGGCGGTCGGCTCTCCATCCGCGGGCGTCGCCGTGGCGGTGGCGGCCTCGGGCGCCGCGCTGGAGCACGCCGAGAGGCCGAGCAGCACCAGGACGGCGAGCGCCGCGAGGAGGCTCGTCACGCGAGGGCGCCCGGGCGACTGGCAATGCGGCGGGGTGAGTTGCACGGCGCCAGTCTCGCATCGGCGCGAAGGAGGCGTGCGGTTCGCATAAGTAACGATATAGTTACCGTAACGAAATGGTATCGCGAAGGAGCTCACCGCGAACGGGGTACTGGTCCAGTACAAGGTCAAAGCCGACCGAGTCGAAGAGAACGAAGCCAAGGTGCGAGCCGTGTACCGGGAACTGGCCGAACGGAACGACCCGGCGATCCACTACGCCACCTTCAAGCTCGAGGATGGCCAGACCTTCGCGCACCTGGCGATCTGGGCGCACGACGCCGCCGATGCCGGCCTCGGCAAGATCGAGGCCTTTCGCGCCTTCCAGGAGAACATCGCCGGTCGCTGCGAGGTGCCACCGCACCCCGCTTCGCTTGAGTTGATCGGCAACTGGAAGCTGCTACCGGACGGCGTCTAGCCCCACCGGCACGGCGACGTTCGCGTACGGGCGCAGCGCTTCCAGGTGCTCGTGCGAATCGAAGACCGGGTTCAGCAGCAGGTGCGACGCGCCCGCCTCGATCAACCGATCGAGGTAGGCGGTCACGCGCTCGTGTGAGCCCCAGACGGCGACCCGCTCGGCCATCGAGGCGTCACCGTAGTTGTGGGCGAACCACTCACGGAGGCGCGTGAGCGCGCGCTCCTCGTCGCTGTCGATCGCGAGGTAGACGCGCTTCGACATCGGGAACGTCGCCGGGTCCTTGCCGGCGCGTTCGAGTTCGTCGCGGAGCAGCGGGACGAGGCCCTCGAAGGTCTCGATGCTGGAAGAGCCCGGGCCCATCCAGCCGTCGCCGTGGCGCGCCGCCCGCCGCACCGCGGCCTCGACGCGTGCGCCGAACCAGATCGGCGGTCGCGGCGTCTGGAGCGGCTTCGGTTCCATCGGCGTGCCATCGAGGTTGAAGAAGTCACCGGCAACCGTCGCTCGCGGGTCGCGCCAGAGCGCATCAACGGCGTTCAGCACGTTCATGAACCGGCCGAGCCGCCGGCCCTCGGGAATCCCGAGCGCGCCCTCGTCCCACTTCCCCCCGAGCCCAACGCCCGCGATCAACCGCCCCTCGCTCAACACGTCGAGCGAGGCGAGCCGCTTTGCGAGGTGCAGCGGGCTATGCACCGGCAGCACCAGCACCGACACCCCGAGGCGAATCCGCTCGGTCACCGCGGCGACGTACGAGAGCAGCGTCAGCGGCTCCAGGCTCTGCGCCGTCCCGATCAGCTGCTCCTGCGTCCAGAGGTCTGCGAAGCCGGCCGCCTCGGCGGCCCGCGCCACCGACCGAATCTCTGCGACATCGATCTGTCCGCTCGGGAAGACCTGCGGCAAGGCGAAGCCGGCGCGGAAGTTCGGAGGCAAGTTTGGCATTGGTGTTGTCCTCGGGAGCTGCGATTGGGCTTTGAGAGTAGCGGGAGGCGGTGCTGGCCGGGTCGGCAGTAGTCGCGACTGTCGATCCGACCGGGTCTCGCTCGTCATCTTGATGTCGACGGGTTGACGAGGT
This sequence comes from Chloroflexota bacterium, assembly GCA_009391845.1. The sequence goes on along the minus strand of QWJG01000019.1, from coordinate 1,944 downwards.
GCGTACGTTAGTACGTACTTACCAATCCGGAGACCTGAGAGGGAAACGACCATGGACGCGACCGAGACGATCCGTACGGCGATCGATCACGCGCACGGCTGGTTCGAAGGCACCTGTGCGGATCTGACCGCTGAGCAGGCGGCGTACGTGCCGGCTGGGACCGCGCACCCGATTTCGGAGATCGTGACGCACGTCGTGCAGTCGGAGGACTTCATCGTGAACTCGATGATCCTCGGCCAGCCGTCCGTCTGGGACACCGGTGGCTGGGAACAGAAGCTCGGGCTCCCGAACGTTTCACGCCACACGCAGGAACAGGCGAAGAGCTTCACGGCGGATCTGGCAGCGCTGCAGCCGTACAAGGAGGCCGTCTACGTCAGTGTCGCCTCGTTCGTCGACGGACTCACACCGCAGGAGTTGGAGCGCGAAATCCAGGGGCCGGCGGGACCAATGCGTGTCGTCGACGCGTTGACCAACGCGTTGCTCGGTAACACGCTGGCGCACACCGGTGAAATCTCCGCGCTGAAGGGCGTTCAGGGCGCCACCGGCTACCCGTTCTAACGAGGCGTCGACCCGGCGCTGCGAGGAGAGACCCGTATGTCGAACTTCACCGGCTTTTCGCCGGAGGCGCTGGGTCTCCTCGGTGCGCTGCCGCTGGGCAACCCGGCCTGGTACGCCGAGAACAAGTCCGAGGTGACCGCGCGGCTGATCACCCCGGCGCGCGCGCTGGTCGAGGACCTCGGCGCGCGGTTGCGCACCGATCTATCGCCGGGCATCGAGGCCCAACCGAAGGTCAACGGATCGATCTCGCCGCTGAACGAGGATCTACGGTTCGCTCCGGACAAGCCGCCCTACCGCGACTACCTGATGCTGAATTTCTGGGACGGCTCGCCGAAGAAGCGGGCACCCACCGTCCGTGTCCGCATCCACCCCGAGGGCATCGGGTTCGGCGGTGGTGCGGCGTTCGATCCGCGCGGCCTCGAGCGGTGGCGCGCCGCCGTCGCTGACGACCGCACCGGCGCAGCCCTCGAGGCCGCACTCGCGCCGCTGCGGACGCTGCCGGATGCCGAGATCGCCGGCGAGGGGCTGAAGCGGGTACCCGCGCCCTACCCGGCCGATCATCCACGCGGCGATCTGCTGCGGTACAAGATGGTCCAGGCGCGCTGGCAGGAACCGGTCCCGGCCGAGTTCCAGGACGCCCGGTTCGTCGAGTGGTGCCTCGAGCGGCTGCTGCGGTTCGAGGCGTTGCATCACTGGTTGCTCAAGCACGTGTCCGGATAGCGGAGGGCCTGGCGATGGCGGCGAAAGCAACGACCGGCGAGGAGCTCTTCTGGGAGCTGGCGGCCCCACACCTGGCCAGCGCCGAGGCGGACGAGGGCACGATGATGGGCTCTCGCTGCCTGCGTGTCGGCGGCCAGTTCACTGGGATGATTCACGTGAAGACCGGCGAGTTGATCCTCAAACTGCCCCGCACCCGCGTCGACGAACTGGTCGCCTCCGGTAGGACCGAGGCCTTCGCGCCGAACGGGCGCGTGTTCAAGGAATGGACGCTGGTGCCGCGCGGCGATCGTCGCAGTTGGAAGAAGCTCATCGACGAGGCCGTCCAATTCGCTCAGGGGTCTTCGACCCCTTCTTGACGCTTCGCGCTGCGCGATCGGCGGGTCGGTGGACAGCCGCTTGTCCGATCGCCGAGGTAGGGCTGGAGTGACGGCCCTCCGCGCACTAGCAGGCTGCTGAAAAAGCCTCCCACGGGGATCGCCGTGGAGGATCGCGGCCGGTACGATCGTGGCTGGCGGGAGGCGCGAGGAGGCACCCGATGCGAGGAGACCGCGAACACCAGGCGGAGATGTTGCTGGCGCTCACGCCGGACCAGCTCGTCCCCGCCGACCACCCGATCCGGCGCATCAAGCCGATCGTGGAGGCGGTGCTGACCCGGCTCTCGCCGCT
>QWJG01000018.1 GCA_009391845.1 Chloroflexota bacterium | reverse complement strand
TACGGCTACGCTTATCCAACCAGTGTCCATCGTTCCCGTGCCCTGAGCGGTTGGCTCAGGTGGTACAACCGACGCAGACCCCATGGCTCGCTCGGTGGCCGCCCACCCATCAGCCGTGTCTCACATGTCCGTGGTCAGTACACCTAGCCGTGTCCTCGGAGCGAGGAAACAGGAAGATGGGAACATGAACATGATCGTGAAAAATCTCATGTTCCTCGAGGCACGAAAACGTGCCGTTCGTCGCCCTTCCGGTCCATCCACCACCCGAGGCATCAGCGTCCCCCCGATGCGGTAGACCCGCCGTCCTGCCTATACTCGACGTTCGAGCACTGACTCCCTGTATCCCCCCGGAGCCCGCCCGTGATGGGCCGCGACCTTACTTCGATTCTTGACCTCTCCTCGGAGGAACTGGCGCACGTCCTGGACGTGTCGCTGGGTATGAAGCGCGACGGCGCCGGCCCGATGCTGGCCGGCAAAACGCTGGCGCTCGTCTTCGAGAAGCCCTCCCTCCGGACCCGCGTGTCCTTCGAGATGGCGATGCAGCGCCTCGGCGGCAACGCGATCACGCTCCCGGCGCACGAAATCCAGATGGGCGATCGCGAGCCGGTAAAGGACGTGGCGCGCGTCCTCTCGAGGATGGTCCACGGCATCGCCGCCCGCACCTACGCCCACGAGACCGTCCTCGAACTCGTCGAGTACGCCACCGTCCCGGTGATCAACGCACTCTCCGAGGCCGAACATCCCTGCCAGGCACTGGCCGATCTGCTGACCCTCCGCGAGCGTTTCGGCGACCTGCGAGGCGTCCGCTGGACCTACGTCGGCGACGGAAATAACATCGCTCGCTCGCTGGCCTACGCCTCGGTGATGGCGGGCCTGCACCTCACGATCGCGACCCCTCCGGACTTCGGCCTGTCGACCGAGGACCTCGCCCGCGCGAACGCGCTGGCCGGCGGCGGCACCGTCGCTCAGACCACGGACGCCCACGCCGCCGTCCGCGATGCCGCGGTCGTCTACACGGACGTCTGGGCCTCGATGGGCTTCGAGCACGAACTCGAGGACCGCAAGGAGCACTTCCAGTCCTACCAGTTAAACGCGGAACTACTAGCGTCCGCGCCGCCCGGTACCCTTGTGATGCACGACCTCCCCGCACATCGCGGCGAAGAGATCAGCAACGACGTCATCGAATCGGAACGGTCGATCGTGTTCGATCAGGCGGAAAACCGCATGCACGCCCAGCAAGCGCTGCTGGCACTACTGTTGGCGGACGGCCCACCGCAGCCCTGAACGAACGCGCTGAGGCCGGCGTCCGGATGACCCGGACGCGATCTGCGCAGACGGCAGATCGAACGGAGCGACCCCCAGATGCCTGATGGCATGAGCGATGTGATCGCGCGACTCGACGTCGCCGCGGTGATCGATATCGTCATCGTCTCCCTGGCGATCTACTGGCTGCTGCTCCTGATCCAGGGCACCACCGCAATGACGGTGCTCCGAGGCGCGGCGGTGCTGCTGCTTGGCGCCTTCGTCCTCAGCCGTGTCTTTGATCTGCGGATGCTGAACTGGATTCTCCGCAACTCGCTGACCGGTCTTGTGATCGCCGTGCTCGTCATCTTCCAGCCGGAGATCCGGCGCGCGCTCGAACGTCTCGGGCGTACCGGGCTGCGCTCCGTGCTCGGTCGGAAGGAGCATCGCGACGCGATCGATATCGTCGTGCGTGCCGCCACCCGCCTCGCGCGTTCGCACACCGGGGCGTTGATCATCCTCGAGCGAGAGACCGGGCTGCAGGACGTCATCGACACCGGGATTCCGACGAACGCGACCCTCAGTGTCGAGCTCCTCGCGACGATCTTCCACCACAACTCGCCACTCCATGACGGCGCCGTCGTCGTTCGCGACGATCGGATCATCGCCGCCGGCTGCACCCTGCCACTCTCCGAGGCCGATCTCCCCGCCGACTACGGCATGCGCCACCGCGCCGCCGTCGGCATGGCGGAGCGCACCGACGCCGTCGTGGTCGTCGTCTCCGAGGAGCGCGGCACCACCTCGCTCGCCTCGAACGGGCGCATGGCTCCCGACATGGACGAAGTGCGGCTCAATCGCCAGCTCCACCGCCTCTTCGGCCTCGAGTTCGAGTTGCCGTCGGACGACGGCACCGTCGCCGTGCCGGCAGCGACTGATAGCGGAGGCCGCCGGTGAGCCAAATCAACGGCACCGAGAACCGTTTTCGCGACGCCTGGGAGCTGACCGTTGACGCCTGGCAACGCTCGGTCCGCACGATTCGCAATACCCCCAGCCTGCTGATGCTCTCGGGCCTCCTCGGGGTCAGCCTCTGGATCTTCGTGACCGAGGAACAGAACCCGACGCTGGTCGATGAACTCACGGCGCCGATCCTTGTCCAGAGCGTGAACGTCGAGACCGGTCTTGCCGTTGCGAATCAGCTCCCGAGCGTGCAGATCGTGCTCGCCGCCCCACAGGAGCGCTGGGACGATATCGCCGCCGGCCTCGGAGCCTTTACTGCCTTTGTCGACCTCAACGGTTTGACCGGGCGGGAGCAGCAGGTCCAGGTGCAGATCGACATCGAGGGCATCCGCGGCGTGCGTGTCGTCGAGATCATTCCTGAGCGCGTAACCGTGAACCTGGAAGATCTCACCTCGGTGGAGGTCCCCGTGCGTGTACGCGCCGTCGGGCCCTTGCCGCTCGGCTACGAACAGGGTGAGACCACGGTAAATCAGCGCTCTGTGATCGTGACTGGCCCCGCATCGTTGGTCAGTCGCGTCAGCGACGCCGTCGCCGATATCAACGTCACCGGGTTGAACCTCGGAATCGAGCAGACGGTCACGATCGTGCCGCGCGGCGCCGGAGGCGGTGAGATCCGCGGTGTCACCCTGGAACCGAGCACGGCGCGTGTCGGCGTCGAGATCCGGCAGAGCACCCTGGTGCGCACCCTGCCATTCCGGATCGAGGTGAAAGGGGCCCCGGCGCCGGGCTTCCGGATCGCCAACCTCGTGATCTCCCCGGCCACGATCACGGTCGAGGGAACACTGGAGACGTTGCAACAGGTGGACTCAATCGATCTCGGTGAAGTCGACGTCACCGGCGAGCGCACCGACGTCACGCGCGCGATCACGGTTGAGCTCCCGCCCGGTCTGAGCGTCACCGAACGCCGTGTCGTCACCGTCGTCGTGCAGATCGCACCGATCGATGGCGACTTTAGCTTCGCGATTGTTCCGACTCTCGTCGGCGTCGGCTCTGGGCTGACCGCAACCCTCTCCGAACCGACCGTCGAGCTCATACTGAACGGCCCGTTGCCGTTGCTGAACGAACTGACCACCGAGGATCTGCAAGTGACCCTGGATCTGACCGGATTGGGCGTTGGAACGCACGAGGTTCCCGCCACCACCACGACGCCGGAGGGTGTCATCGTCACTTCGCTGCAACCAGAAACAGTCTCGGTTACGCTGGCCGCCGGATGAACGAGACTCGCGCTGCTGCACCGCAACCGCATGTCCCGCTCATCGCAGTCGTGGGTCGACCGAACGTGGGCAAATCCGCCCTCTTCAATCGCCTGACCCGCACCCGCGCCGCCCTCGTCGAGGATCTTCCCGGTACCACCCGCGATCGCAACTACGGCGACCTCGAATGGCGCGGGCGCCGGCTCCGTGTCGTCGATACCGCCGGCCTGCTCGGCGATGAGCCCGAGGAGTTGGGGCCGCTGGTCCGCGAAGCCGTCGAGCGTGCGATCACCGAGGCGGACGCGGTGCTCTTCATCGTCGACGGCGTCGACGGCCCGACCGAACCCGATCATGAGATCGCGAAGCTGCTCCGCCGCGCCGCTCAGCCCGTGCTCGTCGTCGCCAACAAGTCCGATGTCGGGCGCGCCTCCGATCGGCTTGATGAGTTCTATCGCTTCGGCTTTGGCAAGCCGCATCCCGTCTCCGCGATCCACGGAAACGGCGTCGCCGACCTCCTCGATGACGTGCTTGAGGTCGTGGGTGGCGTACCTGTCGAGGACGAAGAGCCGAGAGGCAAAATCCGCGTCGCGATCGTCGGACGTCCCAACGTCGGCAAGTCGTCGCTGGTCAACGCCATCCTCGGCGAGCAGCGCACGATCGTGTCCTCGATTCCCGGCACGACGCGTGACTCGATCGATACGGAGTTCGCGTTCGAAGGCCACGATCTTCTGCTCGTCGATACCGCCGGAATCCGTCGGCGCGGTCGCATCGAGCGCGGCGTCGAGCGGCACTCCGTGCAACGCGCCGAACGGGCAATCGACCGTGCTGACGTTGTTATTTGCGTGATCGATCAGACCGAGTTGCTGACGGCTCAGGACACCCACATTGCGGGGTACGTCCAGAACGAGGCGCGTGGGCTGATCATCGTCGTCAACAAGTGGGATCTCGCCGAGGATCGCGCCGCTCGCCCGGACGTCGCCCGCCAGATCGATCAGCGCTACCGCTTCGTGCCGTGGGCGCCGGTGATCTTCACCTCCGCGCTGAGTGGCGAGGGCATCCGCGATCTCCTGGAACTGACCGTGCACGTCGCCAGCGTGCGCGAACGACGTGTCCAGACCTCCGAACTCAACCGCGCCATCCAGCGGGCGATGACGGCGCACGGACCGCCCACGATCCGGCACCGCCGGCTCAAGGTGCTTTACGCGACCCAGGCGGAGATCTCGCCGCCGACGTTCGTACTCTTCGTGAACGATCCCGCGCTCGTCCACTTCTCCTACCGACGCTATCTCGAGAACCAGATCCGCTCCGCCTTCGACTTCGAGGGAACGGGAATCCGGATCGTCTTCCGGAAACGGTCCGAGGATCGAGCGGAGGCATCGGGTTGACCATCATCGCGACGGCCGTGATCGGCTACCTGCTTGGATCGATTCCCACCGGGGTGCTGGTCGGACGCCTCGCCGGCGTGCGCGATCTGCGCGACTACGGTTCCGGGAAGACCGGGTTCACCAACTCGCTGCGAACACTCGGCATTCGCTGGGCACTGCTGGTCGTCTTCGTGGACGTCGCGAAGGGCAGCGTGCCTGTGCTGCTCGGGCGCTTCGTCTTCGATGAGCCAATGGCTGCCGCACTCGGCGGCGTCGCCGCCGTCATTGGGCACACGTTTCCGGTGTTCGCGGGATTCCGCGGAGGCCGTGGCGTTGCGACGGCGTTCGGCGCCTTCCTCGCGGTCTCGCCGCTCGCGGCGTTGGCCTGCCTCCTCTTTGCGCTGATCGTGCTCGCGATCTTCCGCTATGCGTCCGTCATGTCGATCGTCGGTGTCTTCGCCGGGTTCGTGGTCCTCGTCGTACTCGTGATCGTGGGTCGGGCCGCGCAGCCGTACCTGCTCTTTGGCGCGCTCACCATGCTCGCGGTCGAGTTCAACCACCTCGCCAACATCAAGCGCCTGCTCGCGGGCACCGAACCGAAGCTTGGGCAGGGCGGTCAGCGCCGCGACCCTAGCGGCGCCTGACCCGCTTCCGATGGCAGGTGGAGTCCAACGCGCAGCGGTCGTAGGCACGACCGCCTGGGGCACCACATTGGCCGTTCAGCTCGCTCGCAACGGCATTGCCGTCGCGCTCGGCGCACGCACCGCCGAGGAGGCAGCCGCCCTCGAGGCCGCGCGCGAGCACCGTACGCGGCTCCCCGGCGTCGCCTTCCCGCCGTCGCTTCATGCCACCACCGCCGCCGCCGCGGTCGCCGGCGCGGACCTCGTGTGCTTCGTCACTCCCTCCAGCGCGCTCCCGGCCAACCTCGACGCCGTCGGCGATGCCGTCGAGGCCGACGCGATCCTCCTGAGCGCGACGAAGGGCATCGCGCTCGACAGCGGCAAGCGCATGTCGCAGCTCATCGCGGACGCGCTGCCGGGCCGCCAGATCGCCGTGCTCTCCGGGCCCAACCTCTCGCGGGAGGTTGCGACCGGGCTGCCCAGCAGCACGGTGATCGCCTCCGCTGGCGACACCGGCGCGCTGCGCGATGCCTTTCATTCACGGGCGTTCCGGGTCTACACGAGCCGGGACGTGGTCGGCGTCGAACTCGGCGGCGCGCTGAAGAACGTTGTCGCGATCGCCGGCGGGATTGTCGACCACTTCGAGTTTGGACATAACGCGAAGGCCGCCGTGCTCACGCGTGGGCTCGCCGAGATCACGCGTCTTGCCGTTGCCGCGGGCGCTGACCCGCTCACCCTGCAGGGGCTTGCCGGCGTCGGCGACCTGATGGCGACGGCTTATAGCCCGCTCTCGCGCAACCGCCGCCTCGGCGAGTTACTGGCGAGCGGGGTCTCGCTGGCGGCTGCCCTTGAGGCGATCGGCGAGACCGCCGAGGGCGCGCACACGGTCCCGGCGGCGCTGCGCCTCGCGAGCCGCCTCGGTGTCGACATGCCGGTGACGGCGGGCCTGGATGCGATCATGCACCGCGGCGTGACGCCTGCCGCCGCCATCGAGGCGCTGCTCTCGCGCGAGCCAACGGCCGAGCTTCGCTAGCCGCCGTTACCCCGTCCGTCCCCGCTGCTGTGTCGAATGCCCACATCAGGGGAGCGGGTACAATGGCGATTGTGACCGATCCCGATCCCAACCTGCCCCCGGACGACGACGACGAGGCGCCCGAGCAGCCGTCGGCTGATGACGTCCTCGATCAACTCGAAGCCGGTGGTGACAACTACGGCGCGCTGCGCGCGCTAAGCGACATCGGCGACGGACAACTCGCACGCCTGATGGGGCTCTGGCCGCAGTTCGAGCCTGAACGCCGTCGCGAACTGCTCGCGAAACTCGACCAACTCGCCAACGAGGAAGCACTCCTCGACTTCCACCGCGTCCACCTCTCCGCGCTCCATGACTCCGACGTCGCGACGCGCATCCTCGCGGTGCGCGGCATCGCGATCGAGGAGCGCCCCGACTACCTGCGGTTGCTCTGCCACCAGCTTGAGCACGACGAGGCCGCCTCCGTCCGCGCCGAGATCGCTGACGTCCTCGGCAAGTGGGTCGTCAGCATGGAGTTCGGTCTGCTCGCCGACGAAGACGCTGAGGAACTGACCGTCTCCCTCACCAATCGCATCCACGACGAAGAGGAGGAGGACGAAGTCCGCGCCCGTTGCCTCGAGGCCCTCGGCGCCTCCTCGGAGGAGACGGTCGGCGAGCTGATCGGCGAGACGTACGAGCTGGGCTCACACCGCATGCGTGTCGCGGCGCTGAAGGCGATGGGGCGCAGCGCGTCCGAGACCTGGCTCCAGATCCTCATCTTCAACTTCGATGATGACGACGCCGACATTCGTGCCGCGGCGGCGACCGCCGCCGGTACGCTCCTCGTCGACGACGCCGTCACCCCGCTTGGCATGCTGCTCGAAGACCGCGAGATCGAGGTTCAGCTCGCGGCGATCGCGGCGCTGGGCGAGATCGGTGGCGAGGAAGCGGAGCGCATCCTCACCCGGCTGCAGCGGGAATCGTTGACGCCAGAGGTTCGCGACGCCGCGCAGGATTCGCTCGCGCAGTCGCAGCTGCTGAGCGTGCCGCTGCGCGACGACGGGTCGGAAGAACCCGACTTCAGCGACGGCGAGAGTGACGATGCCGGTTTCTAGCACGTCGGCGGGTGGCAGCGCCGTCGGGACAGCCGTCGCCGCTGGCGGCGTCGTGTTCCGCATCGGCGATGCCGGTCCGGAGATCGTCCTCGTCGCTCGACGCCGCGAACAGCTCTGGGCACTGCCCAAAGGCACGCCGGAACCCGCCGAAACCATCGAGGAGACCGCGCTCCGCGAGGTCCGCGAGGAAACAGGCCTGGAGACGGAGATTGTCGAGCGCCTCGGTACGGTGCGCTACTCGTTCACCAGCCGCGGCGGCGATCGCGTCGACAAGACCGTCCATCACTTTCTGCTCGAGCCGACCGGCGGCAGTTTCGACGCACACGACGACGAGTTCGATCACGTCGATTGGTATGACATCCACGAGGCCCAGCGGCGCCTGACCCACCGCAACCAGCTCCACATCCTGGAGCGGGCCGGCGAGCTGATCGCAGCGCGCAACGCCGAGGCCTGATCGACTCCGAACGCTGAAAGCAGATCGCGACTCTTCGGATGAGCGGATAGGATGTCGGCGATGACTGCCGTCGAATCCGATGTGATCCGTACGAGCGAGCTTGTTCGGCTCCGCGTGAAGCACGTGGATGACGCCGAGCGGGACTTCGAGTGGCGCCGCGACCCGGAGCTGGCCGCCTACGACGCTGCACGTCCGCTGCGCGTCTCGTTCAACACCTTCCGCTCGACGATGACCGAGGAACTGCGCTACCCGACGTCGCACCGCCGCACGTTCGCCATCGAGGACATCGACACCGACACCCACATCGGCAACGTCATGTACTACGGCTACGATCCGCGCGAGAACGAGGCGGAGCTGGGCATCACCATCGGCAACCGCGACTTCTGGTCGCGCGGCTACGGTGCGGACGCTGTCCGCACGCTGGTTGACTACCTCTTCGAAGAATTGGACTTACGCCGCGTCTACCTGCACACGCTGTCTTGGAACTACCGCGCTCAGCGCTGCTTCGAGCACGCGGGCTTCCAGCGCGTTCGCGAGGTCAACCGCGGGGGCCACGAGTTCATTCTGATGGAGATCAGCTCGGACACCACTCCCACGAGCTAGACCCGCTGCAGGTCCTTCCCGATCAACTTGCCGGTTCCGTGCGCTGCCCTGCGTCGTCGTACCAGCACGTTCGGTGAGCCGCATCCGTGGAGATCAAAACGGG
>QWJG01000017.1 GCA_009391845.1 Chloroflexota bacterium | reverse complement strand
CCGTTCCCAGCGTTCAATAGCTGCCGGATCTAGACCGGCAGCACCACAGCGCACTTGTCCTGGTCCAACTGCACCGAACACGGGCGCATCAATCCACGAAGCGCTGTCCGCTCAACACGAGGCTTGCTGTACTGCATGCACAATCCCGTTCGTACGGCATCCGTGCCATGCGTGTTTACACCCAGGCCATAACAATTCACGCATGCGCTGTGAGAGACGTGCTCCCCGTGACCAACACCCTCTACATCTCGTCGCCTTCCTGATCGGCGCCGGTAGCGCTACCCAGACCGCGATGTTGGGTTCCATGGGCAAGGAACGAGGGTCGCTGGAGGCAGCATGGACCTCGTTCATCGGCACCCAGTCGGGCTTGGCGCGTTCCTGCTGATCCGCGGGGTAGGTGACGACCTCGATCTTCCCGCTCCATTGCAACGGGCGGAGTTCTGGCTGGCCACCACCGCGCTCGCCGCGGTGCTCCTCGCGCTCTCGATGCGTGGCCTCGCGCCCGGCTACGCCGTCGCCGGCCTCTTCGGACTCGCGCTGATCGTCGGCGCCGCGATCCTCATCCCGCGAATCGGGGTCGCCCAGTTCGCGATCGGCCTCACCGCCGGTTCGCTGGTCGGCAGCCTCGCGCTCGATCACACCGGCGCGTTCGGCGCCGAAATCCGCCCGGTCACCTTGATGCGCCTCGCCGGCGTCGGACTCGCCCTCACGGGCGCGCTGCTCGTCCGCGCGGACGGCTGAGCCTCCTCGGACGAACGCCAGCCAACGAGAACGGCCGCCCTCTCGTGCCGCCCTTACCGAACACGGCTGGCGGATCGGCCCGTGACAAGCAACGACAGCGCGGCGAGGAAGAACGAGGCCGACACGAACAGCACGGGCCCGGCGTAGGAGCCGGACACGTCGAACCAGATGCTCGCCGCGAGCGGGCCGAGGGCCATCATCGGGAGCTGCGCCGGCTCGATTGATCCGCGGATGGTGCCCAGCGCGCGGCGGCCGAAGGTATCGGCGACGACGGTGTTGGCGAGCGGGATCGCCGCGCCGAACGGGAGCCCGTAGAGCAGCGCCGCGCCGCCCGCCTCAAGCGGCGTCGAGGCGTTGCCGAGCAACAGCACGGCGACGCCCTGCAGCGCCAGCGAGCCGGCGAACGCACCTCGCGAGGTGGTGCGCAGCGCGACCGGCCCCGCGAGCAGCCCGCCAGCGATCCCGGCGATCGAGAAGGCGGTGACGGCCCCGGCTGCCTCGGAGAGCGACAGATCCTGCTCCTGGAGCAGCGGGATGGTGTGGAAGTTCACCACCGCCGCGCCCAGCGTGAAGAGCACCAGCGCCGCCGCCAGCGACCAGTAGGCCGAGGTGTGCCACGCCTCGCGCAGCGTCAGGTCGCTCTCCAGAGAATGCGCCGCTGCATTTGCCTCCGCATCGCCATCCGGGAGCAGCCCGTGGTCCTCGGGACGGCGGCGCACCCAGAGGGCGACCGGGATGAGGGTGAAGACGAAGACGGCGATCGACAGCGCGAACCAGCCTCCGCGCCAGCCGGCGGCTGCGATCAGGAACGAGAGGGCGAGCGGCATCGTGCCCTGCCCGACCCGCTCGGCGGTCGACACCACGCCGTTCGCCAGCGGGCGACGCCGCACAAACCAGTTCGAGGATACGACATAGGTCGCGCTGCGCAGCGCGCTGCCCTGAACCATTCGCCCGATGCCGCAGAGCACGGTGAGCTGCCAGAGCGCGTTCATCGTCGCCAGGGGCACGAGCACCGCGCACATCACCGCGGCGGCGGCGGTCATCACCCAGCGCCCGCCGTGGCGGTCGAGTAGCATCCCCACGAGCGGCGCGGTCGTAGCCGAGCCGAACATGCCAGCCGTCAGACCGATCGACAGCTCGGTACGGCTCCAGCCGAATGCAGTCTCGAGCGGTTCGACGAACGCTCCGAGGACCGGATTCGACAGCGCGACGGCACCGAAGAGCGCCGACGAACAAGCCGCCAGCACCGTCCAGCCGTAGTACCTCGGGTCGCGCAGGCTCGGCAGTGGCTGTGGCGCTGTGGGTAGCGCACTCGACGCCGCCGGTGCCTCGTGTTGTTGTGCTTGCGCCGGCCTCCGTCGCCCCCTCCGTCGCGACCGTGGAGCCGCTTCGCCGAAGCTAGGGGTGCGTGAGTAATGCGTCCAATGCATAGTTCAGCTTAGAACCATGCATTTCAGTAATGCCGGAGATGGCCTAAACGATGCACGCTCAGCACCGATTCCGGGAGCCGAGCGCGCAGTGCTCCCGGTCGAACAACCGCAAAACGCCTCCGGCTATTCGACGACCCGCGACCCCCGCCCGGCTTCATCCCGCTCGCGGCGCCACCCACGCAACGCGAGGTAGCCGAGCGTCAGCAGTACCAGCGGCAACACGAATCCCAGCGTCACCAAGGGCACCGGACCGATCGACCCGCGCTCAGTGGCGTCGAGGAACAGATACAGCACGTAGCCCGCGTACATCGCGAGGAAGAGCAGGCCCTCCCAGCGAGCGATGAGCCGGCCCGTGAAGAAGATCGGCAGAACGGCGATTGCGACGGCGACCATCACCGGTATGTCCACCCGCAGGGCGGCTCGGGATACCTCGATGCCGTCCGAGGCGACGAGGCCGGAGACCCCGAGCACCCACATGATGTTGAACAGATTGCTGCCAATCACGTTGCCGACGGCGAGATCGCGCTGTCCTCGCAACCCCGCCAGCAGCGACGTGGCCAGCTCCGGCATCGAGGTCCCAGCCGCCACCAGCGTCAGCCCGATGACGAGATCACTCACGCCAAGCGATTCCGCCGCCTCGATTGCGCCACCGACAAAGAGGTCGGAGCCGATCACCAACAGCACGAGGCCGGCGACGACACCGCCGGCGGCGGCGAACAACGAACTGCGGCGGCCGCGCGGTCGACCGACCTCGGATTCGGCGGTTGCCTCGGACGATGAGGCGCGGCGGCCCTGGCGAATCGTCCAGCCCGTGTAGATCAAGCCGACAAGCAACAGGGCGAGTCCGTCGCCGCGCCCGATCGAGCTGTCCGCCGCGAGCAGCAGCAGCGCCAGCGAGATGCCGATCATCAGCGGCACCTCGATGCGGATCAGTTGCATCGAGACCACAAGTGGCGCAGCCAGGGCCGACAGCCCGAGGATCACGAGCACGTTGAAGATGTTGCTGCCCACGACGTTGCCCATCGCCACGCCAGGGTTCCCGCCGGCACTCGCGGACACGCTCACAGCCAACTCGGGAGCACTCGTCCCGAACGCGACCACGGTGAGGCCCACCACCAGCGGGGGAATGCCGACGGAGGCGGCGAGCTGTGACGCTCCCCGCACGAGCAACTCGGCTCCCCCTACGAGCAGCACCAGCCCGGCCGCGAAAGCCACCAACGTAGTGGTGTCGACGAATCTCTCCTCGAACGATCCGGGACGAGGGCCGCCCGCTACGCCTGCTCTGCCGTCTCCACCTTGGACCCGCCACGGACGCGCCGCATCCAGCGACCGAAGTCGCCTTCCTCCCACGCCACGAGGAGCTGCGCGGCGATCCCGATGCTCGAGTACACGCCGGCGATCACACCCACGAGGATCGTGAGCAGGAATGCCCGGATCGTGTCGCCGCCCAGCAACAGCATCGCCGTCACCGTCAGCAGCAGCGTGATCGAGGTGTTCAGCGAACGCGACATCGTCTGCACCAACGCCGCATTCACGTTGTCACGTAGCGGCGCGTGCGGCGACATCCGGACGTTCTCCCGGATCCGGTCGAATACCACGATCGAGTCATGCACCGAGAACCCGACGACCGTCAGCAGCGCCGTCACGAACATCAGGTTGATCTCTGTACCGAACAGCTTCCCGAACAGCGAGAACGCGCCAAGCACAATTACCACGTCGTGCACCAGCGCGACGATCGCGCAGGTCGCATAGCGGAACGGCTTCGGCACGCTCGCGAATGCGAACGCCACGTAGGCCATGATGAATAGCGACGCCACGACCACCGCGACGGAGGCGTTGCGTACCGCGACGCGGGAGACCACCGGCGACACGGACGCGAACTCGAGCACCTCGAACGGCCCGAATCGCGAGGTCAGCTCCGCCTCGATCACCGCGCGTTCGCCGAAGGTCGCCTCGTCGATCGGGGCAGCCTCGGGCTCGTCCTTCGGGACGAAGAGCTGCGTGTCGCCCGCTTTCACGTAGCCGAGCTGGTCGTCCACCTGCACGCGGTAGACCAGCTCCGCGCCGCCCCCGCATTCCTGGTGAATCTCGCGCACGATCCCCTGCGTCCCGGGATCGACACGCCCGGCGATGCCGCCGAGTTCACAGACGTTGTCGTTGAACGGCTCGCGCAGGTACGCCACCTCGGCGTCCGACCCAGCGGCGCCGAGCACGACCGTCCCGAGGTCCTCCAGCGGCTGCGGCCCCACCGCTTGTGTCGGCAACCCCGTGTTGCCCGGCGCAACCTCGCTGAAGCCGCCCTCGGGGACCTCGAGCTGGTTCGTCCGGATCAGGTATTCGTTGACGCCCGAAGACTGGATCCGGGCCTCCGAGTGATCGAGGTCCGCGTACGCCGTCCGCAGCTCCGCCTGCGTCACGTTGCGCTCGAAGCGCAGCAGCGTCGTGGTACCGGAGGTGAACTCGATACCCGGCACCAGCGCTGGCGGGATCGCCAGCAGGATCAGTGAGACGAGGACCGCGATCCCGCTCCCCAGAAACAGCCAGCCACGAGAACCAACGAGGTCGATCTTCATTTAATCGCCACCCTCTGCCGGTCCGGTATTGCGTTCGAGCGGAGTCCGTTGATCGCGCACGTCGGCCGCCAGCCAGTCTGGCTGTGAGACGAGTCGCGTCCCGATCAGCGATCGCATCATGATCCGCGTCACGGTGAGCGCGCTGAACATCGAGACGAGGACACCAATCGCCAGCGTCACCGCGAAGCCCTGCACCAGCGGCGCATCGAAGGTGCCCAGGAACGGCACCTCGATGCCGCCGCCCAGCACGAACAGGATCGCGCAGGTGATCAGCGTCGCGACGTTCGAGTCACGGATCGACGGCCACGCCCGATCGAACCCGGATTGCAGCGACGCGGCGTACGACCGCCCCGCGCGCAGCTCCTCTTTCATCCGTTCGAAGACCAGGATGTTCGCGTCCACCGCCATACCAACGGAGAGCACGAAGGCACCGATTCCGGCGAGGGTGAGCGTGACCGGGACGAGCTTGAACACCGCCAGCGTGAGGATCGCGTAGACCGCCAGCGCGCCCGCCGCGATCAGGCCCGGCAGCCGGTAATACAGCACCATGAACAGCGCGACGATCAGCAGACCGACCTCGCCCGCAAGCACCGAACGCTGCACCGAATCCTCGCCCAGCGTCGCGTCGACGGTCTGCTCCTGCAGCACGGTCAGCTCCAGCGGCAGTGCACCGGAGTTGAGCTGGATCACCAGCTCCTGCGCTCGGTCGAGCGAGAGCCCGGTGATCTGGCCGCGGTCGCGAATGATCCCCTGGATGTTCGGAGCGGAGATCAGTTCGTCGTCCAGGAAGATCGCCATCGGTTGCTGGAGCAGCCGCGTCGTCACCTGCTCGAACAACTCCGGTCCTTCGTTCTGCATCTCGAAGGAGACCGCGGGATTCCCGATCGCGTCCGTGGATACGAAGGCGTTCGGGCGCAGGAAGCGGCCGGTCAACGCGATCTCGCGCCCTCCGGCCACGCCGGTTGCTTGCTGCCATTGCCCGGCCGGGTCGCACGCGCCGAGTTCCGAGAGCCGCGACGTCGCCGGCTCACAGAAGCGGAGCTGCGCGGTACGCCCGAGGAGTGACTGCGCCTCCTCCGGCGTCAGCCCGGGGAGTTGGATCGCGATGTTCGAGCTGCCCTGTTTCGTGATCTCCGCTTCGGCCACGCCGGTGGAGTCGACGCGGCGGCGCAGCACGCGGATCGTCCCCTCCAGCGCGTCATCGATGTCGCCGTCGAAGCCCTCGGGTGGCGTGGCGCGCAGCAGCAGCCGCGTCCCGCCCTGCAGGTCGAGCCCCAGCCGCATCGTCTCGCGTTCGAAGCTCCCGATCTTGACGCCCTGGCCCTCCGGCCACGGGATGCCGCTCGGCAGGAAGTCGTTGGGCTGGCTCGGCCAGATCACGTACAGCGCTGCCACCGTGAGCAGCAGCACCCCGACGAGTGGCCCCATCCGTTTCGAGCTCACTCGGCCGCCTCGATCCGCGCGCGTGCGTCCGTGCCGCCGCGCAGCTTCGCCTCGACTCGTTCGTTCTGATCACCGGTACCGCCGCGGCCGGAAGCGTCCGAATCGCCGGACCCCTCGTCAGCGTCATCGTCCGGCTCCGGTCGTCCGCGCGGATTCACCTCGGAGATCGCCGACGGCGTCCCCTCCAGTTCCACGCCCGGCGCAACCTCCAGGATGATTACGGGTGGCCCCTGCTCCTGCGTCTCGATGTCCAGCACGATCGCGAAGAAACCGCCGGTCGTCAGCACCTCGT
Source organism: Chloroflexota bacterium (assembly GCA_009391845.1). The sequence continues at coordinate 2,596 of QWJG01000017.1, read as the reverse complement.
CGCCGATCTCCAGCTTCGCGATGTTGCCGCGGTGCTTCTTTTGCTGGTCCAGCATCGGCTTCAAGAGGATGAAGTAGAAGAGCAACACGATCGCGAGCGGGAGGAGCACGAACTCCATCTAGTCCTCGTCAGCTTCGCGACGCAGTTCAGCCATCGAGGGATCCGCCACTTCGAGCTTGACGAGGTCCGCCTTCGAGTCGAGCCGGTCGACGTAGAGCGTCCCGTTCAGGTGATCGACCTCGTGCTCGAGCGCCTGGGCGAGGAGGTCGTCCTCGGCCTTAATCCGAATCTCGCGGCCGTGCCCGTCGAGGGCCTTCACGGTCACTTGAAGCGAGCGCGTCACCTCGCCTCGGTAGCCGGGCACGGAGAGGCAGCCCTCTTGCAGGCGCCGTTCACCTTCGCGCTTGATCACCTCGGGATTAATCAGAGGGAACGGCTCCTCGTCCGGCATGCCGATCACGACGACACGCAGCCCGACGCCGATCTGCGGCGCCGCGATTCCGACGCCCTGCGCCTCGATCATCGACTCCGTCATGTCCGCGATCAGCCGGCGAATCGAGTCGTCGACGCGGCGCACCCGCTTCGAGGGTCGACGAAGCACCGGATCCCCCAGGTAACGGATCGGCCGCACGGTCATTTGGCGCGCCAGGACGGGCTACTGCTCATGGGCGGCGAGTGTATCGAAGCCCCCTCGCAGCGTCCGCTCCGCGCTCCCGATCCCGGGCGCGAGATCCGCGGTGCGCTAGCCCACCTGCATCGGATCGACATCCACGATCCAGCCAACCGGCAGCTCGTCGGGCAACACCTCGATCAACGCGGTCGGATCGTCGCCGTAGATCAGCACCTGCAAGCGGTGCCGCCCGCGCACGCGCGCAATCGCCGGCGGCGTCGGCCCAACCACCTCGACGTTCGGCAACGACGGCGCGATGCGCCGCAACTCCGCGGTCAGTCGATGCGCCTCCTCCGCCACGAACGCCAGGTTCGGGTGGCTGAAGACCAGCCGCACCATTCGCCGGAACGGCGGGTAGCCGTGCTCCGCCCGCCAGCGCAACTCTTCCTCGAAGAACGCGTCCGAGTCCTGTGCCGCCGCCGCGAGGATCGCCGGATGCTCCGGCTGCAACGTCTGGATCAACACGCGCCCATCGCGCTCGGCGCGACCCGCGCGGCCCGCGACCTGCACCAGCAATTGGAACGTCCGCTCGCCCGCGCGGAAGTCGCCCTCGCGCAGCGAGTAGTCCGCCAGCACCACCCCCACCAGCGTCACGTTCGGCAGATCGAGGCCCTTCGCGACCATCTGCGTGCCAACGAGGACGTCCGCTTCGTGGTTCATGAACTGGTTCAGATTCGCCTCGTGTTGCTCAACCGTGCGCGTCGTATCGCGGTCCCAGCGCACGATCCGTGCCGTCGGGAAGTGACGGCGGACCTCGGTCTCCACGCGCTGCGTGCCGGCGCTCACCGCCCGCAGCGGGTGGCCGCAGCCGGACTCCGCGCAGCGCGCCGGGACCGGTCGGTTGCGCCCGCACTGGTGACACACGAGGCGTTCCCGCCCGCCATCGCCGCGATGCAACGCCAGCGCCACGTCGCACGATCCGCAAATCGGCGAATGGCCGCGGCTGCACAGCAGGAACGCGGCGAAGCCACGGCGGTTGAGGAACAGGATCGCCTGCTCATCGCGGTCCAGCGTCTCGCCGAGGGCGCTCACCAACTCCGAGGAGAACAGCTCCCGCGCCCCCCGCATGTCAACCAGCTCGATCCCCGGCAGTTCGTCCACCGGCCAGAGCTGCGAGCTGCCATCCGGCTGCAACACCGGACGGATCCGGTTCGGCAAATCGAGGCGGCTCAACTCCCCGCGGTCCGCCGCCAGCCAGCGCTCGGCGTCCGGCGTCGCGGAGCCGTACACCACCGCCGCGCCGCTGATCCGGCCCAGCTCCATCGCGACCGTGCGCGCGTCATAGCGCGGCGCCGGCTCGGACTGCTTGTAGGTCCACTCGTGACCCTCGTCGACGACGATCAACCCGAGGTCTGGTTGCGGCGCGAAGATCGCCGAGCGCGAGCCAATCACGACGTCGTAGGAGCCAGCCGCGATCGCGTGCCACTCATCGAACGCCTCGCCGAGGCTCAACCCCGAGTGCAGCACGCCGACGCGCCCGGGGAACCGCTCCGCGAACCGGCGCACCGTCTGCGGTGTCAGCGCGATCTCCGGCACCAGCACGATCCCGCTCCGCCCGCGCTCCACCGTGTGGCGCAAGGTATCGAGGTACACCTCGGTCTTTCCGCTGCCCGTCACCCCGTGCAGCACGAAGCCCGCGCCGTCCGCGCGATCGATGCCGGCACGGATCGCCGCGGATGCGGCGCGCTGTGCCCCGATCAACTCCACCGGCGGCCGCTTCACCACCAGCAGATCGCGCAGCGGGTCGCGACGATCGAGGACCTCCTCGACGGTCACGACGCCCGCCTCGGTCAGTCGCCGCACGCCGTCGCGCGCGCCCGGCCCGAACTCCGCACCGAGCCCGCGCAGCTCGAGACCGTCGGCGTCTCCCGCCTCGGCGCGATCGGCGAGGCGTTCGAGGATCGCCGCGGACGCGGCGTCCGCCTG
>QWJG01000016.1 GCA_009391845.1 Chloroflexota bacterium | reverse complement strand
TCGCGGTGCTGGTCGGCGCACGGCGGCGCGGTTGCCAGGACGAGCGGGGGCGGGCAGCGCGCCGGGTGGAGGCGGCCGCGATCAGTTGGCGGCGGCGGTCGCCGTTGCGGTGGGGGCGGCGACGGTGGGTGGGGATTCGCCGCGGAGGAACTCGATGGCGCGCTGGAGCTGGATGTCACGTTCGGCTTCGATGTCCTCGAGGGTGAACTCGACGACGATGTCGGGGATGACGCCACGGCCCTCGATCTGGTTGCGGTCCGGGGTGAGCCAGCGGGCGATCGAAACGTAAACGGCTCCGCCATTTGAGAGTTCGCGGACGTGGTTGACGGTGCCTTTGCCGAAGGAGTTGACGCCGATGACGGTGGCGCGGCCGTTCTCCTGAAGGGCGGCGGCGAAGAGTTCGGAACCCGAGGCGGAGAATTCGTCCTGGAGGATGACGATGGGCAGGTCAGTGATCTGGCCGTCACGGGCGCTGGCGACCTGTTCGTCGCCGTCGCGGTCGACCTGGATCACGATGACCCCGTCGTCGAGGAACATGTCGGCGATCTGGGTGGTTTCGAGGAGGAGGCCGCCGGGGTTAAGCCGGACGTCGATGATGAGGCCGGTGACGCCACTGGCGACGAGTTCGCTCACGATCTTCTCGAGTTCGTCGGGGCTGCGGCGGGTGAACTGGGAGATGTAGACGTAGCCGATGTCGGTGACGGCGTTGCCTCCAGCGTCGACGAATGAGCGGAAGAGCGGGGCGGTGGAGACGGAGGGGACCTCGATTTCGTCGCGGATGATGGTGATGAGTTCCTCGGTGCCGTCGGTGTGGCGGACGAGGAGCTCGATCGGGGTGCCCTGGGGGCCGCGGATGCGGAGGACGGCTTCGTCCTGAGTCCAGCCCTGGGCCGATTCGCCGTCGACGGCGAGGATGAGGTCGCCGGCGCGGATGCCGGCGGCTTCCGCGGGGGTGTCAGGGAGCGGGCGAACGATGATGACGTAGTCGCTGTCGGGCGATTCCTGGACGGTGGCGCCGATGCCCTGGAACGCGCCGGTGAAGTCGTCACGGGAGAGCTGGTAGGTCTCCGGGTCGATGTAGGTGGAGTGCGGGTCGTCGAGGGCTTCGAAGATGCCGTTGATGGCGGCGGCGTGCAGGTATTCCGCGTTGACGACGTCGGCGTCGACGAAGTCGCTTTCGAGGATCTGGAGGATTTCGTCGAGGATGAGGAAGTCGGCGCCGGAGCTGGCGGCGGGGCGAGCGCCGGCGTCGGCGGCCGCGCTGATGGTTGTGGTGGTGGCTTCGGGCTCGGTGAGTACGCGGCCGAGGAAGCCAACGGTGACGAGCATCACGCCGATCAGGCCGGCGACGGCGGCGATGAGGATATTGCGCGCGGCGTTGGAGCCGGTTGGCTGCGCGTGGTTGGGATCCGGTGGCGGGTCCATCGGCGGCACGGCAGATGCGCCGAGGTCGGTGGTCAGGGGCTGCGAGGCGTCCTGGGGGTCATCGGAGGTCATGCGGCGTTTGTCCCGGGGGCCGTCGAGGTGCACGGCGTCGTGCGAGTGGTGGTCGCGTCGCTTCGAAAAAAGTCTAGCGCATGGATCTGGGAGTGGTCGTGAGGGGAGTCACCTGTTGAACGGGCGATCCTGTCTCATCACACATAAGAAGAATAGTGCGACGTCGCAACGTGGCATGGAGATCGACCGGGGAAGCGCTCTGGAGTGGCTGCAACGTGGGTTCTGTTGGTGCTTGCGTGTGCTGCGCGGAGGCGGCGAACAGTTCGGGTCGTCGCGGGCGCGGCGCGAAGTGAGCGCCGAGTCGTGAGTACGGAGGCTTGCCACGAAGTTTCGGACCCGAGCCTTGGACTCCGAGCCTCAGGTACGTAACCCAGGTATGGATGCTCAGGTATGGATGCTCAGGCATGGATGCTCGAAGGCTCGAAGGCTCGAAGGCTCGAAGGCTCGAAGGCTCGGACACCGCGGTTCCAGGCACCGGATGTATTTCCGGGCGCCAGAACCACCGGCGGCATGCGTGGTCGTTGCGAGGCCAATTCTCGCGCGCCTGTCGTGCAGGTGGATGCGAGTGCGGATGTTATGTCCAGTCCGGCCCTCTGCCGTGCGTGGCGATGAGCGACGCTGACTTGAGCTCTTCGGCGATGCGGGGTCGTTGGAGGCTGGTTGGGATTGCGTCGAGCCGGGTTGAAGGTGACGCGATGGTGGCGTTGGCCGAGGATGGGTCGTCTGAGTGGCGAGTACCTGGCGTTCTGAACGCTCGATCTGGACACCTGCTGAGGGGCAGCGATGGAACTAACGACCGAACTGTTGAGCACCGGCGGGACGACGACCGGCTTCGAGGTGCCAGATTCGCTGGTGGAGGGGCTTGGGGGCGGCAGGCATCCGAAGGTCGTGGTGACGGTGAACGGCTTCACGTACCGGACGTCGATCGCGCGGATGGGTGACCGCTACATGCTGGGTGTCAGCGCGGAGCGACGGGCTGCGGCGGGGCTGGCGGCCGGCGAGGTCGTGACGCTGGCGATCGAGCTGGACACGGCTCCCCGCGAGATCGAGGTGCCGCCGGCGCTGGCTGCTGCGTTGGCTGCGAACGAGGCCGCCAGCACGTTCTGGGCGACGCTCTCCTACAGCAAGCAACAGTGGCACACGCTGCAGGTCTCAGGCGCGAAGACCGACGAGACGCGGGCGCGGCGCGTGGCGAAGTCGATTGAGTTGCTGTCCAGCGGCAAGGCGCGCTGAGGGGCTCGCGCTGGGCGGAGCGTCACTCAGACCTCGAGTGTCGCTGTCCGGCGGGCTCGGGTCACCCTCGGGCGTCGCTCGCGCTCCCCTGCCCCGCGGATTGAGATGCTTGCAGGCGCCCCGGGAGTTATGTCACTGCGGCGAGGTGTCGAGTGAGTCGCGAGGTTCGCCGAGGATGCGGAGCGCCTCGGTATTCCTCCCGTCGGCATTGCGGACTCGGCAGGTTCTCTCGGTTGGCCACTGCTTCCGCCGCGTCGTCCGCTCTGGTGCTCGTGGCTGCTCATCCGACGCTCGTTCTCGCGGTTCAACCCAATCGTTATGTCAAATCACGGACACTGATCTCCCCTACCCGAACGGGCGGGTTCGGTGAGGCAGATTACGGTTGCTGATACCTACCCGGGGTATGATACCCGTACCCCACCGGGGTATTGGAGAGGGAGCGACAGATGCCTGCACTAACGTTGACGCTACGAGGAGAGCTGCACTGTTTCGCCTGTGCGCGCTTCCTTGGGGACTTCGAATCGCACCCGGATGAGCATGGGCGCGACGATATTCACCTGATCCAGCCGGAGTTTGGGCTCGCGGCGACGGCGGTACCGTCGAGCAAGGGCCTGCGCTGCTCGGTCTGTGGTGGCCGCGCGGTGGCTGAGTACGTCGATCGGGCGGCCTAGGCGGTACCGATTCGGTCTCGGAAGTACCGGAAGTACCGGAACTGCGGAGGGCGCCCAACGGGCGCGCTCTTCTTATGTCGTAACGCCTACCTCGAGGCTAATCAGGGGCGCAGCGCCTTGAGGACGGCGAGGGCGTGATCGGCGGCTTTGGCGCGCTTCCAGACCTTGGTGAGCTTGCCGTCCGGGCCGATGACGAAGGTGGCGCGGGTCATGCCGATCGAGGTGCGTCCGTAGAGGACCTTCTCGCCCCAGGCGCCGTAGCGCGTGGCGACGGTGGCGTTGGTGTCGACGAGCAGCGGGAACGGGAGCGTGTACTTGTCGCGGAAGCGCTGGTGCGACGCGGCGTCGTTGGTGGAGACGCCGAGAACGACGGCGCCTTCCTCGGCGATGGCGTCGTGCTCGTCACGGAACGAGCAGGCTTCCTTTGTGCAGCCGGGGGTGTCGTCGTTCGGATAGAAGTAGAGGACGACGGTTTTGCCCTTGTAGTCGGCGAGCTTGTGGGTGACGCCGTCCTGGTCCTTGAGCGTGAACGAGGGTGCGCGGTCACCGGCCTCGAGCGTGACGGCCATCTTGTTTCGTCCTATCCGGTCCGAGGCCCCTGGCGATCAGGCGTCGAGGAGGTCTCTGATGTGTGCGATCGTGCGGTCCGGGATGAGATCGCGGTCGCCATCGGGGTTGTGCGCGAAGCGTGTCTCGACCCAGACGGACATTAGGCCAGCGCGATTGGCGCCTGCAACATCGGCGTGTCGCGAATCGCCGACGTGGGCGGCGCGGCTTGCGTTCACCGCGGCCAACCCGAGTGTGTGGTGGAAGATTTGCGGCGCCGGCTTCTCGATGCCTACTTCGCCGGAGACGACGATCCAGTCGACGTAGCGCTCGAGGTCGAAGAATTCGATCTTGCGGCGCTGGAGTTCCGAGGGGCCGTTGGTGACGATCGCCAGCGGGAAGCGGGCGCGTAGGGCGCGGAGGATGTCGTGGGCGCCCTCGAAGAGCGTGGTGCCCTCGGGCATCGTCGCGAAGTAGGCGGCGCGGACCTGCTGAACTTCGTGCTCCGCGGTGAGTTCGAGGTCGTCGATGAAGCTCGCCATCCGTCCGCGGTTCGGATCGGTCGCCAGTGCGCGGTCGACGATGACCTCGAGGTCGGCTGGCGCGAGGTTGGGTCGCAGGCGGCGCACGACCTCGACCGCGTCGTGAAAGCGGCGCGGAGCTGCCGCCTCACCGTCGATCAGGGTGTCATCGAGATCGAGACAGAGCAGGTCGACGGAGCGGCCGAACAGTGAGCCCATGTGCGGTCCTCCTGGTCCGCGCAGTATCGGTGGGGCGGCGGCGGTTGAGCGAACGCAGGGCCCGTCAAGCGCAGTAGACTGCGGCGTCATGAGCAAGTCAGCGCGCCCGAACGCGGCCGATCCGCTCCCCCGCTGGGGTGCGTTTGCCTACCCGGACTACCGGCTGTACTGGGTGGCCTCGTTGGTACGGGTGTTCGCGATCCAGTTCCGGATCATCGGGACGCTCTGGTTGGTGGCGGTGGAGTTGGACCGGTCACCGGCGTGGGTGGGGATCGTGATGCTGAGCGCGGCGGTCCCGACGATCGTGCTGGTGGTGCCGTTCGGCCACCTGGCGGATCGGCTGGACAACCGGCTGCTGTTGATCACGAGTTCCGCGGTGAGCGCGCTGCTGCACCTGATGCTGGCAGTGCTGGTGGTGAGCGGCGTCATCGAGCTGTGGATGGTGATCGTGTGGTCGGTGGCGACGGGTTCGATGAACGCGCTGATGGCGCCCGCGCAGAACGCGATCCTGCCGCAGCTGATCGACATGCGGGCGATCGCGAGCGCGGTGGCGTTCAGTAGCTCGATCTGGAACGGGATGCGGGTGATCGGGCCAGCGGCGGCCGGTGTGATTATCGCGGTGATGGGGACGGGGCAGGCGTTCTTCGTGACAGCGGCGGGGTACGCGATTGCGACGGCGCTGACGGTGGCGCTGCGCCCGGCGCCGCGGGCGGTCTCGACGCGGGTGAGCGAAGGCAATCCGTTGCTGGAGGGTGCGCGCTATGTGCTGGCGAACCGGCTGTTCGTGGCGGTGATCGGGCTGTCGTTCTTCACGTCGCTGTTCGGGAGTTCGTATCAGGTGCTGCTGCCGTTTTTCGCGAACGACATTCTGGACGTGGGCGAGATCGGGTTCGGGTTGCTGGAGGCGGCGGCGGGGCTGGGCGCGATCCTGGGAACGATCGCGATCGTGAAGTTCGGCGCTTCGCGGTACCGGGGGCAGGTGATGCTGTTCGGGGCGATGGCGTTCGGGCTGCTGGTGACGGCGTTCGCGGTGAGCGAGGTGATGGCGTTGTCGCTGGGACTGCTGTTCGGCGCGGGGTTCGCGGCGAGCGTTTACCTGAACCTGGGGATGACGACGTTGCAGCTTGAGGTGCCAGACGAGTTGCGCGGGCGGGTGATGGGGATCTGGTCGATGACGTGGAACCTGGCGTGGGTGGGCGGCGCGGTTGCGGGCGGCATCGCGGCGCTGATTGGGACGCCGGCGACGGTGGCGTTCGGCGGGCTGTCGGTGGCGGGGTTCGCGGCGGTGTTGCTGTTCGCCTCGTCAGAGCTGCGGAATCTGTCGACGGCTCCGGCGGCCGTTCCGGCGCGCTGACCTCGGAAGGCCGCTGCCTCGGAGTTTCGCTGGCCTCGGAAGGCTCGCTGGGAGGCGCCGGGGGCGCGGGCGCTAGATCGGGAAGGCGACGAGGGAGGTCGTGGACTGGATGCCCTCGATGGTGCGGATCTGGTTGGTGAGGATGGGCGGGACGTCCGTGAGGGTGGGGGCTTCGAGTTCGACGACGAGGTCGTAGGGGCCCATCACCTCGTGGACATCGGTGACGTACTCGAGGGCTTTGAGGGCGACGGAGACCCGGCGGGTGGCGCCGGGATCGGTGACGATGAGGATGAAGGTTTTGGTCATGGATGCTCCTGGTGGGAGGTGCGTTGTGACCGTTGGGTTGAGCGAATCGGGGTAAGCGCGGTGGCGCCAAATGGGGGCTGAGCCGATGGTATGATCAACATTCATCCGAGCGGGGCGTTGAGCGTAGCCACGATCCGGTCGGATAATCTACGGTGATTCGGTTTAGGTTGATGGACGAATAGCCCATTGACTCAGCCGAACCAACGTTTTGCCGCCGCTTCAGGCAGGCGAACGTGGGAATCCGGACCCGTCGCGTGAGGCGGAGTTCGGGGGCCTGCCTCGGCTGCCAGCACACGCGAAGGCCGCCCCCATGAGTAAGAATTTTGTCGTCCGCTTTGCAGGCGAAGGCGGACAGGGGGTCGTCGGCGGGTCCGAGATCCTCGCCGCTGCCGCTGCCGCCGTCGGGTATCATGTCCTGACGTTTTCCACGTTCCCATCGCAGATCAAGGGTGGTCCCGCCTGGGGCCAGGCCCGGATTGCGACCGAGGAGATTCTTTCCTCGGGTGATGATCTGGACATCCTGGTCGCGCTGAACCAGTACGCCTACGACCACAACGTCGAGGAGCTGAGCGCGAACGGGGTGGTTGTCTACAACTCCGAGGAGTTCGAGGTTCCGGCCGGTGGTCGGGCGATCGGGCTGCCGGCGGACCGGATGGCCCGCGAGTCCGGTAACCCACGCGCCGCGAACATGGTGGTGATTGGGGCCGTGGCACAGCTTGCCGGGTTCCCGCTGACCTACCTGGAGACCTTCGTTACGCAGCGATTCACGCGCGGCCGGCCGGGCGACGCGGCGATCATCGAGGGGAACATCGCGGCGCTGCACATGGGCGCCGAGGAGGCCGAGAAGACCGGCCTGTCGCTGGAAGGGCTTGAGGATCCGACGCCGTCGCCGGACGAGCGGATTCTGATCAAGGGCTTCGAGGCGGCGTGCCTCGGGGCGATCGCGGCGGGCCTCGATTCATTCATCGGGTACCCGATTTCGCCGGCGACGACGATGTTGACCTACATGGAGGAAGCACTCCACGGCGAGGGCAAGTTCGTCGGTCAGTCGAGTTCGGAGATCGAGTCGATCGCGGCACTGGTGGGCGCGGGCTTCTCCGGCAAGAAGGTGATGACCTCGACCGCTGGTCCTGGCCTCAGCCTGATGGGCGAGGGGCTGGGTCTGGCGTGGATGGCGGAGATTCCGCTGGTGGTAGTGGACGTCCAACGCGGCGGTCCGGCCACGGGTCTCCCGACGAAGACCGAGCAGTCCGACCTGCTAATGGCGATGAACCCGGGTCACGGCGACATGAGCGTGCCGGTGATTGCGCCGGGGACGATCGAAGAGGCGTTTTGGGGCGCGATTGACGCGGTGAACTGGTCCGAGCGGTACCAGGGGCCGGTGATCATGCTGTCCGAGGCCTCGATTGCCGAGCGCCAGCAGGACATTGTGAAGCCGGACCTGAGCCTGGTGCGCGCGGAGACGCGCGTGGTCTCGGACGGGTCGACGGGCAACGAGCGGTACATCGGCGACGGCGCGGCTCCGTTCCCGGTACCGGGCGGTCCGGGCGCCTATGTGGCGAACGGGTCCGAGCACGACGAGCAGGGCGACACGACGCACTTGCCCGAGGTGCACGTGATGCAGACGCACCGCCGTTTCAAGAAGCTGGAACTGCTCTCGAACGGTCACTACGAGGCGGAGCAGACTGGCGCCTCGATAGCGATCATGCCGTGGGGTGGCTCGAAGGGTTCGGCGCGCGGCGCCTACCTGGAGCTGACCGCTGGCGGCGAGGACCTCGCCTGGTACTACACGATTTTCCTGAACCCGCTGCCGAAGGCGATGCTGGAAGAGCTGCGGGCGAAGGACCTGGTGCTGGTGCCGGAGTTGAACTACCTCGGACAGCTCTCGCAGGTGCTGCGCGGATTGGGCGTGAATGCCCACTCGGTGACGCAGTACACGGGGCTGCCGTTCAAGGTTCGTGATCTCAGGGACCGCCTGGCGGAAGAGCTCCGCGTGCGGGCCGGAAAGTTGGCTGCCGTATGAGTAAGCGCAACCCGGATTATGACTTCAAGTGGTGTCCCGGCTGTGGCGACTTCGGTGTGAAGCGCGCGATTGAAGGCGCGCTGGTCGAGCGCTCGGTGGCGCTGTCGGAGTCGGTCGAGAAGTCGGTGATCGTCGCGGGTATCGGCTGTTCCGGGAACCTCGTGCACCTGCAGGAGGGGCCGCAGCCGTTCGGGATTCACGGGATCCACGGGCGGACGCTGCCGATCTCCTACGGGCTGAAGTCGAGCCGCCCCGACCTGAACGTGGTGGTGGTCTCCGGCGACGGCGACTTCCTGAGCATTGGCGCGGAGCACATTGGTCCGCAGGCCAAGCGCAACCTGAACATCACGGTGATCGTGATGGACAACGGTGTGTACGGGCTGACGAAGGGTCAGGCCTCGCCGACGACGGAGCTTGAGGTTGTGACCTCGACGACGCCGTACGGGAAGCTGGACGACCGGATGTCGCCGCTGGAGACGTACCTGGCGGCGGGCGTGGGCTGGTTGGCCTCGTCGCTGTCGACGCAGGTGAAGGCGCTGCAGGAGCTGATCGTGGAGGGGATGGCTCACCCGGGCTTCTCGGTGATCCACGTGCAGTCGCCGTGCACGACGTACAACGACACGTACGCGGCGCTGAAGGGTAACGAGGCCGAGGGCATTGAGCCGCTGGCGTACCCGATTCCCGAGGATCACGATCCGTCGGACCTGATGTCGGCGTACAAGCTGGCGCACGGCGGCCGGATCCCGATCGGCAAGATCTACGAGCGCCCGAACTCGGTGGCATCGGACGAGCGGCTGCGGCTGGCGCGAGAGCGCACCGGCGCGACGCAGAAGACGGTGGCGGAGCTGTTCGGGGCGATGGCGATCTAGGACCGCCGCTCCGGATGGATTGACGCGCGAGGGCAGCCGATTGGCTGCCCTCGTTTGATCCGGGGGGCGTTTGATCCGGGGGGCGGCCGGGTGGCCAGGCTGGGTGGCCGGGGTGTGAGGGATGCGATGAACGAGACACGGCACGTCACGGTGGATGGGGTGCGGCTGCGTTTCGCGGCTTCGCACATGGCGACGCTGGGCGATGAGCTGGAGCCGCTGCACGGTCACAACTACGTGGTGGGCGCGCGCGTCGAAGGCGACCTGACGGACGATCACTGGGTGATCGACTTTGCGGCGCTGAAGCGGCTGACGCGGGAGGCGTGCGACTACCTCGATCATCACTTCCTGCTGCAGGCGGATTCGACGTTGCTGGAGATGGAGCTGGCGGACGGGGCGTGGACGATCCGCTTCGAGGATCGCGAGTACCGGATCCCGGAGGACGATGTGATTGCGCTGCCGATCGAGAACTCGACGGCGGAGCTACTGGCGGAGTGGATCGCGGAGCAGGTGATCGATGGGCTGCGCGAGGGCGCGCATTCGAATATCCGGCGGCTGGCCGTTGAGGTGGAAGAGATGCCGGGGCAGTCCGGTGGGTACGCCCGCGATATCTAGCGGGTTAGACCCCGGACGGCGGTGGCGAGGGCCGGCAGGCGGGGCTCGTTTGGCCTCGATGGGCGCGCGGGGCGCAGAGGGTGACGGCGCCGAGGGGTGCCGAGGGGGCGACGGTGGCGA
>QWJG01000015.1 GCA_009391845.1 Chloroflexota bacterium | reverse complement strand
GCGCGACCGATTTCTCCCAACTTCCGCCGCTGGTATCCTCGGACCCGCTCGCGCCCAGGTGCGCGAACGTTCCGCTTCGGCCCCCATCGTCTAGTGGCCGAGGACGCCACCCTTTCAAGGTGGAAACGGGGGTTCAATTCCCCCTGGGGGCACCAGCAAACACTGGATAGATCACGACGGCGCTGATCACCGACATGAGCAATTGGGGCCATGTCGAAGCCATTCACCGGTTGGAGCGACGTTGATGTCGGCGCGTCAGGGACGACCCCGAGTTGGTCTGCCGCGCCGAAGCCCTCGACCGTTGCCCGCGCGTCAGCGCCTCGGAGGCGGCGAGTTAGCCCCAATCGGAGAGCGAGGGTCACTCATCCCAGGAGGTGATCTAGCGCCTCAGCCGCCGCTTGTTGTTGGCCCGCCAGCAAGTGCCCGTACTGATCCATCGTGAAGCTTGCGGATGCGTGCCCGAGCCGTCTCGAAACGGTGAATACGTCGACGCCGGCCTTCAACCACAGGCTCGCCGCAGTGTGACGGAGGATGTGCCAGTTCACCGTTGACGGAGCGTCGATTTCTGAGTGCTCGACAACTTCCTTGAACCCCCGATAGAAGGCCTGTCGAAACTGAGGGCTGCCCACACGGCCGGGGAAGACGAGGTCCTGATCCTCCCAGATGGTCCCCAGTCGCAGTCGATCTTCGAGCTGCGTCGAGCGGTGGCGGCGCAGCAATCCGACCGTGCTGTCGCTGAGTTCAACCGTTCGCAGGGAGTTTCGCGTCTTCGGCGGTCGCATCGTGAACCGGCCCCGCAGCTGTGCCAGCGTCTGATGGATCTCGAACCTGCGCCGTTCGAGGTCTATCGCCTGCCACGTGGCGCCGAGCAACTCTGCCTGCCGGATCCCCGTCGCAAGTGAGAACCGAATCGGCACGTCGTACGGTGTACTGCGTGCTGCATCGAGTAGCTGAGCGACCTCAGTCTCATCCAGCGCGCGTCGCTCCCGAACACCGGTCGTCAAGGACGGACTGGGTACCGCCATCGCCGGGTTTCGAACGAGTAACTGAGCAGCTACCGCCGCCGATAGTCCTTGCTTGACGAGCCCGAGGGCCTTCTTGACGGTCGCCGGTGCTAGGTCCTCGGAGAGTTGCTGCTTCAGCGTGAGGATGTGTTCGGTCCGAAGATCTTGGAGCCTCACCGAACCAATCGCCGGAACGACCCGTTTGGTCAAGATCGCACTGTAGTTCTCAGCTACGCGTGGCGAGACGGCCTGGTCAGCAACCCGCCGTTCGTGCCAACGTTGCAGCCACTCCGCCGTCGTTGTCCGGTTCGGGTCGACACCTCCGTGATCTCGCTCGTTCAACGAAGCGCGCAGGGCCTGGAGCGCGTCGCGCTTGCTCCCTTGGACGGTATACCGACGGCGACGTCGCTTCCCCGTAGTGGGATCCGGGCGCAGTTCGACTGTGACTCGCCAGCGACCCGACGCGCGCTCTTCAACGGTTCCGCCACCGTAATCACGCCGAGCCATCATTGCGCCCTTCGGTGTCATCGTTCGCGGCGGCGAGCCTCATCTTGTAGAAGTAAGGGAGTGGGGCCCATCGTCATATTCAGCGACTCCACGTCGAGCCGCTCATCTTCAGCGCCACGCCGCATCGTGCGGAACTTCACTAGGCGAAACGGGCGGCCACGCAGCCCAGCGCGTTGCTGACTGAAGAACACCCCGCCGGGAGAGTCAAGCAGGATCGCCACAGCGATCACGGCCATCAGCGGGCTGAGAACGACAAGGAGCATGACAGCGGCGACGAGGTCCAACAGGCGCTTGATGACCCGGTATCCCCGATGAGCGGTGGGCGCTGGCGTGGCCGCGCAGAACGCGGAGAGTCGGGACATATCGAACCCGGCGATGGGAGCGACGGCGTCGGGGCCGCTATCAAGGGCCGTGGAGTGATCACTCTGCAATTCGCGATCCTCCAAGGCGTCCGGCAGTTGGCCGACAACGATCCCCGACGGGCAGAGCAGGCGGTGCGCATGAAAAACGCAGCCGGGCGCACATCACCGAACAGAATCTAGCTGACCATAACCGATGCGTGTTGCGTTGATGTTCCAAATCCCGCTGCGGGCGCCACCCACACCGTCGAGGAGCGCGCGCTGCGGGCGGGCTGCGGCATACTGCCGCGCATGGCACTTCTACCGTTTCGCATCGAGTTCTCCGAGCGCGCGATCGCGGATCTGCACCGGCGCATAGATGCGACCCGTTGGCCCGAAGTCACTGTCGAGGAAGGCTGGGCGGCGGGGACCCGCGACGATGTGTTGCGCGACCTCGTCCGCTACTGGCGCAGCGACTACGACTGGTTCGCGCAGCAGGCGAAGCTGAACGCGCTGACCCACCTCCGAGGCCCAATCGAGGGCGAGGAGCTGCACTCGCTGCTGTACACGGGGCCGGGTGATGAGCAGCGGATCCCGTTGCTGTTGATCCACGGCTGGCCCGGTTCGATTGTGGAGTTCCTGGATGCCGCGGAACTGCTCGCGGCGGGGGTTGATGGCGGTCCGGGCTTTGACCTGGTGGTGCCGTCGCTGCCCGGGTTCGGCTTCTCGCAGGCGCCCAGCGCGCCGGGGATGCACCCGGGGGCGATCGCGGCGCGGTTGCACGCGTTGATGGGCGAACTGGGCTACGAGCGCTACGGCGTGCAGGGCGGCGACTGGGGCGCGATCACGGGCACGGCGCTGGCCCTGCAACAACCCGAGGCGGTGCTGGGGCTGCACCTCAACTTCGTGGGGGGCGGGCCACCACCGGCGGATGGCGAGATGAGCGAGGAGGAGCGCGCGTATCGCGAGCGCCAGCAGGCGTTCCAGGCGACGGAGACGGGCTACAGCCTGATCCAGGGGACGCGACCGCAGACGCTGGCCTACGCGCAGCAGGACTCACCGGTTGGGCTGCTGGCCTGGATCCTGGAGAAGTTCTGGGTCTGGTCCGATCACGAGGACGGGCTCTGGGAGACGTTCGATCGTGATCGGCTGCTGACCAACGTGATGCTGTACTGGCTGACCGGATCGGTGCTGTCCGCCGCGCGGATCTACTACGAGACGCGGCGGCCCGGGGTGGCGGCCTCGCTGGCCGGTCGGGTCACGGTGCCCACCGCGTACGCGCGATTCCCGGCGGAGCCGTGGGCGGCGCCGCGCGAGGTGGTGGAGCGGCGCTACCAGCTAGTGCGGATGACGGAGCCAGCGCGCGGCGGGCATTTTGCGGCACTCGAGCAGCCGGATCTGTACGCGCGGGAAGTCGCGTCGTTCTTCGCGAACCTTCCGGCGGGCGGGTAGCACGGCGTGGCCGCTGATGGCGGCGACGATCGAGGTCAAACACGCTGAGAATTGCGCCCCAGATCAGGCGGTCCGTACACTCCGAGTCGCGCCCTCGTAGCTCAGGGGATAGAGCACTGGCCTCCGGAGCCAGGTGTCGCAGGTTCGAATCCTGCCGAGGGTACCAGCGACGATTCCACTCTCCGGAGGACGCCGCTGATGACGCTTCCAACGCCATACGACGAATCGATCCCCGCGCCACGCTGGCTGCTTGGCGTCGCCGCGGTCGCGGGGGTGGTGATGGTGATCGCCTCGGTGGTCGTGCTGCTTGCCGGGGAGATGCCGGCGCTGGGCCGGATTCCGCTCGCCGCGGTGCTGCTGCTGGCGGGCCTCGCGATGTTCTACGTGGTGCGGACGTTCGCGACGTTGCGCGTCCATGTGACGGCGGAGCGGCTGCAGTTCGGGTTCGGGCCGCTCGGGCGTGAGCTCGTGGCGGGCGCGATCCTCGATGCCGCGCCGGATCGCTATCCGTGGCTGCGCTACGGGGGCTGGGGCGTGCGGATCTCCAGCGGCGGGCACCGCGCCTATTCGCAGGCCTTCCAGCGTGGCAGTGTGGTGATCCGTGCCGCGGACGACCATCGGTACCATGTATCGAGCAGACAGCCCGCCGCACTGGCCGAGGCGATCAACCGGATGGCGACTGGGGAATCGGCGAGTTCTTGAGTAGCAACCGCAGACAACAGGAACGCGATCAGCGACGGCGACAGCGCCGCGGCGAGCGACAGCGCGCACGGGTGCACAGCGGCGCTCCGGAACCGGCGGGGCACGTCGAGTTCACCGGGCCGATGGGATTCATGCAGCGCCACACGCGCGGCTTCTTCCTCGGCGGGATCATCGTGATGGTGCTGAGCCTCGGGAGTTTCTTCTTCGCGACGCAGGTCGGATCCACAGATCCGGCGGCGAACGATCAGGCGACCGCGACGGCGACTGCCGAGAGCACTGCCGGCGCGGATCCGGACGGAACGATCGTGCGTTTCTACGCCGCTCCGCCAGAGATGACGATCGACACCACCGCCAGCTACGAGGCGGTGATCCACCTCGATGGCGGCGACGTGCGGATCAAGCTCTTCGCGGACGAGGCGCCCGAGTACGTCAACAACTTCGTGTTCCTGGCGCAGAACCACTTCTACGACGGGCTGACCTTCCACCGGGTGATCCCGGGCTTCGTCGCTCAGGGCGGCGATCCCTCGGGTGGTGGCGCCGGCTCACCGGGCTATGCCCTGACGGAGGAGCTGAACTCACTGAAGTTCCTCCCGGGCGCGCTCTCGATGGCTAAGGACTCGGCGGGGCGGGTGAACGGCTCCCAGTTCTTCGTCACGCTGGGGCTGACGCCGCACCTCGATGGTGGCTTCACCGTCTTCGGCGAGGTGACAGAGGGGCTCGACATCCTCGAGGGCCTGACACCGCGCGATCCGGACGAGGCGCCGGAGGCCGAAGGCGACACCATCATCGGCATCGAGATCATCGAGGGTGGGGCCTGAGCTGCGAACGCAATACGAGGCGCCGCCAGCGATGCAGATCGAACTCGATCAGCCGCTGCGCGCGATCGTCCACACCGAACATGGCGACATCGCGATCGAATTGCTGCCCTCGATCGCACCGATCGCGGTCAACAACTTCGTGTTCCTCGTGCGTGAGGGTTTCTACGAGGACACGACGTTCCACCGCGTGGTCGCGGGCTTCATCGCGCAGGCGGGGGATCCGGGCGGGAGCGGCCGTGGCGGGCCGGGGTACCGGTTTCCTGACGAAATTTCAGAAACGGCGATCGTTCGCGGGACGGTCGGGATGGCGAATGGCGGGCCGAATACCAACGGCTCGCAGTTCTTCATCGCGCTCCGTGATTCGCCGCAGTTGAACGGTCGCTACAGCGTCCTCGGTCGCGTGATCGAGGGCATCGAGGTCGCGGATGCGCTTGCTCCGCGTGATCCCGCGGTGGACTCCGATCCCGGCGATCACATCGATTCGATCGAGATCGTTTCGTCCTGATCGGGAGATCCCCGCGACTGCCTCAGTCGTGCACCTGAATTTGGTGCGGACTGAGGGGCCACTCTCTCTGCTGATCGACCCCCTCTCGACCGAGAATTACAGGCGGAGGGCCATTTGTGACAGGTCGCCTACTCGTCACGCACGACGCCGAGGCAGATTGCTCTGACCTCGTGACCCGGCTTCACGATGCCGGCTATGAAGTCGATGTCGCGGATGGTGTAGGCCCGGCCTGCTTCATGCTCCGGCGGCACGACTATATGGCTGTCGTCGCGGACCTCCCGGGCGCGGATGCGGGCGCCCTGGCGATCCTGCGTGCGGCCGGGCGTAGCCGTCCTGCCGCGCGGGTGATTCTCACCCTTCCTGCCACCGCCGATACCCCTGAACCGGCGTTGCCGGAGTTGAGCCGGGTTGCGTTCCGCTGTGTCCGCCACCCGATTGACATCACCGCCGAGCTGGTACCGATGGTCCGCGAGGCGATCGCCGACTATCGCACCGAACGTGAGCGCCCGACGCGGATCTCGCGGATGCGCCGCGCCAGCTCGACACGCCCGCTCGAAGACACGGTGGAGGGCGTGATTCGCGCCTTGCAGCTTGCCCTCGAGTTCCACGACCGATCCGCGGAGCGTCGGCCACGGCGGGTGATCGCGATGGCCAGCGAACTCGCACGTGCGTGCGGGATCATCGACGGCAGTCCGGAGATGGAGGACATCTACCGCGCGGCCGCGCTGTCGGACCTCGGCAAGCTCGGCGTGCCCGCGACGGTGCTGTCCAAACAGCAACCGCTCAACGACCTGGACTGGCAGGAACTCCGCCGGCACCCGGAGCACAGTTGGCGGATTCTCAGGGAAGTCCCTGAATTACGGGGCGCTTCTGAACTGCTCTATGCCGCACGCGAGCGCTGGGATGGCAACGGCTACCCTCGCCGCCTGGTGGGGGAACGGATCCCCGTTGGGGCCCGAATCGTCTCGGTCGCGGTGGCCTGGGACGCGATGACATCACAACGCGCCTACCGTCCGGCGCTTTCCGCGACGGCCGCGCAGGACGAGATCGCAGAAGGCAGCGGTTTGAGCTTCGATCCGGTCGTGATTGCGGCGTTTGAGCGGGTACTGCTGAGCTGGACGCCCGCGACCGGCCGCGCGGCTGACGCCGCCTAACTTTCTGCCGCGTCGCTATCGACAGCAGCAAATCGTTCGATCATTACGAGTAAGCCAAATGATGGGGCGAAGCATGCGAACGCGATCAGCGCGGGCAGGATCCAGCCGCCGATGAGCAGCAACAACCCGATCGCGAGGGCAAACGACATCCCCAGGATCGACACGATCCGGACCACCAGGACATAGGGGGGGATTCCGTCAGGCATGTGGCGTGACCGATTTCTAGCTGCGCTGCTACTCCACGATAGCGTGGAACGCGATCCCGATCTGCAAGCGCGGGTCGATTCTTTCCGCGCGCCCTGGCTCGCGCGTCGGGGCTTGCTCGCACTCACGGCATTCGTGGTCCTGGGCGGCCTGATCGGTGCGCTGCCGGACTTCCTGATCTGGCCGGTGGTGCTGGTCGGTGGCGCGGCACTTTCGGAATCCGAGATCCGGGTCGGACGAGCGGCGAAGACGGTCCGGGATTTCGACCTGCGGGTCACGGCCTTCCGCGTCTTCTTCCTGAGCCTGGTCGGTATCGGCGCCCCGCTGGTCGCCGGACCGACATGGATCATTCCGGTGGGACTTGCCGTCCTCTTGAGCGCTAGCGCCGCGCAACTCCAGCGACAAGCGGTCGTGGTGATGCTGGCGTCCGCGATATCGAGCTACCTCGTGGGCTCCCTGCTCCTTGCGTCCGGTGTTGTCACGCCGCTTGATCCGAGCGGCCTGTCGGGAGCGATTTCGCTCGCCGGCTCATTCGTGATCGCGCTCGCGCTGTTCCCGATCTGTGCGGGGTTCGTGTTCGTACGCGCGCGACGGGCTGCACAATCGCGCGCCGACCTGGAACGCTCCGTCGGTGAGCTGCGCCAGGCCCAGTCGCGCCTGAGCGCCTCCGAGGCCGAGGCGCAGCGGATCAGCGGCCGACTCGCCGCCGAGGTGGAGCGCAAGACCGAGGAGCTGGCGCGGCGCAACCGCGCGCTGTCGATCGTCAACGCAATCTCCTTCGCCCTGAACGAACCGTTCGAGGATCTCACCGCGATTCGCCGCGCCGCGCGCCTGGTTGCGCGGCTGCTGGGCGTCGATTCGGTGCAGATCCGCGAACTGTTGCCAGCCGATCAGGGCGGCACCGACATCCTGGTCGGCCCCGTCCCCGACGTGGACGATCTGCCAGGCCTGCCGGCCGCCGTAATCGATGCCGCGATCGACGCGCACGAGGGCGTGACGCGTTCCGAGGATGGCGAGGACGCCGCCATCGATACGCCGGCCTACGTGATCGTGCCGATGGTCACCCAGGGCACGGTCCGTGGATCGCTCACCCTGGTTGGTGCGTCCTGCCGCGACTGGGGAGAGCAGGAGCTTCACCTGCTGACCTTGATCGTCCGCGAAATGGGAGCGGCGCTGGAGAGCGCGCGGCTCTACCGCGACGCGCTGGCACTGGCCGACCGCGAGCTGCTCGTCACCGAGGTGTCAGCGCTCCTTGGCACCGACGCTCCGCTCCACCAGCAGCTCGATGAACTCCTCGCGAAGATTGGCGCCAGCCTCGGGCCGGTATTCGCCAGCGTGGTCAGCGTGGAAGGCGGCGCGACCGGCCCGGAGCTTGCCCGCTGGCAGCAGGATGGCCGCCCGACGCTGACCGACGCGGAGCTGACGGCGTTGACCGCGCTCATTCCTCAGGGCGGCAAGTCGTCGTCCGCCACCCCACACCTCGCGCCCGCGGATCAGACGGGCGATCCGGTGTTGCGGGCTCGCTTCGGCGACATCGTCGTCGCGCCGATCCTCGCCGCCTCGCTCAGCGCCGTACCGGCGCCGGTCGGGTCGGACGCGGACGCCCCCTCCGACACCGGCGACACCCTTCCCGAGGCAAGCGATCGGACGAATCGCAGCCGTGCCGCCGTCCTGGTGCTGGCCGCCCCGGCCGACGCCGGCTGGGCGCCCCTGGACATCGAGGTGCTGGTCCGCGTGGCCAACGTGGTCGGACGTCGACTGGAGGGCGAGCAGCTCGTTCAGCTCCAGCAGCGACGCTTCGATGAACTAGCCGCACTGGCCGAGATTGGCCGTGTCATCCAGAGCGGCGCCGACACTGATCGGCTCTACTCGGACTTCGCCTCCGCGCTGTACCGACTGTTCCCGTACCAACAGGCGTACATCATCCGGGTGCGCGACGACACGCTCTCCGAGGTGATCGAGTTCTCGTCCGGCGGCCGCAGCCGCAACACGATCGCCGTCGATGGCGCAGACGCCGCCCACGGCTGGTTCAATGCGCGCTCCGCGACGACCTGGACCCGCGCCGTCGGCGGTGTGCCCAGCTTCATCGCAGCGGACGCGCAGGCCGGACTCACGCTGCCGATGCGACCGAAGGGACAACTGCTTGGCGCGGTGATCCTCGTTGCGGACGAGGCGCAATTGCTTTCCGCGCGTCTTGCGGAGCGTGCCGTCGAACAGCTCTCTTTGGCCCTCGATAGCGCCGAGTTGTACCGGCAGGCCACCGAGCGCGCCTCCCGCATCGAGGCCCAGCGTAACCTCGCGAGCATCGTCGCCTCCGCGGTCGATCTGCGCGGTGCGTTCGACGCGTTCGCGGAGGAGATTCGCTGGCTGATCCCGTTCGAGCGCGCAGTCATGCTGACGATCGACGAGGCCGGCGAGATCGCGGAACAGGTCGCGATCTACCCGCCCGCTCCGCACGCCGAACTGATCTCCGCCCCGCTCGCCGGTTCGGTGCTCGCGCGGGCGCTCAGCCACGGTGGTGCGGTTGCGCTGCCACGTTCCGATGAGTCGCTGGCCCGACTGGACTGGTCGCTCGTTGGCGACGATGCCGCCGAGGTCGCCGCCGTCCCGATCGTTCACGGGCGTCAGCCCACCGCGATCTTCGCGCTCGTCAATTACGGCTTCGCCGACTACGAACAGTTCGATCTCCGCGCGCTCGAGGAAGTTGCCGGCCTGCTGGCCGTGACCATCGATCGCCTGCGCCTCTACGAGCGTGCCGAGCACGCCGCGCGCCACGACATGCTGACCGGCCTGCCGAACTATCGCTTCCTCCAGGAGCGCCTGAAAACGCTGCGGACCGAACTGGACGAGGGCCAACACTCGGCCGTACTGGTCGTCGATATGGACGGGCTGAAGCTGTACAACGACACGCTGGGCCACGAAGCGGGCGACCGTGCGATTCAGCGCGTCGCGGAGGAGTTGCGCCGGGCGGTACGCGGTGAGGACCTCGTTGCTCGTACCGGCGGCGACGAGTTCGTCGTCGTGATGGAAGACGTGACCGAAGAAGGGGCGCTGATCGTCGCGCAGCGGATGCATGACTCGCTGCGCGATATTCACCACGAGTTTGGCAACGCGCCAGTGCCGGTCCGCATTTCGATTGGCCTCGCCCTCGCCCCCGACGACGGGACCGGTGCATCAGAGCTGTTGGAGGCCGCCGACCGCGCGATGTACGCCGCGAAGTTCGGCGGCGGCGACCGTACCCGCGCCGCCAGTGGCGACCGGGTCAGCGCCAACGCACCACGCACGCTCCGCCGCCGAGGCAACCGCGTGATGGAGCTGCTGATTCGTACCGCCGTCGATGGCGCTTCCGGCTCGGAACGCCTGGCGGTCGCGCTTGCGCAGCGCTACGTCGTCGCGGTCGGCCTCGGACGAGGTTTGCCGATCGACACCGCGGATCCGCTGCGCATGCTGGTCGCGGCCGAGGCGGCTCACCACATCGCGATGCCGGAGGAGTACCGCGACCAGGAGACGGCGCTGATGCTCCTGGATGGCCTCCGCACCCAGTGGGACGAACAGATGACGGCGGCCGATCTCCAGCTCGACGATCTCCTGGCGGCCGCCGTGCGGTTGGCCTGGGAGCAGATCCCCGCGCCGGAGGGGCCCGGCCTCACCGCCGAGCAGGCGCTGGCCATCGTGACCAACGATCCGGCCTACAACCTCTCTCCGGAGGTCCTCGATCTCCTCTCGCAGTCCGCGCAGACCGCTGAGTTCGAGCGACGGCGCTCCCGTCGCGACGCCGCCTAGACAGGCTCGCGCCCACCCAATCGTCCGCTGCGGTCGACAACGCTGCAATGACTCCGCTATTCGGATCGCTTATTCTCCGGCGCGACAATCGAAGGCGCGCGGGTCACAGACCCGCGGCCCGGAGCGGCACGCGCCGAGGACCCTATGAACATCGATCTCCTGCAAACGCTGGTGGCGGTTGCCGACGAAGGTGGCTATTCACGTGCCGCGCGCGTGCTCGCCGTGAGCCAGCCCGCCGTCTATCAACGGGTGCAACGACTGGAGTCGACGGTCGGGGCCTCGCTGCTCCAGCGCAATGGCCGGCGCGTCACGCTCACCCCGGAGGGGCAGGTTGTCTACCAGCACGCTCACAAGATCATCCGGCAGCTCCGCCTGCTGGATGACGCGATCGCCGAAGGGGGCGCACCGGCCGAGGGTGGCGCACTCTCCCTGCTGGTTGGACAGAGCCTCTGCGAGTTCCCGATTCCCGATATCTGCGTTGGGTTTCGAGGGGAGCATCCGGGCCTGGTCGTGGACTTCCGCGTCACGGCGCGGCCCTCCCGCGATATCGACCGGGAGATCAGCTACGGCCGCTCGGACATTGGGATTCATTCAGATCCCACGCCGGTCAGCGGCCTGTCGAAAGAGAAGTTCTACGACGAGGAATACGTCGCGCTGAGCTGGCCCGGGCACCGCTTCGCCGAGCTGGAGATCGTTGGCCCTCGCGACTTCGAGGATGAGCCGATCGTTGCGTACCGGGACGCCACGTTCACCTTCAGCCAGAGCCAGGTGGAGGGGTGGTTCGCGCGCGGTGGCGTTGAGCCTCGGCCGGAGTTCATCTCCAACAGCGTGATTGCGATCCGCGCGTTCGTGCAGCGTCGCGTCGGGGTGTCGATCGTGCCTCGGGATCATGCGGTGCAGACCGCTGGGCTGATCGTGCGGCCGCTGGTGGAGCCACCGCGTCGTACGCACTTCTTCGTGAGTCGGGTGACGCCACACGAAGCGCTGACCACCCGGCTGTTACGCTCGTATGCCATCTCCCAGGCGTGGGTGCGGTACGCCGCCGAACCGGTTGCGGCGATGAACGGGGAAATTATGCCGACTGTGATGAAACCGGACCACTAAATAAATTGAATAGCCGAACGATTCGACATGACATCGAACAAAGGTCATTGCGACCGTAATCTCGATGTGTAATAGCCGGGCGTGACGGCCCGCGTATCCGCGGAGCCGTCTCAAACGCCCACCAGAGGGGACGCGTATGACATGGCGGATTCAAGCGGTCAGCGCAAGCAGCTCGGTGAGCTTCTCTGATGGTGTCATGGCGCCGAGCGTCTTGCGCGGGCGGTTGTTGAGACTGCGCGCAATCCTGGCGAGGTCCTTGGCGGTCTGCACCGATAGGTCGGTTCCTTTGGGG
>QWJG01000014.1 GCA_009391845.1 Chloroflexota bacterium | reverse complement strand
GACTCCAGCGGCACTGCACCGAGACCGCACCTCTGCCGGCGGGTGACGTGCACCGCCTCTCCGACGGCCCACTACCACCTCGGCTCGGACCGCCGGTTACCCCGCGGCGAGAGGGTGCCCGCCCTCGATTGACACCAGTCACCTAGAGGGCTGTTTCAGGCGCGTCCGGCGCGGGTTGATCGGGGTCGTTGGGCCTCGGTGGATCTCCGTCGGGGTCGCGCGACGGGTCGCGCTGGGGCGGCGGGAAGAGCACTGAGACATCGACGGCACCGGCGCGGAGCAGGCGCGGGGGATCGACGGTCAGGTCGACGACGGTGGAGGGGATGCCCTCGGGGCGGTCGCCGCCGTCGAGGACGGGCAGCAGATCGCCGAAGGCGGCGATGACCTCGTCGGCGGTGGTGGCGGGGGGTTGGCCGTGGCGGTTGGCACTGGTGACGGCGAGGACGCCGCCGCAGGCGCGGATGATGGCGCGCGCCAAGGTGTCGTCCGGCTTACGGATGCCGATCGTGCCGGCCTCGGTGACGACGGGGGCGACGATCGTGGAACCGGGCGCGGCGCGGACGACGGCGGTGAGGCCACCGGGCCAGAAGCGAGCGATCTCATCGAGGACGCGCGGATCGGCGAGGTGGCGGCTGACATCGGCGATCGAGTCGAAGAGGAGGGCGATCGGCTGATCGGCGGCGCGGCCTTTGGCCTCGACGAGGCTGGCGACGGCCTGGCGGTCGGTGGCGAGCGCGGCGAGTCCGTAGACGGTGTCCGTGGGGATGCCGGCGATGCCACCCGCGAGGATGCGGCTGATGACGTCTTCGGATTCGGCGGGGGTGAGAATGGGCAGCGGTCGCTCCTCGGCGGGTGGGGTCGGGAGGCGGGGCGGACGGTGTTCGTTGACCGGACTATAGCGGCTGGATAGGCTGCTTTCTTAGCGGTCCACTCCCCTGGAATCCGTGCCCATGATCGAACCAACCACAGACAGCTCCGCCTCGGCGGATCGGATTCGCGCTTCCGGCGACAGCGAGGTTGCGACCTACCTCGAAATCGCGGAGCGGCGCGAACCGGGGCAGGTCCTGACGCCGGCGCCGAACGCGCCGGAGACGGTTGTCGTGCTCGATTACGGCTCGCAGTTTTCGATGCTGATCACGCGGCGGATCCGCGAGGCGAGCGTCTACTCCGAGCTGGTTCCGTGGAACACGCCACCGGAACAACTGAGCCACCTGCGGGTGAAGGCGTTCGTGCTGTCGGGCGGGCCGGCCTCGGTCTATGCCGACGGCGCACCACAGCTCCCGGACTGGGTGATCGCCTCGGGACTGCCGATCCTCGGGATTTGCTACGGGATGCAGCTGCTGGTTCACACGCTGGGCGGCAGCGTGCAGGCGGCGGGCAGCCGGGAGTACGGGCACGCGATCATCGAGGTTGCCGAGGCCTCGAACGAACTGTTCAAGACGCTGCCCACCTCGTTGCCGGTGTGGATGTCGCACGGCGATCGGATCGAGCAGCTTCCGCCGGGGTTCCGGGCGATCGCGCAGTCACAAAACGCGCCGATCGCGGCGATGGCGGACGACGCCGGACGGTACGGGATCCTGTTTCACCCGGAGGTGGTGCATACGCGCCAGGGCGAGCAGGTGATCCGCAACTTCCTGTTCGAGGTGGCGCACTGCGCGGGGGACTGGACGGCCTCGTCGTTCGTGGACGAGTCGGTCGAGGCGATCCGGAAGGCCGTTGGCGACGGCAAGGTGATCTGCGCGCTCTCGGGCGGGGTCGACTCGGCGGTGGCGGCAGCCCTCGTGCATCGCGCGGTCGGCGACCAGCTCACGTGCATCTTCGTGGACAACGCGCTGCTGCGGATGGGTGAGCCGGAGCGCGTGGTTTCGACGTTCCGCGAGCAGATGAAAATCAACCTGCTGCACGTCGAGGCGCAGGACCGGTTCATGCGCGAACTGGCCGGGGTGACGGCGCCGGAGACGAAGCGGATTCGGATCGGCGAGACGTTCATCCGGGTGTTCGAGGCGGAGGCGGAGAAGCTCGGCAAGGTCGACTTCATCGCGCAGGGGACGACGTATCCGGACGTGATCGAGTCGGCCTCGACGGGCAGCGACGCGGCGGTGAAGATCAAGACCCACCACAACGTGGGCGGGTTGCCGAAGGACATGCAGTTCACGCTGATTGAGCCGCTGCGGAACCTGTTCAAGGACGAGGTGCGGCGCGTCGGCAAGGAGCTGGGGCTCTCCGACGAGATGGTCTACCGGCAGCCGTTCCCGGGGCCGGGGCTGGCGATCCGGGTGATCGGCGAGGTGACGGCGGAGAAGTTGGACGTGCTGCGGCGCGCCGACTGGATCGTCATGGACGAGATCAAGAAGGCGAACCTCTACTACGAACTGTGGCAGGCGTTCGCGGTGCTGACGGATACCTCGACGGTTGGCGTGCAGGGGGACTTCCGGACGTACGGGCACCTGATCGCGCTGCGCGTGGTGACGGCCGAGGACGCGATGACGGCGGACTGGGCGCGGTTGCCGTACGACCTGTTGGCGAACATTTCGACGCGGATCACAAACGAGGTGCCGGAGGTGAACCGGGTGGTGTACGACATCACCTCGAAGCCACCGGGCACGATTGAGTGGGAGTAGGCGAGTGGGGGTAGGGCGATGAACGTCCTCTTACTCGGCAGCGGCGGACGCGAGCACGCGATCGCCTGGAAGCTCGCACAATCTCCGCGGCTCTCGAAGCTCTGGATCGCGCCCGGGAACGCCGGGATGCAGCAGCTTGGCGAGCTGGTGTCCGACGTCACGGTGATGGACTTTGACGCCGTGCTCGGACTTGCGGAGCGTGTCAGCGCGGACCTCGTGATCGTCGGTCCGGACGACCCGATCTCCGCCGGTCTCGCGGATCGCCTCGCGGAGGCGGGTTTCAAGGTCTTTGCCCCGAGCGCCGCCGCGGCGCAGATCGAGGGTTCGAAGGCATTCGCCAATCAGCTCATGGCCGAGGCTGGCATCGCCACCGCGATCTCCCAATCGTTCGACGACCCCGAGACGGCGAAACGCTATGTCCGGGAGTGCGGCTACCAGGTCGTGATCAAGCCCGACGGCCTCACCGCCGGTAAGGGCGTGACTGTCTGTGACGACATCGCGGAGGCGGAGGCGGCGATCGATCAGGTGATGGTCGAGCGCCTGTTCGGCGACGCGGGTACGCGGATCGTCGTCGAGGAACGGATGTACGGGCGCGAGACCTCGGCGCACGCGTTCAGCGACGGGACGACGGTGCGGCACATGCCGTTCTCCTGCGACCACAAGCCGGTGTTCGACGGGAACGTTGGTCCGAATACGGGCGGGATGGGCGTCTATTCGCCGCCCGGCTGGCTCGACGAGGAGATTGCCGAGCGGATCCGCCTTGACGTGACCGAGCGCGCGATCGCAGCGCTCGCCGCGGCGGGCCGACCGTTCGCGGGGGTGCTCTACCCCGGGTTGATGGTGACTCCGGCTGGCCCGAAGGTTGTGGAGTTCAACGCGCGGTTCGGGGATCCCGAGACCGAGATCTTGCTCACGAAGCTGCGTAGCGACCTGCTGGAGATCTGCCTCGCCGTGGCGGAACGCCGATTGGCGGACGTCGAGGTGGAGTGGGACGACGTCGCGACGGTGGGCGTGATGATGGCGTCGGGCGGGTATCCCGGAAGCTACGAAACGGGAAAGCCGATCAGCGGCCTCGATCGCGTCGACGCGGACGTGCAGGTGTTCGTGGCGGGAGCGCGCGAGGAGGGCGGCCAGCTCGTGACGGCGGGCGGGCGCGTGCTCTGCGTGGTCGCGCGCGGCACGACGATCGAGGAGGCGCGCGTGCGCGCCTACGAGAACGTGGCGCGCATCTCCTTCGAGGGCGCGCACTATCGGACGGACATCGGACTGACCGCCGATCAGCCCTTGCAGGTCGGCGTGCGATGAGCTGGCCGATGAGCAACGAGACGAACAACCGCGCTGCAACTGACCGAACGACGAACCGACACGCCGGCTAGCTCGAAGGAGCCTCCCCATGGCCGACCCCCGAACACGCGAATACAGCGAGACGAAACCGATCGAGATGTTTCCGGGGGTGGTCCGGCGAACGCTGGTCTCCGGCGATCACGTGACGCTGGTTCAGATCACGCTCAGTCCGGGCGCCGAGGTTCCGGGGCACACGCATCCGCACGAGCAGGCGGGTACCGTCGCCGACGGTGAGATTCAGCTTGAGATCGGCGACGAGAACTGGATGCTGGGACCGGGTGCGTCTTATCTGATCCCGGGTGGGATGCCGCACTACGTGCGCGCCGTGGATGCGGCGACGCTGATCGAGGTGTTCTCGCCGGTACGCGAGGAGTTCGCGAATGATTGACCGTTACAGCGTGCCGGAGCTGACGGCGATCTGGTCCGACGAGCACAAGTTCCAGACCTGGCTGAAGGTCGAACTGGCGGTCGTGGAGGCGTGGGGCGACGAGGGTGTGATCCCGGCCGCGGACGTGGCGGCGATCACCTCGAAGGCGCGGGTGCACGTGCCGGACGTGATGCGCTACATCGAGGAGACGCACCACGACGTGACGGCGTTCCTGCGATCAGTCGCCGATTCGCTGGGCGACGAGTCGCGCTGGGTGCACTACGGCCTCACCAGCAACGACGTCTGGGACACCGCGACCTGCCTGCAGCTCGTGGACGCGCTGGACTTCCTGACCGCCCAGGTCGGGGAGCTGAAAGCCGTCATCGCGAAGCGGGCGGTCGAGCACCGTCGCACCATCTGCATCGGCCGTACCCACGGCGTTCACGCCGAGCCGACCACCTTCGGCC
Source organism: Chloroflexota bacterium (assembly GCA_009391845.1). The sequence goes on along the minus strand of QWJG01000014.1, from coordinate 9,696 downwards.
TCAAGCTCGCCGTCTGGGTCGATGAGCTGCGCCGCCACGAGGAGCGCCTCGCGCTGGCGCGCGAGCAGGTCGCCGTCGGCCAGATGTCCGGTCCGGTCGGCACGCACGCCTCGGTGCCGCCGTCGGTCGAGGCGAACGCCTGCAACCGGCTGGGCCTCGCGGTCGCGCCGATCACGACGCAGATCATTCAGCGGGACCGACACGCGTTCTATCTCTCGGTGCTCGCCGGTGTCGGCGCTTCGCTCGAAAAGTTCGCGACCGAGATCCGCGCGCTCCAGCGCACGGAGATCCGCGAGGCGGAGGAGCCGTTCACCGAGGGCGCGCAGACCGGATCGTCCTCGATGCCGCACAAGCGGAACCCGGAGTTGTGCGAGCGGGTCTGCGGTCTCGCGCGCACGCTGCGCGGCTACGCGACGGTCGGCCTTGAAAACGTGCCGCTCTGGCACGAGCGCGACATCTCGCACTCGGGCGCAGAGCGGATCGCGTTCCCCGACTCGACCGGCCTGCTGGCCTACAGCCTGAAGATCTTGACCGGGGTGATGCGCGGGTTGGTGGTGTACCCCGAGCGGATGCGCCAGAACCTCGACATGACGCGCGGCCTCATCTTCTCGGCGAAGGTGCTGAACGCGCTGCTGGCGGCGGGCATGACCCGCGAGGCGGCGTACAAGATCGTGCAGGGGCACGCGATGCGCGCCTGGCACGACGACCTCCCCTACCGCGAGCTGCTCGAGGCGGACGCCGAGGTGACCTCGAGACTCTCGCCGGCCGACTTCGACGCCCTGTTCAACATCGAGGCGTATCTGGCTCACGTCGACGACTCGTTCGATCGACTCGGCCTCGGCGCCGCCGCCAGTGGAGTGAACGCATGACTGTCGCCACGCCAGTGATGATGGAGACGTCGCTCGACCTCGAGCTGCTGCACCGCGCCAAGGTGCGCGACCTCTACGCACTGGGCGACGACCGGTTGCTTCTCGTCGCCACCGACCGCGTCTCGGCGTTCGACGTGGTGCTGCCGAACGGCATCCCGAGGAAGGGCGAGGTACTGACCCGCCTCTCGGAGTTCTGGTTCCAGCGCACCACCGAGGTCGTGCCCAACGCCTTCATCGCGGTCCTCGATGCCTCGAACGCCTCGGAGCTGGGGGTGGACTGCCCGGCGGAGTACTACGGGCGCTCGATGGTGATGCGCCGCGCCGAGGTGCTGAAGGTCGAAGCGGTGGTGCGCGGTTATGTCGCGGGGTCTGGTTGGGCGGAGTACCAACGAAGCGGATCGATCTGCGGGATCACGCTGCCGAAGGGGTTGCTGAAGTGCAGCCAACTGATGGAGCCGATCTTCACACCCTCGACGAAGGCGGAGCCACCCGACCACGATGCGCCGATGACGTTCGAGGAGGCCGAGGCGGTGCTGGGCGTCGAGGTGGCGAACGCGGTGCGGCTGCGCGCGCTGGCGCTCTATCGGTACGGCTCGCATCACGCGGCACAGCGGGGGATCCTGGTCGCCGACACGAAGTTCGAGTTCGGGATGCTGAACGGTGAAGTGACGCTGATCGACGAGGTGATGACCCCCGACTCCTCGCGGTTCTGGCCGTCGTCGAAGTACCTGCCAGGCGCGGACCAGCCGTCCTTCGACAAGCAGCCGTTGCGCGACTACCTCGAAGGTCTCGACTGGGGCAAGACGGCGCCGGGCCCGGTGCTGCCGGACGAGGTGGTTGAGGCGACGAGCGCGCGCTACCTGGAGGCGTACCGCCTGATCACCGGGAGCGAACTGCCGGGCTAGCGCCCCCGACTGGAACAACGGGTCTCGATTGAGACCGACGAGAAGGACAACCGATGGCCAGCTACCTCGCCGAGATCGAAGTGATGCTGAAGCCGCTGGTGAACGACCCGCAGGGGTTGGCGGTCCTCGATGGGTTGAAGAACCTCGGGTTCGCGGGGGCGCAGCGGGTACGGGTGGGCAAGCGGATCGAGGTCACGCTGGAGGCGCCGAGCGCCGAGTCCGCGGAGGCGTCGATCACGGAGATGTGCCGGCAACTGCTGGCGAACCAGGTGATCGAGGACTTCCGCTTCGACCTCGCGGAGGTTGCGGTAGCCGCCGGCGATTGACCCGACGGCTACACTCGCAGCCGGCTTAGCCGGCGATCCCAGCTCCACGACCGCAACAGGCGCCGTGCCCGAACGCTGAGAGCTGTTCGCCGTGACCTCACACCCATCTCCCGGATCGCCTCGCGACGTCGCGCGCACCTTCATCTGGTGGTCGTCGATTCACGCCGTCTTCCATCGCGGCTGGTGGTTGGTGACGAGCCTGTACCTCGTGGTCGAGGCGGAGCTGTCGGCGGCGCAGTTACTGGTCTACGGGGCGGTGCTTGCGCTGACGACCGTGGTCGCCGAGGTGCCGACCGGGGTGATGGCGGACACGATCAGCCGCAAGTGGTCGCTGGTGATCGCGCAACTGGTGATGGGCGCGGGGATGGCGATGACCGGGTTCGTCACGGCGTTCCCGCTGATCCTGCTGACGCAGGTGCTGTGGGGGCTGGGGTGGACGTTCGCCAGTGGCGCGGACATTGCCTGGGTGACCGACGAGCTGAACCAGCCAGCGCGCATCTCGCGCGTGCTGATCGCGCGTGCGCGCTGGGCGCAGCTTGGCGGCGCGGTCGGGCTGGTTACGTTTGGCGCGCTGGCGTGGGTCGTGAGCCTGGCGGCGGCGATCGTCGTGGCCGGGTCCGCGACGGTGGTGCTTGGGCTGGTTGTCGCGGTGGTGTTCCCGGAGCGCAACTTCACGAGGGCGAAGGGGAACCGGCTGCGCGAGTCGTTCTCGATCTTTCGTCGCGGGGTCCGGGTCGCGCGGCACGACCACGAGATCCTGACCGTCTTTGCGGCGTGGTTACTGGTGAACGCGGCCTCCGAGGTGAGCTTCCTGGTGCCGAAGCAGCTGATCGCCCTCGGGCTGCCGCAGGACCCGGCACCGATCGTGTGGCTGACGGCGCTGGGCCTTGTCACGCTGGCGGCGGGCGCGGTGGCGCTGCGTTTCGTGGAGGCGCGAATCGACGACACGGGGGTGGCGCGGCGGACGTACGTCGTCGCGTGCGCGGTCGGGGCGGCCGGGCTGCTCGTGGTTGCGCACGCGCCCGAGGACGTGACGGCGATGGCGGGGGTGATCCTCGCGCAGGGCGTGGGGTGGCCGGTCGCGCGCTCGGTCAGCGAGATCTGGGTGAACCGGCGGGCGACGAGCGATGTGCGGGCGACAGTGCAGTCGTTCCTCGCGCAGATGGAGTCGTTCGGGGAGATCCTTGCCGGGGGGACGCTGGCGATCGTGGCTCAGTCGGCGAGCCTCGCGGTGATCTTCAGCTGTGCGGCGGCGACGGCCGCGGTGGCCGGGCTGGTGATCGTTCGCTCTCGCGCCGGTCGTGCGCCTCGTCCTGGCCGTGACTCGACGTAGCTACGTCTGCTCGGCCTGTCGAGGTGGAGGCGATAGCTGCACAACCGCCTCCCCGCGTTCGTCAACGTCGAGGTAGACCCAGTCAGAGCGCTGGATCGCCATGCCACCGCCGCCCACGCCGGCAAGGATTGCCGTGATGGCGACGGCGAGCCAGGAGTTCTTCCGCTCCAGCACCACCACGCGCTCGTCCCGCGAGATGACGCGGTATCCGTCCTCGGCCGCCAGCTTCGTGATCTGCTCGTCGACGTGGGCCATCAGTCCCCCGCCAGCACTGTAAGCCGCTAGCGAGACTCCTGCAGCGCGGCGAGCACCGCGTCGTGCAGGTGGCCGTTCGAGGTGATGGATTGCCCGGCGTCGAAGGCGGCGTTGCCCGCGAGGTCGGTCATGCGGCCGCCGGCTTCCTCGACGATGACGATCAGGGCGGCCATGTCCCACGGCGAACAGATCGCCTCGAGCATCAGCTCCGCGGAGCCTTCGGCGACGAGGCAGTGCGCCCAGAAGTCGCCGAGGCCACGGGTGCGCCAGCCGCGGCGGAGGAGGGCGTCGGCGCCCGGCCAGGCGTCGAGGGTGAGGCCGTAGGAGCCGTAGAGAAGATGGGCCTCCTCGATGGTCGTTATGTCCGATACGGCGATGCGCTCCCCTGCCCGTCCGCGCGCGTGGAGGTCGCCGCGATAGGCGCCGAGGTCGCGTGCTGCCCACCAGCGCGTGCCGAGCGCGGGCGCGGAGGCGACGCCGACCTCGATGGTGCCGTCGCGTTCGAGGGCGATTAGGGTCGCCCAGACCGGGAGGTCGCGGGCGAAGCCGTGGGTGCCGTCGATCGGATCGAGGATCCAGCGGGCGGTGCTGGTGCCTGCGGCGGCGGTGGCGCCGGGGGTGAAGCCCTGTTCCTCGCCGAGGATGTCGTGGTCGGGATAGGTCTCGGTGATGCGGGTGCGGAGGTGTGCTTCGACTGCTTTGTCTGCCTTGGTGACGAGCGAGCCGTCCGCTTTCTGTTCCGTGCCGAGTTCACCTCGGTAGTAGCGCATGGAGATCTGGTCGGCCTCGTCGGCGAGATCGAGGGCGAAGCGGAGGAGGGAGGCGGTGTCGTTGGCCTCGGTCATGCGTTGGCCAGCGCGGGGGTGGTGGTGGCGAGTTGGGCGCGGAGCAGCTCGATCGCGGCGCGGATGCCGCGGAGCTGGGTTTCGAGCGCCATCGAGGGCGTGCCGGCGGGTTTGTTCGCGACCTGCGACGGCAGGTAGGGGAGGTGGATGAAGCCGCTGGGGATGTCGCGGGCAGTGGTCGCGAGGTAGTCCTGGACGGTGTAGAGCGACTCGTTGCAGCAGTAGGTGCCGGCGGTGTTCGAGACGACGGAGGGGGCGCCCGCCTCGCGCATGATCGCGGCGAGCGGCTGGAGCGGGAGGCGCGCGAAGTAGGCGTCCGGCCCCGCCTCGCGGATTGGCCGCTCACGGCGCTTCGAGACGGGGAGCGCGGCATCGACGAAGACGTTGATGCCGACGCGCTCGACGGAGAGTTCGGAGCGCTTGCCGGCCTCGCCGAGGCCGAGCCAGACGTCGTGGGCGTCGCTGGCGAGGGCGGGCAGGATCGCGTCGGCGACGGCGCGGAAACGGACCGGGATGACGATCGTCGTCAGCTCGATGCCGGGCGGTGGATCGGCGGCGAGCTCGCGCACGACTTCACCCGATGGGTTCACGGTCTCACCGCCGAACGGTTCGAAGCCGGTCAGGAGCAGGCGCATGCGATCCTCCTCGGAGGGCGCTAGGTCGTGAGCGTGCCTTTCGTCGAGGGGACTTCCCCGACGATGCGGCCATCGATGCGGGTGGCGGCGTCGAGGGCGCGGCCGAGCGCCTTCATCGCGGCCTCGGCGATGTGGTGATCGTTGGCGCCGGCGAGCTGGCGGACGTGGAGCGTGAGACGCGCGCCGGTGGCGAACGAGGAGAGGACGTGCGGCACCATTTCCGTGGGCGCGTCGCCGATGCGTTCGCCGACGAAGTCGAAGCTGGTGGCAGCGTAGGGGCGGCCGGAGATATCGACGATCGCCTGAACGAGCGCCTCATCGAGCGGGACGAGCGCGTCGCCCATGCGGACGATGCCGGCACGGCTCTGAAGCGCCTGATCGAATGCCTGGCCGACGGCGAGCGCGGTGTCTTCCATGGTGTGGTGCGCGTCGACCTGGAGGTCCCCGTTCGTTTCGACGGTGAGGTCGAAACGGCCGTGGCGGGCGAAGGCGTCGAGCATGTGATCGAAGAAGCCGATGCCGGTGGAGATGCGGGCGCGGCCGACGCCGTCCACGTTCAGGGTGACGTGGATGGAGGTCTCCGCGGTCTCGCGATCGATGGTGGCGCGGCGGTTCGAGGATCCTTCACGCACTGGTGGCTCCCATTTCGCTGATCGCCGCGATGATGCGGTCGGTCTGTTCCGGCGTGCCCATGGAGATGCGGAAGCAGTCCGCGAGGCGAGGCGTGCCGTAGGTGCGGACGAAGATGCCGTGGCGGCGCAGGGCCTCGGAGACCTCGCGCCCGCTGCGGCCGTCGTGGACGCGGACGAGCAGGAAGTTGGTGTCGGAGGGGAAGGGCTCGAGCCACTCCGCCTGGCGCATCGCGTCGGCGAGGCGATCGCGCTGGGCGACGAGGATGCGCGCGCGCTCGTCGAGGATCGGGACGTCCTCGAGGGTGGCGAGCGCGGCGGCCTGGCTGGCGGCGGAGATGTTGTAGGGCTGCTTGGCGCGGAGCATCACGTCGATGGCCTCGGCGGTGCCGGTGGCGTAGCCGACACGCATGCCGGCGATGCCGCCCCACTTGCTGAAGGTGCGGAGCACGAGCAGGGCGGGGTTCGTGATCGAGCGGACGGCGGCGGACTCGACGCCGGCGAACTCGATGTAGGCCTCGTCGAGGACGACGAGTGCGCCGGTCTCGAGGAGCGCGTCCAGCAGATCGGGCTGCAGGAGGTTGCCGGTGGGGTTGTTCGGCGAGGCGAGGAAGACGGCTTTGGCCTCGAGGGCCGCGCCGATCAGCGCGGTGGGATCGACGGCCCAGTCGGCGTTGCGGGGCACATCGACAAGGGTGGAGCCGTTGAGGCCAGAGTCGAAGGCGTACATGCCGAAGGTGGGGCCGGAGGTGACGACGGTGTCGCCCTCCTGAACCCAGAGGCGGAAGATCAGATCGATCAACTCGTCCGAGCCGGCGCCGGCGACGATGTTCTCAGGCGGCACGCCGACGTAGCTGGAGAGCGCGGAGCGGAGCCGGAACTGGGCGGCATCGGCGTAGCGATCGGCGCCGTAGTTGGTCTGCAACGCGGCGAGCGCCTTCGGCGAGGGACCGAACGGGTTCTCGTTGCCGTCCAGCTTGAGGACGTCGGCCGGATCGAAGCCGTACTCGGCCGCGAGTTCCTCGAGGTCTTCGAGGGCCTCGTAGGGTGGCAGGTTGCGGATGTGCGGCCGCAACGAGGCGATGGGGTCGAAGCGGGCCATTAGCGTCCCTCGATTCGGCGTTCGATGCTGCGGGCGTGGCCGGTGAGGCCCTCGGCGCGTGCGAGCGTGGCGGCGTACGGGCCCTGACGGTCCAACTCGTGTTCGTCGAAGCTGACGATCGAGGTGATCTTGAGGAAGTCGAGGACAGAGAGCGGCGAGGCGAAGCGCGCCGAGCCGCCGGTGGGCATGACGTGGCTGGGTCCGGCGGTGTAGTCGCCGAGCACCTCGGGTGATGACTCGCCGAGGAAGATGCCGCCAGCGTTGCGGATGCGCGGGACCAGCGCGGCCGGATCGGCGACGAGCAGGCAGAGGTGTTCCGGCGCGAACTCGTTCGCGAGGGTGACGGCTTCCTCGAGATCGGCGGCGACGACGGCGCCGCCGCGCTCAACGGCGGCGCGGGCGATTTCGCCACGCTCGAGGGTTGCGAGCTGGGCCTCGATCTCCACTGCCGTCGCCTCTGCGACGGCGCGGCTGGTGGTGATCAGCACGGGGGTGGCCATGCGATCGTGCTCGGCCTGCGCGAGCAGATCCGCCGCGACGAGGTCGATGCTGGCGGATTCGTCGGCGATGACCAGCGTCTCGGTCGGGCCGTAGATGGCGTCGATGCCGACGCGGCCGAAGAGCTGCTGCTTCGCGAGCGTGACGAAGATGTTGCCGGGTCCGTAGATCTTGTCGACGCGGGGGATGGTCTCCGTGCCGAAGGCGAGCGCGGCGATCGCCTGCGCACCCGAGGCACGGAAGATGCGGTGGATGCCGGCGAAGCGAGCGGCGACGAGCTTGAGCGGGTTGACGGTGCCATCCGCCTGCGCGGCGGTAACGCCGATCACCTCGTCGACGCCAGCGACGACGCCGGGGATCGCGGTGTGGAGCACCGAGGACGGCAACGCGGCATCGGAGCCGGTCATGTAGATGCCGACACGCTGCAGCGGGCGCACGAGCATCCCGGCGCCGCGGGCGTTGAAGCTCTGCGGGGCGTGAAGAAGCTGCTCGCGGTGGTAGTGGCGGACACGGTTCGCGGCGAACTCGATGGCGTCGATCTGCTCCTGGGGGACGAGGCCAAAGGCCTCGGCGATCTCATCCGGTGATACCTCAATGCGATCGTAGGCGGAGCCGTCGAAGCGCCGGGAGAGGCGAGCGACCGCGGCATCGCCCTCGGTGGCGACGGCCTCGAGGATGCGCGCGACGTGGGCGGCGGCGCTGAGCGGCTCGCCCCAGAGATCAGCGATGCCGGCGCGGACGGCCTCGGAGAGTTCGGTGTCGCCGATTGGGGCACGCCGAAGGACGCCTGCTCGCGCGGCATCGGCGCCCTCGACGATGGTGAATGAGGGCATGGTGGTCCTTGCCGTGGTGCTGGTCACCGCAGATACCGCGTGACCCGGTCGTGCATGAGATCCGCGGCGTGTTCCCAGAAGCGCTCGATGCGCTCGGGGGAGACCACGCCGATTGCTTCGCCGACGATCAGCTCCGGATCGCTACAGCACTCCTCGATGGCGTCTTCGGAGAAGCCGGCGCCGGCGAGGTGGCGCGACATCATGCGGCGGAAGCGCGAGTAGTCGGGTTCCTGCTGGGCGACGTCGCTCACGACGGTGAACCACTCGTCGAGGTGGTCGTCGGTGATGAACGGGATACCGCGAGGCGGGGCGGTCGCGGCGAGCGCCCCCTGCAGATCGTGGCGGCACTGATCGTCGATGCGGTCGCGCCGATCGAGTTCGTACTGGAGCACGCGATCGAGGACGTTGCTGCGCGGATCGGCGTCGATGTCGGAGTAGATGCCGAACGACGGCCGGTAGATCTCCTCGATCCAGGCTTCGTCGAGTACCAGGTGGGTGATGTAGCCGGCGATGAAGGCGGTCGTCGCCACGTCGAGGCCGGCGGGCGTGCGGAAGTGCGGGTGCGCCAGGAACATGCGCTCGACGGAGTCCTGCTTCGAGAGGTCATCGAGGTCGAAGAAGTGGGTATCGGCGCGATTGCCGCGCGAGACGACCCGGATATCGGGCGCGGTGGAGCCGAGGATGAACGCGCCGCGATCGGCGTCGATCTCCTCGAGGTCGAGCGCAGCGGCGATGAGCCGAGCGCGCACCATGTGGGAACCGAGCGACGGCATCCCTGCAGAGCCCTAACCCGCGCGACTGTTCGCGTCACTGAGACGCTGGACGAACTCGTCGCGCAGCTCGCCACGCCGACCGGGTGGGCGCGTGGTGTGACCGATCGCGCAGTTGGTCGACTCCATGATCACATCAATCATACGCAGGCGGTTTGCCTTCAAGGTCGTGCCGGTCTCGGTGCCCTCGATCAGGATCTCGGCATCTTCGGGGACGAAGCCCTCAGAGGCGCCGGAGAGCGGGATGACGCGGTAGCGGCCGAGGTGCTGGTCGCGCGCGTACTGGTCCGCGAGCGACGCGTACTCCGAGGCGAGGCGGATGGTGCGAGCGGGATCGTCGCGACGCCAGTAGGCGACGGCTTCGGCCATCGTTTCGACCGGGAGATCCTCGGAGACCACGGCGCCGAGACGGTAGTTGGAGCGGCCGAGGTCGCAGAGTTCGGTCACCGGGGCGGCCGGGAACAGCGATTCAAAGACGCCGAGCCAGTCCTGGCCGGTCATCGCCATGTCGAAGCCGCCGAGGGCGACGGCGCGCGGCATGTCCTGGGGTCGCATCATCTTGACCTCGACGCCGGGAATCGAGGAGCGGGGCCAACGGTCGGCGCGATCCTCGGTGTAGCCGTCGAAGGCGATACCAGCCTCGGCGAGCGCCTGGACGGTGCCCTTCTGCGCGTGGCCGTCGGGGACGGCGATGCG
>QWJG01000013.1 GCA_009391845.1 Chloroflexota bacterium | reverse complement strand
TCGACCGTCGCCGCCGGCCCGCCGCCGCCCGCCGCGCCGCGGATCACCGCCGTGAGTTGCACCCCGTCACCGGCTGAAGTGGGCGACACCGTGAGCTGCAGCGGCGCCTTCGCCGGCGGCCCCGTCGCCAGCTACGACTGGAGCGTCAACGGCATCTTGATCGCCTCCAATCGCACGCTCAGCGGCGCCTACACCTCTTCCGGCGCGCGCACGATCGGGTTGCACGTCTGCAACGCCGGCTGCTGTGACACCGAAACCACCACCCTCACGGTCACCTAGCCCGCGGTCAGCAACGCCCCCGTGATCAACTCGATCGGCTGCACACCGCTCGCCGTCCAGATCGGAACGGCCGTCAACTGCCGCCCGACGATCGACGGGCAGGTCACCAGCTACGCCTGGCGCAGCGGCACCACCGCCCGCACCACCTCGACGTTCTTCATCACCTACGCGATCGCCGGGACGCGCACGATCACGCTGGAGGTCTGCAACGCCGACGGCTGCGCGAACGCACAGGCCTCGATCGTCGTCTCGCCGTTGCCGCCAGTGGTCGTTCTAGCACCAAATATCACCGTGAGTTGCACGCCAAACCCCGTCACAGTCGGCGCTACCACCCTTTGCTCCGCGACGAACGTCGGTGGACCGATTACGACCTGGGCATGGGCCGGCGGGAGTTCGGTATCGGGGAGCAGTCCGACGTACTCGACTTCATTCGCCGCGGCTGGTCCTAGGGCCGTTTCGCTCGTGGCGACGAACAGCACCGCTAGCGACAACGCCACCACCTCGGTCAGTGTCACCGCTGGAGCGCCGGCGAACGTAACGATTAGTTGTACGAGCCCAGTGACAGCTGGCGGAGCGACGTTGTGCTCGGTGACAGGCAATACCGGTGGGGCGATCACGACGTATGCGTGGACGAACAACGGTGGAGCCCCTGGGGGTAGTTCAGAGTCGTACAGCCCAACGCTATCGACCCCCGGGCCGGTAACGGTAACGCTGGTCGCGTCGAACAGCGGCGGCGCCGCGTCGGCGACTACTGCTGATGTGACGGTGAATGCCCCGTAGCCAGAATCCGGAACCAGGAGTCCAGAAACTGCCAAGCGTTTGCCGGAACCCCACTGTCCGCTACGCTATGCGGCCTAAGCCGAGGTAGCTCAGTCGGTAGAGCACGCGACTGAAAATCGCGGTGTCGCCAGTTCGATCCTGGCCCTCGGCACCACCTGCACCGCAAGGAACCCGCCTCCTCGGCGGGTTCGTTGATCCCGGCCCCGCGCTCGTTACCGCGACAGCCGCGCGTCCGGCGATCCCGATCGCCCGTCCGTCACCTCCGAGGTCACCCGTACTCGTTGGCCGCGACGTGGCCCCGGCGGCCCTCGGGCGAGCCGCAGCTCGCTCCGGAGCATCCGAGGATCGGCGGAGCGCACCGGCCAACGAGGTCGATCGCGACTGAGGCGAGACGGCGAGTCTGGCGCCCTGCTGTCGCTGCGAAGCGATGGTTGCCGCGTCGAGTACGCTCACTCAAAGTGTCCGGGCATCCAGTCGAGCAGTTCGGAGATGAGCATGACTGACGGGGACGGCGCGGCCGCGCGCACGATCAAGATCGATGGGCTTGCGATCGAGTTCCGAGACATGCAGATCGGCGACGCCGACGCCCTGCTGGCGTTCGTGCGCTCCGTCCCGCGGCACGATCTGATGTTCCTGCCGACCGACATCACCGGCATCGAGGGGTTGAACGGCTGGATCGACGAGACGCTGATCGGCCTCAGCCGGGTGATTCTCGCCGTGGGGCCGAACGGCATCCTCGGATTCAGTTCCGTGGTCCACTCCGCTTCGCCCTGGACGCGTCACATCGCCGAACTGCGGGTGGTCGTGGGCCAGGCAGTGCGCGGGAGCGGCCTCGGACGAGAGCTGATTGCGCGGGCGTTTCGCGCGGCGACGACGGTCGGGGTACAGCGGATCACCGCCCAGATGACGTTCGATCAGCTCAGCGCGATCCGCATCTTCCGCGAACTCGGCTTCTCGCCCCTCGCGGTGCTCCCTGACCAGGTCATCGATCAGGACGACGCCACGTTCGACCTGCTGATCATGCACCAGGACGTTGAGTCCTTCGAGGTGACGCTCTCCCGGCTCGGGGATTAGACGCAGCGGCCAACTCCGTGCCGCGGGACTCGCCCCCCGCGCTGCGCACGTTCCTCGAGGACGACGAGGTCACCTCGGATCTCGAGGGCGCTCGTTACCGCAGCGCCGGCGTTGCCGAACTGGGCGCGGGCCGCGCCGGTTCGTCGAGCGCGCCGACGATGGTGATGTCGGTGAAGCCGAGCCCCTCGAGGAAGGCGGTCAGCGTCTTCTTCGCGTTCTCGGTGGCGGTCGCCAGGATGCCGGCGGCATAGGCCTGCTCGCGCAGCACACCCTCAGCGGCCAGCCGCGCCTCGCCTTCGAGGTCGTCGTCGCCCTTCTTGAAGAGCCCGGTGTCACGGTCGAAGACCTGCGTCGCCTCGTTGTCCAGCGCGACGTAGAGGATCTCGGCCGGCGGGAGTTCGATCCGCACCGAGCGCCGTTCGTCGTCGACCGTCACGGCGCTGTCACGAAGCTGCGATAGGTCGATCCCGGCGCCGATGCGGGCGACCGCGAGCAGGAAGATCTTGTCGCCGCGCAGGAAGTTGAAGAAGCCGGCGTCGCGGCCCTTCTCAATCGTCGTGTACTCCACGAACTCAACCGTGGTCAGTGATGACAATTCGCGAACGCTCTGAACAACCGTCGGGCCGACCGCTTCGACCTCTTCGCTCCCGAATGGGTTGAGGCCGGTGATTTGACCAGCGAGCCAGAGCACGCCACCGAACAACAGAACACCGACGAACAGCAGCGTGCCGGCGTAATAGGGGATGCGCATGCGTTAACTCTAACTGGACGATCGCGTGCTCGGCCGGACTGGCGGCGGGCGAACGGGAGCGTGTCGATCGCCGGTCCCGAGGGCCGCTCGGCCCGATGCCGACCCGACGAGGTCAGCCGGTAAGACCCCCGTCAGCCTGAGGGCCGGCGGTCCTCCCCGCCTGCCCGTCACCCCCGAGGTCGCCGGCCACGCGCCGCCCGCCCGTGCCGCCACGCGCTGCTGCGTGGCATCGTGTGCAGAGGAGGCGACGCGCATGGATGCCGCTGAGTCCGAGGACCTTGCCGCGCTGTTGTGCGAAATCGCCGACCTGACACGCGACGAGGACGGCGGCGCGCTCGCCTCCTACATCCCCGAACTCGCGAACGTCGAGGCCGATCGCTTCGCGATCGCGATCTGCACGACGGACGGGCAGCTCATCTCCGCTGGCGACGTCGATCAGCGCTTCACGCTCCAGTCCACGTGCAAGCCCTTCCTCTATGGCGAGGCACTCGCCCGGCTCGGGCGGCGGACCGTGCGCAGTCACGTTGGCGTGGAGCCGACCGGCGAGGAGTTCGATTCGCTGGTGCGACTGGAGGCCGGCCGCCACCGCGCCCACAACCCGATGGTGAACACCGGTGCGATCGCGATCGCCGGGCTGCTGGCAGGATCGGGCTACCTGCCGGATCGCGCCGCCGTGCTCGATCTGCTCAGCGCGTTCGGCGGGAGCGTCGCCGCTGACGCCCTCGCTGCCGTGCCCGCCTTCGATGGCGCCGTCTACGACTCGGAGCTGGCGACCGCCTTCCGCAACCGCGCGATCGCCCACCTGCTGCGGGCCTTCGATCTGATCGAGGTGCCGGCGGAGCTGGCGCTCGAACGCTACTTCGACGCGTGTTCGACGCTGGTCACCACCCCGCGGCTCGCCGTGATGGCGGCCACACTCGCCGGTGGTGGGGTCCTGCCGGGTGCCATCGGGCCGGCGGCCCGCCCGCGCGGCCGCGTACTACCGAGGCGCGTCGCCGCCGACGTGCTGGCGGTGATGTCGACCTGCGGGATGTACGACGCGGCCGGCCACTTCGCCTTCGATCTCGGCCTGCCCGCGAAGAGCGGCGTCTCCGGCGCGATCATCGCGGTGGTCCCGGATCGGTTCGGCGTCGCCGTCTTCTCGCCTCGCATCGACGCGCACGGGACGAGCGTGCGCGGTCAGCGGGCGCTCGCGCTGCTCGCCAGCCGCCTGCGGCTGCACCCCTTCGAGGCGCCCTCGGCCGTCGCTGCCGCTCCTCGGTCCGCCCGCCCGACAGCGCCGCTCGCGGCGCCGACGACCTCGACGTTGCGCGCCACGCTCCGCGCGGTGCACGCGCGGCGGGAGCACTACGGCCGCGGCCACGTTGCGACGTACGCACCGGGCCTCGCGAACGCGAACCCCGATGACCTGACGATCGCCATCTGTACCGTCGATGGCCGCGAGCTGGTCGTCGGGCGCGGCACGCAGCGCGTCTCGCTCCAGGCGGTGGCGAACCCGTTCAGCTACGCGATCGCGCTCGAGCTGTGCGGTCAGCCGGCCGTGCACGCCGCCGTCGGCGTCGAACCGAGCGGCAACACCGCCGACACGATCGAGCTCGATCCGCTGCGCGCGCGGCCGTTCAACCCGCTGGAGAACACCGGCGCGATCACCGTCGCCGGCCTGCTGGCGGAGGCCGGCCTCGATGGCCCCGCGCTGCTCGATCGGATGTCCGCGTTCGCCGGCGAACCGCTCCGCATCGACGAGGCGATGCTTGCCGCCGAGTACCGCGCGGCCTCGCGGAACCGCGCGATCGCGAACCTGCTGCGTGCCGCCGGGGTGCTCGCGGAGACGGAACCGGCACTGGAGCTGTACCTGCGCCAGTGCTCGATCGCGATCCCGGTGCCCGCGGTGGCGCGGATGGCGGCGCTGCTGGCCGCACACGGACAGCGACCGGGCGGTCCGCGCCTCACCTCGGAACAGACGGCGCGCGACGTGCTGGCGGTGATGTACAGCGCCGGCATGCACCACGCCTCCGGCGAGTTCGCCGTGGAGGTCGGGCTGCCCGCGAAGAGCGGCATCTCCGGTTGTATCGCCGCCGTCGTTCCGGGCCGCCTCGGCATTGCCGTCTACTCACCGCTGCTGGACAGCCGCGGCGTCAGCGTGCGCGGCCTTGCCGTGCTGCGCGATCTCTCGCGCACGCTGGATCTGGGGATTTTCACGCCGGGGGCGACCGCGCGCACGCGCTGACCGACGAGGGTTGTGCGTTTCGCCTTCTCGACCGCGCCCGCGGTCCGTTCCCCGAAAGCGCCCGTCCCCGCGCGCCGGTTCTCGCTGCCGGGGATGCTCGATATAGATAGAAGGGCCCCGCAACGGGTGCGCGGGCGGCGCGGCCTCCCAACGGCGCGCCCCTGGTCCGTTCCACGTCGCATCAGGCACCAGGCGAAAGGACGGCACGCACGATGCCGGACCGGAAGCAAGAACACGCTTCGGAGCTACGAAATCCCGCCGTCGGCTACCAGCTGCTGCTGCGGCTGCGCCTGGAGAACCGGCGCGGCATGCACGGGCGGGTCACGACCCTGCTCGGCGAACTGGGCGCCGACATCCTCGACATCGACATGGTCGACGCGAATCCGGACATCATCGTCCGCGACTTTCGCCTCGTCTGTGAATCCGGAGCGGTCGCGAGCGAGATCGTGCAGGCGATCTCGGCGCTCGAGGGCGTCGAGGTTCAACACGCCTCGGATCGCACCTTTCAGCTCCACCGACGCGGCAAGATCCACATCGAAAACAACGTCCACATCCGCACCAACGCGGAGCTGGCACACGTCTACACGCCCGGCGTCGCGCGCGTGGCGATGGAGATCGCCCGCAACCCGGACTCCGCCTGGTCGCTGACGATCAAACCGAACGCCGTCGCGATCGTAACGGACGGCACCGCGGTGCTCGGCCTTGGCGACATCGGGCCGCTCGCGGCGATGCCGGTGATGGAGGGCAAGTCGATGCTCTTCCGCGCCTTCGCCAACGTCGACGCCTGGCCGATCTACCTGGACACCAAGGACACGGACCTGATCGTCGAGATCGTGAAGGCGATCGCCCCCGGCTATGGCGCGATCGTGTTGGAGGACATCTCCGCGCCGCGCTGCTTCGAGATCGAAGACCGGCTGCGCCGCGCATTGCCGATCCCGGTGTTCCACGACGATCAGCACGGCACCGCCGTGGTCGTGCTGGCAGCGCTGATGAACAGCCTGAAGATCGTCAAGAAGCGGCCGGAGGACCTGAAGGTCGTCCTGCTGGGCGCCGGGGCGGCCGGCATCGCCTGTGCGCGCATCATGATGAGCGCCGGTGTCCAGCACCTGACCGCCTTCGATCTGGACGGCGCGGTCTACGCCGGCCGGCCCGGGCTGAGCGGCGCGCTGGAATGGCTGGCCGAACACTCGAACGAGGCCCGCTTCACCGGCTCGATCGCCGAAGCCCTCGTCGGCGCCGACGTATTCCTCGGCGTGTCGGGACCACAGCTCATCGATCCGGCCTGGGTGCGCACGATGGCGACGGACGCGATCGTCTTCGCGCTGGCGAACCCGGAACCGGAGGTGTTACCCGATCTGATCCAGGGCTACGCGCGCGTGATCGCGACCGGCCGCTCCGACTACCCGAACCAGGTGAACAACGTCCTCTGCTTCCCCGGCCTGATCCGTGGCGCGCTCGATGCCGGCGCGACGACGATCACCGAGGAGATGAAGGTCGTCGCGGCGCGCGCCATCGCCGACACGATCCCGGATGAGCAGCTCTCCGAGGACTACATCCTGCCCTCGGTGTTCAACGAAGAGGTGGTCGCGCGGGTCGCCGCCG
Organism: Chloroflexota bacterium; assembly: GCA_009391845.1. The sequence continues at coordinate 12,379 of QWJG01000013.1, read as the reverse complement.
CCGTCGAGGCGGAGGCGCTCCGCACCGGCCAGGTGCGCCAGGCGGGCTCGCGCGTCTTCATCTAACGGCACTGACCCGCGCGGGTCAGTGCGCGCTGACGGCCGCACACCTCGTCGGTCGGCGCACACCTCGAGGGCTTCGCACGCCGCGGGATCAGACCGCCGCGAGCCCGTGTGACTCCGCTGGCCAGGCCGATCTCACCCTCCCGCGCACAGCCGGTCGACGATCAAGTGACTTTAGTCACATGCCGAAGGTCCCGGATGGACTGCCCCGTAGTGATCGCCCCGTCGACGATGACCACGCGTCTGGATCGCCGGGACGGCGAGGCGCTAGTGGAGGCGAATCTGTGTCTGTGAGACGAATCGGACCGATTCTCGGCGTCATGATCTCCCTGATCCTCGGTGTGGCCGCAATCGGTTGCGCGGATCCGGACGAAGGCGACCTGATCGAAATCGACCTGACCGCTGAAGTGGTCGACTGGCAGGTCGTCGACGGCGAAACCGTCGAGGTCTGGGGCTACAACGGTGAGTACCCGGGACCAATGATCGAGGCCCGCGTCGGCGACACCCTGCGCGTCAACCTGACCAACAACCTGCCCGAGGGCACGACGATCCACTGGCACGGCATCGAGGTGCCGAACGAGCAGGACGGCGTCCCTGGCATTACGCAGCCGATCATCGAGCCCGGCGCCTCGTGGACCTACGAGTTCAAGCTCGAAAAGGCCGGCACGGCGATGTATCACACGCACGCGAACACGGTGCAGCAGCTCGCGCGCGGGCTCGTCGGGCCGCTGGTCGTGCGTGAGCGCGGCCGCGCCGGCGACAGCTACGACCGCGAGTACACGATGGTGCTCCACGAAATCGGTGGGCTGTTCACCATCAACGGCCACGCCTTCCCCGCCACGCTGGCGGACGACGACACGTTCATGAAGATCGCGATGGGCGAGAAGATCCGCGTGCGCTTCATCAACGCGGGCCAGCAGCACCACCCGATGCACCTGCACGGCCCCAGTTCGAGGTGGTCTCGGTCGACGGGAACGACCTCAAGGACACGTACTTCGAGAACACGGTGGACGTGGCTCCGGGCACGACCATCGACGTGGAAGTGGTGGGTAACAACCCCGGTACGTGGACCTTCCACTGCCACATCCTCAACCACGTCACCAACCGAGGGGCATACCCCGGCGGCATGTTGACGCTGCTCGATTACACCGACCACACCTCCTATGGCGAGGAACAGGCTGCGGCAGCCGCTGACGCGGCGGCTACCCCGGAGCCGACCGCCGAGGCGACGGCCGAGCCGGCGGTGGCCGCGAGCGATGGCAAGGCCGAGCTGGAGGTCGTGGCCTCCGAGTTCGCCTTCGACCCGCTTCAGGCGACCTTCGATCCAGGCACCGAGGTGACGCTCAAGCTGCGAAACGACGGCGCGATCCTCCACAACCTGGAGATCACAGAGCTGGGCGTGTTCGTCCAGGCGGAAGCCGGCGAGACCGCGGAGGTGACCTTCACCGTGCCGGACCGCGGCGGGCCGTTCACCTATGTCTGCAGTATCCCGGGACACCGGGAGGGCGGAATGGAAGGCGCGTTCTTCGTCCAACGCGAGTAGTCGCCTCGATCGCTCGATGACCGATGGGCGCCCGGTGAGAGCCGGGCGCCCATTGCATGTCCGGCCGCCGAGGAAGACGCCTGTCGACGATCGGCCTCGGACGGATGCCGGAGCGCCTGCCCGCTCTGGCGGTCAGGGAGGGCTCTGAGTACGCTGCTGGCGAGTCGCTGGACGGTCTACCGACCACCCGCGACGGAGCAGGACAGGCAGGCCGAGATGGCGTTGATCCTCGTAGCAGCGACCGAGCCGGGCGCCGGTGCCACCACCGTGGCGACCGGGCTCGCGCACCGGCTGGCCCACGCCGGTCACGCGGTCCGCGTCGAGCGCCTGCGTGACGGTACGGACGACGCTCGCGCGCTCGCGGATGCCGAGGTCTTCGGCACGCTGGAGTTCGCCGCGAGCAGCGGCACGCCCGTCGAGGCGACCGGTCCCGGCAGCCCCGACGGCGTCGTCATCCTCGAGGCTCCCAGCGGCGCCGACGCGATGGCGCTGGCGACACAGCTCGGCGCCAAATTGGTGCTCGTGACGCCGGCCGGCGGTACGGTCGGCGGCGCGGCGACGGACGGCGCGGCACTGGTGATCGAGACGCGCACCCGCGATGCGCGCCCGGGCCTGCTGCCGGAAGACCGCGCGCTGGCTGCGCCACGCGTCGCGGAGCTGATCGCGGCAAGCGGCGCAGAGGTGCTCTCCCGCTCCGAGCGCGGCGACGACGCGGTCTGCGACTACATCCTGGTCGGCGCGATCTCCCACGACGCGGCTGACACCTACTTCGAGCGGTTCCCGCGCAGCGCGGTCGTCACCCGCGGCGGTCGGGTCGATCTCGCGCTCGCCGCGATCGCGGCCCGCACCGAGTGCCTGATCCTCAGCGGCGGCGGCGCACCCAGTCCCTACATCCTCGATCGGGCCGCGGCCAGCCGCGACACGACGCTCTTGCTGACCCGCGGCGACACCCCCTCGACGGTCCACGCGATCGAGGGCACCTTCGGCACCTCGCCGTTTGCCGGCGAGTCGAAAGTGGAACGCGCGGGTGAATTGATGCGCACCACCCTCGATGACGCGGCGCTCCAGGCACTGATCGCCTAGCCGGCGGCCGGAGGGTCCGGGCCGACGGTGACGATCGGCCCGATGGCCCTGCCCGTGCGGCGCGTATCCTCGGACGCATGGATTTCAATTCAGGTTTGGTGATCGGTCGCGTTCGCGGCGTCGCGATCCGGGTGCACTGGTCATGGGTCGTGATCTTCACGCTGATCGCGTGGTCGCTTGCCGACACCGTCTACCCGGACTACGAAAAGGACTGGACGCAGAATCAATACTGGGCCGCGGGTGTGGTCTCCTCGGTACTGTTCTTCGCTTCCGTGTTGATCCACGAACTCTCGCACACGTTCGTTGCCCTGCACTACGGCATGCAGGTCCCGTCGATCACGCTGTTCGTCTTCGGTGGCGTCTCGCAGATGGCCGGCGAAATGCGCTCTCCGCGCCAGGAGTTCTTCATCGCGATCGTTGGGCCGCTCAGCTCGTGGGTGCTCTCGATCCTGTTCGGCCTGCTCTGGCTGGTTACGCGCGATCAGGGTGTCGCAGTTGTCTTCGGGTATCTCGCGTTGATCAACTTCGCGTTGGGGTTCTTCAACCTCTTGCCCGGGTTCCCGCTCGACGGCGGACGGGTGTTTCGCTCGATCGTCTGGGGGCGGGTGCACGATCTGACCAAGGCGACGCGGATCGCCTCCACCGTCGGTCAGGCGATCGCCTGGATGATGATCGTCGGCGGGATCGTCTGGGTCTTCTTCTTGGGCATCGGCGGGCTCTGGTACGTCCTGATCGGGCTCTTCCTCAAGAACGCCTCGGAGCAGGCCTACGCACAGGTGCTGCTGGAACGCGCGCTGAAGGACGTCGTGGCGGCAGACGTGATGCGCCCGCCGCCCGTGCCCGTCCCCGAGGCGTGGTCGCTGCAGCAGCTCGCCGAGGATCGGATCCTCGGTGATGCGGAGCGTGCCTTCCTCGTGGAGAGCATCGGTCGAGTCTCCGGGCTGATCACGATCAGCGACCTGACGCACGTCCCGCGCGCCCGCTGGGCCGAGACGACCGTCCGCGAGGCGATGGTCGCGGCGACCGAGGTTCACACCGTCCGTCCGGACACCTCGATCCTTGAGGCGATGCGCCTGATGCAGGAGCACGACGTCAATCAGCTCCCCGTGCTCGACGATGGCCGGCTCGTCGGCCTGCTGACACGCGGGGACGTGCTGAAGCGGCTGGAGCTGAGCGCGCTGGTCGGCGACACGACCGATCGAGGCCAGCAGCCGCGCCGGATCTAACCGTCCGCGTAAAACGAACCAGGCCCCGGACCGTTTGACGGTCCGGGGCCTGTTGGTGTCTCGCCCGGCGCCAACGACGCCGTGGCACTGCGACGCGGGACTAGGCGGCGGGTCGCTTCGCCTCCGTGCCGCCGACGATCTCGAGGTGGCCGCTCGACCGGGCGAGCTTGAACGTCGAGATCTGCTTGGTCAGCGTCTCCGACAATGGCGCCGAGCTGCTCGGTCGCCATGGTGATCTGATCCACCTGCGCGGTCATCTCCTCCGCCGTCGCCGAGACCTGCTCCGCGGCGGCGCTGTTCTCCTCCGACGTCACGGCGATCGAGGTCATCGACTCCGCGACCTCGTCGGCGCTGTCGGCCATACCGGCGGCGGCCGCGGCGTTCTCGTCGGCGATCACCCGGATCTGTTGGATCTGCTTCACCATCTGCGCGCCGGATTCACCGAGCGAGGCGGCTTGCTTGCCGATCTCGTCGATCTCGGCGGTGACGCCGTCGACTGCATTGATGATGCCTTCGATCGAATCACCGGCGGCAGCGGCGGCACGCGTACCGGCCTCCGTCTCCGCGGCGCCCTCGTTCATCGCGGCGACCGACGCGTCGACGCCGCCCTGGACGCCCTCGATCAGGCTGGCGATCTCCTGCGTGGAGCGGGTCACCCGCTCAGCGAGCTGGCGCACCTCGTCGGCGACGACCGCGAAGCCGCGTCCCTGCTCGCCCGCGCGTGCCGCCTCGATCGCGGCGTTCAGCGCCAGGAGGTTGGTCTGCGCGGCAATGTCATCAATCGTCGCGACGATCTTGCCGATCTCCGCGGAGCGAGCGCCAAGCGTGGCGATCTCCTTGGAGGCGGCGTCCACCTTCTCCTTGATGCGCTCGATCCCGGCAACGGTGCCGCGCACCTTCTCGGCGCCCTCGGCGGCGGTCGAAACCGCGCGCTCCGCTGCCCTCGATGCCTGCTTGCCGGAGCTCGAGACCTGCGAGGCGGCGTCTGCGACGCCGGTTGCCAGCGCGCTGACCTCGTCGATCGAGATGCTCTGGCGGCTCGCCCCTTGCGTGACCTGTGAGATCGACTCGGCAAGGTTGCCGATGCTGGTCGTGGTCTCCTGCACGCGGTTCGCCTGGTCGCTGCTGCCCTCGGCCACCTGGCCGATCGAGTTGGCAACTTCGGCAGTCGCATGCGCGGCGTCGTTGGCGACGCGGCCCAGTTCGGTGCGTGAGCTGTCCAGACGGACAGCGGCATCGCTGACCTCGCCCAGTACGCGGTTCAGGTTGCGGGTCATCGTCTGGAAGGCGACACCCAGCTCATCCTCGCTCGAACGCGGGTGTACCTCGCCGCTGAGGTCGCCGTCCGCGATACGGCGGGCGTTGCCCGCCATCTCGCTGAGGTAGCCCTGCAGTGCGCGGTACGAATCCGCCATCTCCCCTACCTCGTCGGAGGTCTCCACGCTCACCTGGTACTTCGTCGATCCGCCGGCCATCGACCGCAAGCCCGCGACGAGCTGGGCGATCTGCGCCGACAGCGATCGCGAGACCACGTACGCCCCGGCGATCGAGAACGCCGTGAGCGCGACAACGAGGATCGAGAGTTGAATCAGGGCGGACTTGGCGTCATCACGCAGCGCGTGCGCCTCCGAGATCAGGCCCTCCGCCAGGTGGTCCTCGACGGTCTTCAGCAGGTTGATCTTCACCGTCATGGCGTCGAACCAGGTGACGGCGTCAACGCCCAGGTCCGACGCCGTCGAGCCCTCGAAGGCGAGCGTGCGGATCTCAGCTACGGCGTCGACGCCTTCGCCGGAGACGGTGGCGTTGTAGAACTCAATCTGCTCCGCGGTCGCGAAGGACTCGAAGACGCGTTCGTAGGTGTCCTGCTCGGTCACGATCCGGGAGAAGTTGTTGAAGAAGGCGCCCTCGAAGTGGCCGATGGTGAACACGGTGCTCATCACACCGCGCTCCTGGCCGGCGCGCTCCTTCGACTGCAAGAAGTTGACGTAGCTAGCGACCAGTCGCGAAAGCTCGGCGTTGTTGCTGAGCCCACCGATGTGCGACACCACGTTGAGGAGCGATCCGTTGACGCGCGTGTAGTAGCCGAGGCCCTCGGCGCCGGTCAGGGAGAGCGCGTCCACGCTGGCGCGGTGCGCGTCGATCCCCTCGATCAGTTCTCGGCTCGCCGCGACCGTCTCGCTGAACTCGCTCCCGAAGGCGGCCGCATCGAAGTGATCGAGGGCGGTCGTGAGCTCTGCTCGGTGTTCGTCGGAGAGGACGCGCTGATCAGCCAGCTTGTCCCCGAACTCCGTCCCGCCACTTCCGAGGAAGAGGCCGGTGATGCCACGCTCTTTCTGGGTTTCGTGAACGAACGCGCTGGTCGTGACCGCGAGGTCGGACAGATCGCTCAGCGAATTGAGTTCGCTGACGGTCCCCGCGCTGCTCCTGATCTGCATCACCGAGAATCCGATGAGTGCGATGAGCGGTACGGCGAGCATGACCGCGAATTTGGTTCGCAGGCGGAACCGCCCCAGAAGCTGATCGATGGTTGCCACGTCTGTTGTCCCTTCGCAGCGCGCTAATGCGGTCGACTCAACGCGAGTTGAGGTCCGCACCAACACAGCGTCGCCGGGCCGAGGACGGATTCGCAGCAGGTGGTCCCCTGCTATTGCGCGCGCCACGGCAGGAGTCAGCGGAAGGTCAGCACGAGAGCGGGTTGGGACGCGGTCGTCAGGTGGGTGTAAGACCCGTCAGCGGCCTGACAGCGGACCCGACGATCGTCCTGCGCGGCCACGACGATGGTCCCGCGGCGCTGCGACGGAAGTCCCGTCCGCCGGTGACGGAGGTCCCGGTATGCCACGACGATCGTCCCGAACCGCCATGACTATCGTCCCGCGCGGCTGCGACGACAGTCTCGTCGTCGGTGGTCAGGCGCCGATCGCCCGAATCGGGGCAAACGAGAGCATCAGCTTCTTCACCCCTTTGCCCTCGAACGCCACCGTCACTTGTTGGTCCCCCGGCACGAGCACGCACGCGATCACAACACCGTTGCCGAAGGTGGCGTGATGGACCCGATCCCCCGGCGAGAACGACGGCGAGGTGGCGTCCACATGCTTCGCCTGGCGCGCCGCGGCGGCGGCGCGTAGCCCGCCACCGGTGCGTGGCGCGGCGCGGTTCGTGCCAAGCGGCGTCTGCACGTCCGCCTCCGGCAGATCGCCGAGGAATCGCGAGGGCGGATTCGCTCGTAAATTGCCATAACTCATGCGGCGGCGCGCATTGGTCAGGTACAGCCGCTCCCGTGCACGAGTCATCCCGACATAACAGACACGCCGCTCCTCCTGGAGTTGCGGCGGGTCATCGATCGCGCGCATGTGCGGGAGGATGCCCTCCTCCATGCCCGGCATGAAGACCACCGGAAACTCCAGGCCCTTTGCGGCGTGCAGCGTGATCAGCGTGACGGCATCGGGCTGATCCGCGCTCGGATCGTCGATGTCGGAGACCAGCGCGACCTCCTCCAGGAACTGGGCGAGCGTGGCGTCCGTCTCCACCTCTTCGTACTGGGCCGCGACGTTACGCAGCTCCTGCACGTTCTCCCAGCGCACCTCGTGGTGCTCCTCGTCGCTCTTTTCCAGGTAGGCGCGGTAGTTGGTCATCGCGAGGATGCGGTCGAGCAGCTCGGCCACGGTCAGTGTCTGACGGGCCACCGCCAGTTCGTCGATCTGCGCGACGAAGAGCGAGAGCGCGGTCTGGATGTTCGCGCGCAGCGCCGGCAGATCGTTGTCGCCTCGGGCGGCGCGCGTCCCGGCGGCCAGCGGGGACAGGCCAAGCTCCACGGCCGCAGCGAGCAGGTCCGAGGTCGACTTCGCCCCGATGCCGCGCGTCGGCACGTTCACGATCCTGTCGAAGGCGACCGAGTCGTACTCGTTGTGGATCAGCCGTAGGTACGCCACCAGATCGCGGATCTCGCGACGGTCGTAGAAGCGGGTACCGCCAACGATGCGGTAGCGGACGCTCTGCTGGATGAACGCTTCCTCGATCGCGCGCGACTGCGCGTTCGTGCGGTACATCACCGCGAACGCGCTATACGGGTAGTCCGCCGTGCGTTTCAGGCGCTTGATCTCGCCGGCGATGAACTGGCCCTCGTCATCCCCGTACGGCGCCTCGTAGGCAACGATCCGCTCGCCGTCCGGGTTCTCGGTCCAGAGGTGCTTCTCGGGGCGGCCCTCGGCGCGGTCGATCACCGCGTGGGCGGCGCTCAGGATGTGGCCGGTGCTGCGGTAGTTCTGCTCCAGTAGCACCACCTCCGCGCCCGCGAAGTCGCGCTCGAAGTGCTGCAGGTTGCGGATGTCGGCCGCGCGCCAGGAATAGATCGACTGATCCGGGTCCCCGACCGCCGTGATGTTGCCGTGCACCGAGGCGAGTTGCCGCGCGAGCTGGTACTGCACCAGGTTCGTGTCCTGGAACTCGTCCACCAGTGTGTGCAGGTAGCGGTCCGCGTACTTCAGCCGCGTCGCGTCACTCGTCTCGAACAGCTCCAGCGTCTTGCCCAGCAGGTCGTCGAAATCGACAGCGCCGTTGCGCACCAGTGCCGCCTGGTACTTCGCGTAGACCCGCGCAACGATCTCCTCGAAGTACGAGCCCACCTCGCGCTCGTACGCGGCGACGTCCCGGCGCTCGTTCTTCGCGGAGGAGATCGCGGACAGCACCTGTCGAGGTGGGAACCGCTTCGGATCGATCTGCAGCTCGCTCTCGATGCTGCGTACCAGCGACATCTGGTCGTCGGTGTCGTAGATCGCGAAGTCGTTGGGGAGCCCGATCTCCTGCCCGTCACGGCGCAGGATGCGCGCGCAGACCGAGTGGAACGTCCCCATCGTCAGGTCGCGCGCACGGTCGCCCAACAGGCCCTCGACGCGCTCGCGCATCTCCTTCGCGGCCTTATTGGTGAACGTGACGGCAAGGATGCGCCACGGCGCGACGTCCAACTCCTCGACCAGGTAGGCGATCCGGTGCGCGATCACGCGCGTCTTCCCGGACCCCGGCCCCGCGAGGATCATCAGCCCCCCGCCCGGTAGCTCGACCGCGCGTTGTTGGGCCTCGTTCAGGACGTCTTGGGTAGTGGTCATCTGACCCGATTGTAGCGGGGAGGGTGTCGGGGTCGACGTGACGGGTTATCAGCGTTCAGAGGCAGGTGCGGTCGCCGCGTTCGCGCTGACCCTCGTTCGGAGCCGAACGCTGGCGCCCGGGGCCACTTCCGGCCGCTACTGCCGCGAGTATCCCGACCCCGGAACGTCGATCCCGAGGCCGACGCCGTCCTCGATCCAGCCGAACTCCTTGAGGATCTCCTGGCTGTAGGTGACGCGCCCGGTGACCTTGTCCAGCGGCTCCGTCGCCAGCAACAGCGCGGCGCGGGTCATCATCGACATCGGCTCCCGATCGGGGTCATCGAGGGACTTGCTCAGCCCGAAGTGGACCGTGCCCTCGGTCGCCACGCCAACGCCCGGTGAGTAGCAGTTCACCGACACCCCGTGCTGGTACACCTCCTGCGCGAGGCCCTGCGTGAACCGCTCCAGCGCGGCTTTCGAGGCGCCGTACATCGTGCCGCCGAGTCGCCTCGGTGTTTCCGGGTAGGGCCCGCGTCCGGGGCCGATCGCACCGACCGAGGAGATGTTGACGATTGAGCCGGAGCGGCGCTCGATCATCTCCGGCAGCACCGCCTTCGAGAGCATGAACGGGCCGTGCAGGTTCACCGCGAAGGCGCGCATCCAGCGGCTCGCCGGATAGTCGACGATCGGGATGTAGTAGTTGAGCGCGGCGTTGTTGATCAGCACATCGACCGCGCCATACGTCGCCTTCGTCTGCTCGACGAGTTCGTTGCAGGAGTCCTCGTCGGAGACATCGACGGTCAGCGCCGTCGCCTCGCCGGCGGCCGCGCGGATCGCCGTGACGGTGCGGTCGAGCGAGCCATCGAGCATGTGATCGCCCTCGTGGAGCGTGCGCGCGGCGCAGACCACCTTGCCGCCTTCGGCGGCGAAGAGTTCCGCGATGCCCTGCCCGATCCCACGGCTCGCGCCCGTCACGATCACGACCTTGCCGTCCAACTTGCCCATGACGTCCTCTGTTCCTGCTGCCGCTCCCATGGCGCCGTCGTGCCGCTGCGCCAGCGGCACTTGCCGCCGGAATCCTAGCAGTGACTCTCGACCCTGCCGCCCCCGCCACCGGGCAGCTATCGTGCGCCGAACGTGGAGGTGGTCGTGCTGCAGTCGCTCCAGGCACTACTGGCGCCCGAGGGCCGCGGATCGGCGGGCGGCTGGCAACGTGTCGTGAAGATCTCGCTGCGTGCCGCGCACGTCCTCGGAGCCGGCGTGTTCGCCGGTGGCGTCGTCCTCGGCGAGCCGAGCGCGGACCTCGAGGGCTGGCTCATCCTGTTGGTCGGCGCGGGTGCGGCTGTGCTGGTGTTCGACGTTATCGACAGCCCGGCGTTCCTGATCCAGACGAAGGGCGTCGTCGTGCTCGTGAAACTCGCCGTCCTCGCATTGATCGTGGTCAGCGGGGCCGGGGAGTGGTTGCTTGCGCCGATTCTCTTCGCTTCCGTGGTCTCCAGCCATGCGCCATCCTCGGTGCGGCATCGCGTGCTGATCTTCCGCGATCGTGTGCACGGCGGTCACGCCAACGGCTGATCAGGGACCGCCCCAGACGTGCGCGTTGCGCGGCCCCCGTCCGCTGGGACTGGCCGCTGGAACCGTCGGCGGGGCGTCAGCGCTCAGCTCGCGCAACCCGCAGATCGCCGGACACGTGCGTGCTAGCCTGTTCGACGGGCGGAGTACCGGGGAGGTCGCGCGTGGACGCGCTCATTGGATGGCCCGGAGGCGATTGGCAAGCGACAGCGCGCCTTTCCGGCACGCTTGTTGGCGGTTACCTGATCGTGCTCTGGGCGACCTCGGTGTTGTGGGTATACCGCGACATCCGCGCTCGGACCCGAGACCCCGTTTCGCAGCTCACCGCTGTGGCGATCGCGATCGTCTTCCCGCTCGTGAGCCTGCCCATCTACGCGGCCCTGCGGCCGCCGGAGACCCTGCAAGACGCTTACCTGCGGTTGCTGGAGCGCGAAGTCCTGCTCTCTGAGCTGGGCTCGATCCAGGAGACCGATCCGCGCCGGCCCAGCGGCGGCGGCGACAACACCTCGCGAGGACTGATGACGCCGGCCGCGCCGGTGCCACCGCCATCCGAGGCCGTCGCTCGCGAGCAGCGCTTGTCGTTCGACGAACCGCAGCGACCCTCCCGGGCCGAGGCGCGTAGCGTCGATCGTGAGCCACCGCTCGACCTCGAGCGGGTCGCCAGCGAGTTCGCCGCCGCGTCGGAGAGCCCATCGCTCAACGGCGACGACGACGAGACGTTCGAGTACGAGGACGAGCCGGTCCGCCACCGCGGCTAGCGCCCGGCCTCGGCACCCGCCTTCGGCACACACAGAACGAGCCGCCCATTGGGCGGCCCGTTTGTTGTGATCGCGCGAAGCAGGTCGAGGGCTAGTCGAGCGCCTCAGCGACCAGCGCGAGCAACTCGTGGACCTGCGCCTGGCGCCAGCCCTCCGCGAGGAACCACGTCTCTTCCATGTACTGCGCGCGCGCGGTGTCCCACTCCGGGGTGTCGCGCTCCTTGCCGGCCATGATCTCGCGCAGCGGTGCCATCTCGGCGTTGGCCTGGTCGGCGCGCTCGATCCAGTGGCCCAGGTAGTTGTCGTCGCCGTCGTACAGGACGATCGTCGGGACCGACTCGAACTCACCCTGCTTGAGGAACTCGGACATAATGTCCGAGTTGGCGTCGCGCTCAAAGATCCGCAGCTCCATGCCGGACTGCTCCGCGATCTTGCAGGCGACCGGCAGGCCGCGCCACACGTCCGGGCACCAGTCGGTACCAAGGATCAGCGCCTTCACGCCACGCTCGTCGGCGTACTTTTTCAGCGCCGCGATGTCGTGGGGCGTGGGCGTGAACTCGTCGTAGTGTCGCTGGAACAGCTCCGCGTTCTTCTCGATCGAGGCCATCCACTGCGCGAATGTCGTCATGCCAGTCGCATAGCGTTCGGGTGTGACGACCGAGTCGCCGGTCTTCGGTGCTTCCTTGCGGGTCAGGGTGGACGTCGCCGTCATGCGTGTGCTCCTCCGCCATGGGTGAGTGTTCCGTTGGTCGATACGCGAAAGTGTAGCACGCAGTGCAGTACTTCTTACTGTGCCCCGGGTGGGTATCCCGGCTCCGGCGGCCACGTCCGCTGGTGGCGCTCCGGTGGCAGCTCCGCGACCGCGATCCCGGCCGTTCGTGCCTCATCCTCGATCGCGCGGAAGCGCTCGAGGAACCCGTTCGCCGCCAATCGTAGCGCCTGTTCCGCGTCCACCTCGCGCTCCCGCGCCAGCCGCACCGCCGCCCAGAGCAGCGCCCCGATCGCCGCCGCGCCGTCGTCGCCTGCGGCGTCCGCCGCGCCCAATCCACCGAGC
>QWJG01000012.1 GCA_009391845.1 Chloroflexota bacterium | reverse complement strand
TCGCGCTGACCGCGCCCGCCCCCCACCACACGCAGCCGTGGCGCTTCGCCGAGGTAATGCCGCCTCGACGCCCCGCGCTCGCCGCCGCGATGGGCGCCGCGTGGCGCGCCGACCTCGAGGGCGACGACGTCCCCGGGGCCACGATCGAGCGCCTGCTGGCCCGCTCGCGCGGCCAGATCGAGGGCGCACCGACGCTGCTCCTCGGCTGCCTCGTCGCCGATGGACTCAACCACTACGCCGACGATCGCCGCGCACGCGCTGAATGGTCACTCGCGACCCACTCGTTCGGCGCGGCGCTGCAGAACATCCTGCTCACCGCCTCCGCGCGCGGCCTCGGCGCGTACTGGATCTCGGGGCCCGTCTACGCCCAGGCAGCCGTCCGCGCCGCTCTGGACCTCGATGAGACGTGGCAGCCGCAGGCGTTCGTGGCGCTGGGCCGGCCAGACGCGGAGTACGCGCCGTTCGCGCGGCCGACGCCGGCACTCGGCGTCCACTTCACCCGTCGCTAGCGCGCCTTCGGCACCGCCAGCGGCGCCCTGCTCCTAGCCGGCGAACTCCACCATCTCCAGTAGCTCCGTCAGCACGCTGATCCGCGGCACGTCGGCGTCCGGTGCGCGGTCGTGGCGATCGAGGAATACCGCGTGCAGCCCGGCGGAGCGGGCCGGCGTGACGTCGTTGTCGATCCGATCCCCGACCGACAGCGCGGAGCCCGGCTCGCCGCCGGTGTCCGCGATCGCCCGGGCGAAGAACGCCTGATTCGGCTTCGAGATGCCGATCGCCTCCGCCTGCTGGTGATGCGCGACGTGCGCCATGAACGGGTGGGCCGCCAGCGGCGCGTTCCCGTTCGTCGCCGCGATCAGCGTGAAGCCGCGGCCCGCGAGGGCGCTCAGCGCCTCTTCCACGTCGTCGTAGGCGTGCAGGTTCGCGTCACGCGCCGCGTAGTAGGTGCCGGTGATCCGCCGCACCACCTCGGGCGCGTGCTCATCCGCCGAGGCGAGGACGCGTCGGATCGACTCGTCACGCATCTCGACGAACGTGCGGCCGCTCCAGGCCGGGTCAACCGAGAGCAGCTCGCGCGATAGATGAAGCTGCGTCGGCGTGACCAGCGTGCCGAGGCAGCCCGAAGCTTCCTCCGCTGCCGCGCGGAGTGCGGCCTGGAGCGCCGATTCGAAATCGACCAGCGTCCCGTCCACATCGAACACGATGTGGGTCACCTGGAACGGCGGCGTGGACACTAGCCCTCGGTGGGAGCGGGCGCCGCCGGGGTCTCGACGGGCCGCATCGGCACCCCGCGACCCTGGAGGTACTGCTTGAGGAACGGGATGTCGTACTTGCCAAAGTGGAAGATCGAAGCTGCCAGCACCGCGTCCGCGCCGCCGGCGGTCAGCGCGTCGTAGAGGTGCGAGGGCTCGCCGGCGCCGCCGGAGGCGATGATCGGGACCTCCACCGCGTCGCTAATCGCACGCAGCATCGGGATGTCGTAGCCGCGCTGGTGCCCGTCTGTATCCATCGAGGTCACCAGCAACTCGCCGGCGCCTCGATCGACCGCCTCGCGTGCCCACTCGACCGCGTCCCGGCCGGTCGGGGTCCGTCCGCCGTGGGTGAAGATCTCCCACTTACCCTCGGCGATCTTCTTCGCGTCCACGGCGACCACGATGCACTGCGAACCGAACCGTTGCGAGGCCTCGTCGACCAGCTCCGGGCGCTCCACCGCGGCCGTGTTCATCGACACCTTGTCGGCGCCCTGTTCGAGCATCAGCCGCACGTCATCGCCGGAGCGGACGCCGCCGCCCACGGTCAGCGGGATGAAGACCTGGTCCGCCGTGCGGGCGATCATCTCGTAGACGCTGGTGCGCTGATCGGAGGAGGCGGTGATGTCCAGGAAGACCAGCTCGTCCGCGCCGGCCGCGTCGTACTTCGCCGCCAGCTCCACCGGGTCGCCGGCATCACGCAGCTCGACGAACGACACGCCTTTGACGACGCGGCCGTTGTCGACATCGAAGCAGGGGATGATTCTTTTGGTCAGCACCCGACCATGATCGCCGCAGATCGGCGGGGACGCCACCCACGCCCGCTGGCGCCAACTCCATCGAGGCGGTGCCTATCGGGCGGCGGCGATTGCCTCGGACAGATCGAGCTCGCCGCGGTAGAGCGCACGACCGATGATTGCGCCGTCGACACCGGCCTCGCGGAGGCGACGCAGGTCCTCGATGCTGCTCACGCCGCCTGCTGCGATCACCTTCACGGAGGTCTCGGCGGTCAGCCGGTCGTACATCGTGAAGCTGGGCCCGCCCTTCACGCCGTCGCGCATGATGTCCGTGTAGACGACACGCTGCACGCCCATCCCCTGCAGGCGTTCGATCAGCGCCAGCGCGGAAATATCGGTGGACTCGGTCCAGCCCTGCAGGCTGACGAGGCCCTCGCGCGCGTCGACGGAGACGATCAGGTGGTCGCCCGCAACCGCGACGGCGTCGCGCAGCATCTGCGGGTCCTTCACCGCGGCGGTGCCGATCACGACGCGGCTCACGCCACTCTCCAGCGTGCGCTCCAGCGTCGGAATATCCCGGATCCCGCCGCCGTACTGAATGGCGCTATCCACGGTTTGCACGATGCGACGAACTACCTCGGCGTTTGCCTGGCTGCCGTCGCGCGCACCATCAAGGTCGACGACGTGGATCCGCTTCGCGCCCAGCGCCGCCCAGCGGACCGCCATCTTTACCGGATCATCGCCAAAGACGGTTTCCCGGTCGTAGTCGCCCTGCTCCAGGCGGACGCAACGTCCGTCGCGGATATCGATCGCTGGGATCACGTCCAACGCTGTGCTCCTGATGGCTCAGCCTCGCGCAGCCGACACCGGCTCCGGAGAAATTGAACCGCGCTCCCGCGCGAGTCGGATGAAGTTGGCGTACAACCTCAGGCCGCTCGCACCTGACTTCTCTGGGTGGAACTGGGTCGCAATCACGTTGTCGCGCCCCACTACGGCCGGGAAAACCCGACCTTCGTACTCCGTAACCCCTATCACCATCGTCGGCTCGTCCGGCTGTGCGTGATATGAGTGCACGAAGTAGAAATATGCGTCCTGGGCGATACCGTCGAACACCGGGTGCGGTTGTTCGACGTGTACCGTGTTCCAGCCGATGTGCGGGACGGTCAGGCCACGTGGGAATCGCACGATCCGGCCGGGCAAGACGCCCAGACATTCGTGCCGTCCACCCTCTTCAGACAGGTCAAATAACGCCTGCATGCCCATGCAGACGCCGAGAAACGGACGCTCCGAAGCGATGTAGTCACGAATTGGCCCATCGAGGCCACTGCCCCGCAGGTTCTTCATCGTGTCCGCCGCGGCGCCCACGCCGGGGACGATCAGCGCCCAGGCGGCCTCGATCGCGTGCGATTGCGAGGTCACCAACGGTTCGTAGCCGGCATGTGCGACCGCTCGTGCCACGCTACGCAGATTGCCTGCGCCGTAGTCGACGATCGTGACCGTGCGCTCCGAACTCACGCCTGACCTCCAAGTTCCACGAACTCTGAGTGTACCGCTCGCTCGCCGATATACTCGGCACGGTGACCACCAGCGAGACCCTTCCAGACGCCGGCAGCGTGGCAACGGAGACGCAGCGAGACCTCGAGGCCGCGCGCGAGCGCGTCGAGGAGTTGCGCGGTCTGATCCGCCATCACGATCACCGCTATCACACGCTCAGCGCGCCCGAGATCGGTGACTCGCAATACGACGCACTCCGCGTCGAGCTGATCGACCTCGAAACCCGGTTCCCGGAGTTGATCACGCCTGATTCGCCGACCCAGCGGGTCGCCGGCGAGCCCTCCATCGAGTTCGATTCGGTCGAACACCGCGATCCGATGCTCTCGTTGAACAACGTCTTCGGCCGCGACGAACTCTTGAAGTGGCACGAGCGGGTCGTTCGGCTACTTGAGCACGACAACTTCAGCTTCGTCTGCGAGCCGAAAATCGACGGTCTCGCCATCTCGCTCATCTACGAGGACGGCAGCTTCGTCCTCGGCGCCACGCGCGGCGACGGCTACCGCGGCGAGAACATCACGCCGAACCTGCGCACGATCCGCTCGATCCCGCTGCGGCTCGCCCTCGACGACCCGCCCTCGGCGATGGAGGTGCGCGGCGAGGTCTACATGTCGAAGCTGGAGTTCGCGCGGCTCAACCAGGAGCGCGCCGAAGCCAGCGAGCAGCTCTACATGAACCCGCGGAACACCGCCGCCGGATCGCTCCGGCAGCTCGATCCCGCTGTCACCGCCAGTCGCCGCCTCGATCTCTTCGTCTACCAGCTCGGCTGGATCGAGGGCGCCACTGCTCCCGACGCGCACTCCGACGCGATCGACTGGCTCGCTTCGGCCGGGTTCCCCACGAACCCGCTCGCCCAGCGATTCGACCGCGTCGAGGACGTCGCGACCTTCTGCGAAGACTGGGAGCACCGGCGCGACGATCTCGACTACGAGATCGACGGGGTCGTGATCAAGATCGATTCGCTCGAACTGCAGCGTCAGCTCGGCACCGTCGGCCGCGATCCGCGCTGGGCAACCGCCTGGAAGTTCCCTGCTGAACAGGCGGTGACACACCTGCGCGAGATCCAGGTGTCGGTTGGCCGCACCGGCGTGCTCACGCCCTTCGCCGTGCTCGAACCCGTCTTCGTCGGTGGCGCGATGGTCGGCATGGCGACGCTGCACAACCTGGCTCACCTGCAAGAACTCGACATCCGCCCCGGCGACGACGTGATTGTGCAGCGCGCGGGCGACGTGATCCCACAGGTCGTCGGACCGGTGCTCTCACGCCGCAAGGGACGGCGCCTGCGCAAGTTCAAGATGCCGGAGCGTTGTCCGGTCTGTGACACCGCGGTCGAGCACGATCCGGAACAGGCCGCCTACTACTGCCCCAACCGCGAGTGCCCGGTGCAGATCGCGCGCACGCTGGAGCACTACACCGGCCGCGGCGCCCTCGACATCGAGGGTTTCGGAGAAACGCTTTCGTGGCGGCTGGTCGAGCAGGGGTTCGTGAAGACGCTCTCCGATCTCTATGCGCTCCCGGATCGGCGCGAAGAGCTGCTCGCCCTCGACGGGATCGGCGACAAGACGCTCGATCGGATCTTCGCCAACCTCGAGGCCAGCAAACAACAGCCGCTGCACCGCGTGCTGATCGGCCTCAGCATCCGCCACGTCGGCGGGGAGACCGCGCGTGCCCTCGCCCTGAATTTCGGGACGATGGAGACGCTGCGCGCCGCGCCGCTCGAGGAGATCGAGGCGATCGACGGGATTGGGCCAATCGTCGCCGAGGCCGTGCACGCTTACTTCGCGGACCCCGTGAACGCCGCGCTGGTCGATCGGCTGACCGCCGCCGGCGTCCGCATGGATGAGGAGGTCTCCGCGCGCGGAGGCCCCTTCGAGGGCATGTCGATCGTCGCCACGGGCTCGCTATCGCGCTGGTCGCGCAACGAGATCGAGGACCTGGTGAAGCGCCTCGGCGGCCGCTTCGCGGGTGCGGTATCGAAGAAGACGGCCTTCGTGCTGTCCGGCGACGGCGGCGGTAGCAAGCGCGAAAAGGCCGAGACGCTTGGCGTCGAGGTGATCGACGAGGACGAGTTCTTCGCCCGCTACGCCGAATGGCTGGACTGACAGCGCTCCTCGGACGATGCTCAGGGCGGTGAAAGGGGCGCACGATGGCTGACACGATGGAGTTGGAACGCGTGATCATCAGCTCGCTCGGCGAGAATGACCAGATGTCCAAGAAGGACTTCAACAAGCTGATCGAGATCGACAGCGCCTACATGGCATCAACGCTTCGCAAGCTGATCCGCGAAGGGAAGATCGTGTCAGGCAGCGACGGCAGCACCCGCGTCTACCGCCTCGTTCGCCGCTAGCCGAGCAGCCGGCGTGTTCCCACGCCTCTCGCGGCGACGGCACCAGCCGATCGCCGCTGACCACACACCCGCGGCGATTCGCGCTCGCCTCGAGGATGGCCCCGCCCAGAGCTACCTCCGCGACTTCGTCTACGGCGCGATTGACGGCGCCGTCACCACCTTCGCCGTCGCCGCCGGAGCCGTCGGCGCCGATCTCTCCGGCGGGATCGTCGTCGTCCTCGGCCTCGCCAACCTCTTCGCCGACGGGTTCAGCATGGCCGCGAGCAACTACCTCGGAACCCGCGCCGATCGCGAATTGCTCACGGAATTGCGTCGCTCCGAGGGTGAACAAATCGACCTGGTGCCCGAAGGCGAGCGCGAAGAAGTGCGGCAGCTCTACGCCGCGAAGGGATTCTCGGGGGACGATCTGGAGCGCGTCGTCGCCGTCCTCACCGCAGACCGCGACCGCTGGATCGACACGATGGTGACGGAAGAACACGGTCTGCAACTTGATGGTCCGCGCCCCGGCAAGGCCGCAACCGCCACCTTCTTCGCGTTCCTCGTCGTCGGCACCATCCCACTCCTGCCCTTCCTGATCGACGAATTGGCGGCGGGGAGCGTCTCCCGGCCGTTTCTCTGGAGCGCCGCCCTGACCGCGGTCGCCTTCCTCGCCGTTGGCGCGATGAAGGGGCTCACGCTGGGCACCCGGTTGACGCGATCGGCGATTGAGACGCTCGTTGTCGGCGGCCTCGCCGCATCGACCGCCTGGATTATTTGTTATGTCCTGCGCGGCATTGCGGACAGCAGCTGACCAAACCCGAGCCCCGACTGCTCTGTGGGATGGGCATCACGGACGCGGCGTTGATAACCGGAACTGCGCACCCGTATACTCCAGATGACCGTTTTCCCCGGCGGTCCCGCTTCTCCCCGTTTGCGAGCACCCGCGGTGATTAATCCGCTCTCGTCCTTTCTGGGGATGTTTTCCCATGACATCGGGATTGACCTCGGTACTGCGAACACGCTCGTCAGCGTCCGCGGCCGCGGCATCGTGATCGACGAGCCATCAGTGGTCGCGATCGACAAGGTCACCAAGCGCATCCTCGCGATCGGCGACGAGGCGAAGCGGATGGTCGGGCGCACGCCCTCGACGATCGTCGCTGTGCGCCCGTTGAAGGACGGCGTGATCTCCGACTTCGGCGTCACCGAACGCATGCTCCAGCACTTCATCCGCTCCGTGCACGACCGCTTCGGCCTCGGCATCCCGCGACCCCGCGTCGTGGTGGGGATCCCGTCCGGGGCGACCGAGGTCGAGAAGCGCGCCGTGCATGACGCCGCGATCGGCGCCGGCGCCCGCTCCGCCTACCTGATCGAGGAGCCGATGGCCGCCGCGATCGGCAGCGGCCTACGCGTCATGGACGCCTCTGGCGTGCTGATCGTCGATATCGGCGGCGGCACCACCGAGGTCGCCGTGATCGCCCTCGGAGGCATCGTCCAGGCAACCTCCGTACGCGCTGCCGGCGACGCGATGGACGCCGCGATCATCGAATACGCCCGCCAGGTCCACAACATGCTGATCGGCGAGCGCACTGCCGAGCAGGTCAAGATCGACGCGGGATCGGCATTCGCTCTCGACGAGGAGGAGTTGATCGACCTCCGTGGCCGCGACCTCGCGACCGGGCTCCCGAAGTCGGTCGAGGTCTCGACGATCGAGATCCGCGACGCGCTGTCACCGGTCACGAACGAGATCATTCGCACCGTCCGCCAGACCATCGAGACCACGCCGCCTGAACTGGTCGCCGACCTGATGCTCCACGGCATCGCCATGACCGGCGGTGGCGCTCTCCTCCGCGGCCTCGACCGCCGCCTGGCGATGGAATCCCGCTTCCCCGTCTTCGTCACGGAGGATCCGCTGCGCACCGTCGTCCGCGGCTGCGCCGAAGCGCTCGAGGAAGCCGAAACGCTGGAGCGCGTGCAGTCCGCCATCGCAACGCGGCGCCCGCCGCGATGAGCCGCATCGCCTGCACCGCTCGCGAGGCCACCGCGGCCCAATACCCTTCGGCGACCTGACCGGTGGCGGGCAGCCGCAGTGCCGTTTGGTTCTCGGCGCTGTTCGCTGCGGCGTTGCTGCTCCTCCTCGGCTCCACCCTGCCGCCCGCCGGTCGCATCGAGGAACAGGCGCGCGCCGTCGTCAGCCCGCTCGTTGCCTCCCTCGGTGACCTCGCGCGCCCCGTCGGCAACGTCGTGCTGCGCGCCAACGAGGTGGATCGCCTTGCCGGCGACAACGCGGCGCTGCGGCTCGAAGTTGAGCGCCTCCAGAGCGAGCTGGCCGCCCTGCGCGAACAGCAGACGATCGCCGGAGCCGCCGCTGAGCTCTATGGCTCGGCGCGCCTCGCCCCGGATCAGGCGCTCCTCGCGCCGGTCCTGCTGCGCGACCCCGCCCCCGGCCAGCGCGCCTTCCTGATCGGACGCGGGGCCGACGATGGCGTGCTCGTCGGCCAGCCCGTGCTCGGCCCCGGTGGCACCCTCGTCGGTGTCGTCGCGCAGGTCGAGGCAGGCCGCGCCTGGCTTCGCCTGCTCACCGACGTCGACGCCGCGGTCGCCGTGACCGTGCAGTCGTCGCGCACCCTCGGGGCACTGGTCGGCACCGGCGATGGCCTCTCGCTCGAACTGGTCGAGCGTGGCAAGAACGTCGCCATCGGCGACATCCTCGTCACGTCAGTCCTCGGTGATCGCCTCCCCGCAGGGCTGGTCGCCGGACGCGTCACCGCTGTCCGATCGAACGCGCAGGCGCTGCATCAGACGATCACCGTCGAACCGCTCACCGATCCGCGCCGCCTCGAGCAGGTGCTCGTCCTCACCAGCTTCCGCCCCGTGCCGCCCGTCGCGGACACCCCGATCGCCCGGCCGGCGCCGTGATCGCGCTGACGATCGCCCTCGGCATACTCGCGGCTCTGCTCCAGGCGGCCGTCGTTCCCGCGTTCTTCCTCGACGCCTGGGCCGCGCCGATCCCCGCCTGTGCGCTCATCGCCGCCTGGGCCGCCGCACGACGGCCCGAGGAGACGTGGCCGATCGCCGCCGCCGCCGCGCTTGTGCTCGGCGTCATCTCCGTCGAGCGAGCCGGCTGGTTCCTGCTCGCGTTGCTGCCGTCCGTCGGCGGCGCGATCCTCCTCGCGTCGGTCTCGCGAGAGAACCGAGGGCTTTCCGCCCGCCTCAGTCGCGGCATCGCGGCGGCCGCGATCGGGAGCCTCGGCTATGCCGCCGTCCTCGGACTGGGCGCCGCCCGCGACGGCGCGGTCTTCCGCGAGAGCGCCGCCGTCGCATTCGCGGCCGTCGGTACCGCCCTACTCGCTGCCATCGTCGTCACCGCACTCACACCGTTCCGCCGCCACCCGGTCGGGCTCTTCCGATGACGGTCTCCGGCGGGCCCTTCCGATGACCGCGATCGAGCGGCGGCGCTTCCTCGCGCTGCGGCTCGGGGCCGTCGTCGTCTTCGCCGTACTCGGCGCGCAGCTTGTCCGGCTGCAGCTCATCGCGCCCACACCTCCGCCCATCCTCGCCAGCGGCGAAATCGCGCGCGTCGTGGAATCCGCCGCCGCACGCGGCCTGATCTACGACCGTGACGGGCGGCCGCTCGTCGCCAATGTCCCCGCGTATGCCCTCCGGCTTGTGCCCGCCGATCTGCCCACGGACGATCGCACCCGTCGCACCGCGCTCGTCGCGATCGAGCGCGAGTCCGGCGTCTCCGTCGCCGATCTCGAGGCGGCGACCCAGGACGGCCTCGCCGCCATCGATCCGACCGCCCCCATCGAGGTGCGCGCGCTCCCCTCCGCTACCGAGGCGATTCGCCTCCGCGCCGCGCTGGCGACCATCCCCGGCGTCGAGGTCACCGCCGTCCCACACCGCGTCTACACGGGCGGCGATCTGGTCGGTCACCTCGTCGGCCATGTCGGTGCGATCGCCGAGTCCGAGGTCGACGCCTACCTCGCCGCCGGGTACGCCCTCGATGCCACGGTCGGGCAGAGCGGCCTCGAGGCGACCTATGAGGACGCGTTGCGCGGCCGGCCTGCCCGCCGGCTCGTCGTCTCGGATCCAACCGGACGTGACTACGGCCAGCTCAGCGAATTCGCCGCCCAGCCCGGTGCCGGCCTCCAGCTCTCGATCGACCTCGGGCTTCAGCGCGCCACCACCGATGCCCTGCTCGCCGCCATCGAGGCCGGCCTCCCGCCCGCGGTGGCGGGCCGCGAACCGCCAACTAGGGTCGCCGCCGCCGTCGCGCTCGATGTTCACAGCGGCGAGGTGCTCGCACAGGTCTCGCTCCCCTCGTTCGACCCCAACATCCTCGGCAGCGGTGACGATAAGGCGCTGCTCGCCCTGTTCACCGATCCGGCGCGCCCGCTCGTGGACCGCACCTACATGGAGGCGCACGCGCCCGGCTCCACGTTCAAGACCCTCGTCGCCTATGCCGCGCTCGAGGAAGGCGTCGCCACGCCGGACACCACGATCACCAGCACCGGCGCGATCTACATCCAGGACGAGTACGATCCGTCCGTCACCTACACCTTCCGCGACTGGGCCGCGCACGGCTCGACGAACCTCTACTGGGGCCTCGCGCGCTCCTCGGACGTCTACTTCTACTACCTGTCGGGCGGGTACGCGCGTGGCGGAGTCACCTACTTCGAGGGCCTCGGCGCGACCCGGCTGGCCTCTTACGCGCGCCAGATCGGCCTCGGATCAGCGACTGGCCTCGATCTGCCGGGCGAGGTCGACGGACTCGTACCGGACCCCGACTGGAAGAGCGAGGCGATCGGCGATCCATGGTTCCTCGGCGACACCTACACCTTCGGCATCGGCCAGGGCTACCTCGCTGTCTCGCCGATGCAGATGGCCGTGCTCACCGCCGCCATCGCGAACGACGGCGACATCCTCGAACCGCGCCTGGTGCGTGGTCTCCTGGTAGACGGCAAGTCGTCGCCGACGCCACGTGTTGTGCGGTCGCACCTCGAGAACCACGGTGACTCGCTCGCGATCGTTCGCGAGGCGATGCGCATCACCGCGGGGCCCGGTGGCACCGCCACCGCCGGCCAGCCGTCCGGCCTCACGATCGGCGGCAAGACCGGTACCGCCGAGTTCGGCGCCCCGTACGCCGACGGTCACTTCGACACGCACGGCTGGTACATCGCGTTCGCACCGTTCGAGGATCCGCAGATCGCGGTCGCCGTCTACATCGAGCACGGCGTCGGCTCCACGCACGCCGCGCCCGTCGCCCGCGCGATGTTCGAGTACTACTTCGATCTGGGGGTCGCCTCCGATGACTGAGTTCGCGCGACCGTCCAGCGCGCAACCGCATCGCGTGGTCGGCGATCCACTGCTGTTGCTCGCGGCGCTCGTGATCGGCGCGATCGGCCTGCTCTCGCTCCAGGGCTCCACTGGCGAGGGCAATGGTTCCGTCTCGCCGGATGTCGCCCGCCAGGGCATCTTCCTGATCGTCGGACTGCTCGTTCTGATCACGGCCGCCCGCTTCGACTACCGCCTGCTGCGCCTCACCTGGGCGCCGCTACTGCTCGCCGGGATCGCCCTGCTCGCGCTCGTGCTCGCTGCCGGCAGTTCGGAGTACGGCGCGCGCCGCTGGTTCGTGATCGGCGCCTACAGCCTCCAACCCTCCGAGTTCGCGCGGCTGGCGACCGTGCTGGCAATCGCGGCCACCGCCTCCTCCCGCGAGGCCGCCCCGCGAGGGTTCGCGCTGCTCCTGATCGCCTTCCTCGTGCCCGCCGCGCTGATCCTCGTGGAGCCGGACCTCGGCAGTGCCTTGGTCCTCGGATCCGCCTGGCTGGCGCTGATGATCGCCTGGCCGGTCTCCGCGCGCGGCCTGTGGGCGATTGCCGCAACCGTCGTCTCGTTCATCCCGCTCGCCTTCGCCCTCGCCGTCCCGGGCTACCAGCGCGAGCGTCTCGCCGTGTTCCTCGATCCCGACCGCGATCCGCTGGGGAGCGGCTTCACGCTCCGCCAGGTGGAGGTCGCCCTCGGTGGTGGGGGCGTCACCGGGCGAGGGCTGGAGCTCGCCAGCTCCGCGCTCGACGGCCTCTCCACACGCAGTTCCGACTTCGCGCTCGCGCAGATCGGCGAACAGCTCGGCCTCGTCGGGACACTCGCAGTGCTGCTGGGCTTCGCCGTCATCGCGTGGCGGGGTCTCGCGATCGCCGAGTCGGCACCGGACCGCTTTGGCCAACTGCTCGCGGTTGGCATCACCGCGTTGCTGGTCGTGCAGGCGCTCCTGCACGTCGCCGTCAACGTCCGCCTCTTCCCCGCCACCGGCATCCCGCTGCCGCTCATCTCCCTCGGCGGATCCTCGATGGTTGCCGCCTGCGCGATGATCGGCATCCTGCTCAGCATCGCCTCCCGGCGCCACGCCGGCCCCCTCGAACGGTGGAGCGCGGCGCGCTGGGACTAGCGCACCGCTCGAGCCGCGCGGCTGCGTCGGGACCAGCTAGCCGGTTCCGTGCGTCCGAGGGGTGTCGCTTCCGAGGTATCGCCCCCCGCCCACGTCGCTCATCGCGTTGCTTCCGACACGTCAGCCCCTGACACGCAGAACGGGCCTCTCGCGAGGCCCGTTCGGTGGATTCGTTCGTCGCGCTGACTAGGACGTCAGTGCCGGCTCTGCTGGCTCGACCGGCTCCGAGGGCTCCGCAGGCACTCCCGCGATTCGGTCGATCTTGATCGCACCGTCCACGTAGTCGACACGGATCGTGTCGCCCTCCTGGTAGGTCGAATCAAGCATCAGATCCGACATCGGATCTTCCACCTGGTTCTGGATCACGCGGCGCAACGGTCGCGCCCCGAACACGTCGTCGAATCCCTCTTTACCGAGGTAATCGAGCAACTCAGGCGTGACCTCAAGGTGCATCAACTTGTCGCGCAGGTTGTCGCGCAGGTCGTTGAGCTGGAGGTCCACAATCTGGTGGATGTGATCCTGCGCCAGCGCGTGGAACACCACGTGCTGATCGATTCGGTTGATGAACTCGGGACGGAAGACCCGCTTCATCTCCTCCTCGACGCGATCCTTCATCCGCTTGTAGCGGTCCTCGGCGGTCTTCTCCTCATCCGTCGCCGTCGCGAACCCGACGCGTGAGTCCTTGCGGATCAGGTCGGAACCAAC
The DNA here is from genome assembly GCA_009391845.1 of Chloroflexota bacterium. Next base: position 6,273 of record QWJG01000012.1, on the reverse strand, counting down.
GTTCGACGTCATGATGATGATGGTGTTGCGGAAGTCGACCTTGCGGCCCTTCGCGTCGGACAGGTGTCCGTCATCGAAGATCTGCAACAGCATGTTGAAGACGTCAGGGTGCGCCTTCTCGATCTCGTCGAGCAGAATCAGGCAGTAGTTCCGGCGACGGACGAGGTCCGTCAGCTGGCCGCCATCCTCATAACCGACGTAGCCGGGAGGAGACCCGACCAATCGCGAGACGGTGTGCTTCTCCATGAATTCGGACATGTCGATCCGGACGATGTTGTCCTTCGACCCGAACATGAACTCGCCCAGCATCTGTGCCAGGTAGGTCTTCCCCACGCCGGTCGGGCCCAGGAACATGAAGACGCCGATCGGGCGCTTCGGGTCCTTGAGTCCCGCGCTCGCGCGGCGCACGGCCTTGGAAACGGCGGCAATCGCCTCTTCCTGACCGATCACCTTCTCCTTGAGATAGCTCTCCATCTCAAGCAGGCGCTGCGACTCCTCGGCGGCGATCCGGGTCAACGGCACGCCGGTCCACTGGGAGATTACGTCGCGGATATCGTCCTCGGTCACGATGGCCTGGTCGGCCTCGCGCGCGGACTCCATCTCGCTCTCGAGCTCCTCAAGCTGCGCCTGCAGGCGCACCTCGCGCTCGCGCAGCTCCGCGGCGAACTCGTACTGCTGGTTCGCGATCGCCTGATCCTTCTCGCGACGCAGCGCCTCGAGGCCCTTCGTCACTTCGCGGACCGAGGGCGGGGTCGCGTGGCGGCGGATACGCACCCGCGCGGACGCCTCGTCGATCAGGTCGATCGCCTTGTCCGGAAGGAAGCGATCCGCGACGTAGCGCGCGGACAACTCTGACGCGGCCTTCACGGCCTCGTCTGAGATCTTCAGCTTGTGGTGGTCCTCGTACATGGAGCGGACGCCCATCAAGATCCTGATGGTGTCTTCCACGGACGGCTCGTCCACCTGCACCGGCTGGAAGCGCCGCTCGAGGGCTGCGTCGCGTTCGATGTGCTTGCGGTACTCGTCGAGGGTGGTCGCGCCAACCGCCTGGATTTCGCCGCGCGCGAGCGCCGGCTTCAGGATGTTGGCCGCGTCAACCGCGCCCTCCGCGGCACCGGCGCCGACGAGCATGTGCAGCTCGTCGATGAACAGCACGCAGTTACCGGAAGACTTGATCTCTTCGATCACCTTCTTCAGGCGCTCTTCGAACTCGCCGCGGTACTTCGTGCCGGCGACCAGCAGACCGATGTCCAGGGTCAGCATCCGCTTGCCGAGCAGCGTCTCCGGGACCTCGCCGGTCACGATGCGGTGGGCAAGGCCCTCCGCGATCGCGGTCTTGCCGACGCCGGGCTCACCGATCAGCACCGGGTTGTTCTTCGTACGTCGCGAGAGGATCTGAACGACCCGCTCGATCTCGTGGTCGCGCCCAACGATCGGGTCGAGCTGACCTGCGCGAGCCATCGCCGTCAGGTCCACGCCAAGCTGATCCAGCGTGGGCGTGCGCGCGGAGCGCTGCCCGGCCGCCGCCGTCGCCTGACCCTGCGGCTGGTTCTGCGCGAGGATGCGCGTGGTTTCGCCACGCACCCGCTCGAGGTTGACCCCGAGACTTTCGAGGACGCCTGCCGCGATGCCTTCGCCCTCGCGGACGAGACCCAGCAGCAGGTGTTCCGTGCCGATGTAGGAGTGCGATAGCCGGCGGGCTTCGTCGACCGACAGCTCGATCACCTTCTTCGCGCGCGGCGTCAGCCCGATCTCGCCCGTCGACTGACGGTCGCCCCGGCCGATGATGAACTCCACCGCGGAACGAACCTTGTTCAGTTCCACGCCGAGGTTCGAGAGCACCTTGGCGGCTACGCCATCGCCCTCGCGCACGAGCCCGAGCAACAGGTGTTCGGTCCCGATGTAGTTGTGATTGAAGCGTTGAGCCTCTTCCTGAGCGAGTGTCAGGACTCTGCGGGCTCGTTCCGTGAACTTGTCGAATCGGTCAGCCATCCGGCCCTCCGTTCGTATGCAAAAACAAGGCTATCACAGCGCAATTCGAGCAACGAGAACGGATCAACCACTCTCGTCATATCAAACGAAGATCGAACGAAGTCTGGCCACGGAGCCGCGCCTCGAACCTCCCGGATCCACTCCATTATTAGGGAGAACACCGATCCCGTCAGTGGGTGGGAACCCGCAGGCCCCACCCGTTCGACTAGGTCGCTCGTCCGGTACCCGAACCGCCCTCGAATCAACAAATCGGCTCCCTTGCGGGAGCCGATGTTCGGGCGGGAACGGGGCGCTTGTGGCTCCCCGATCACTCGTCCTTCGTGGACTCCTCATCAGCGGCAGGCGCCTCGGCCTCGGGGGCCGCGGGAGCTTCCGCCTCGGCGGGCGCCGCTGCTTCCGGTTCGACCGCAGCCGCCGGCGCTTCCGCAACGGCTGGCTCGGCAACTGGCGCCTCGGCGACCGCTGCCTCGGCGACTGGCGCCTCGGTAACTGCTGCCTCTGCAACCGGAGCTTCGGCGGCGGGAGCCTCGGCGACATCCGCGTCGCTGGTCTCGGCCTCCTGCTGCGCGGCCTGCGCAGCCTGCATCGCCGCCTGCATGGCGGTCAGCACCGGACCCTGATCGACCTCGGGCTGTGCCGACGCCGTGCCGCCCGACGCGGGGCTTGCGGCCGCCTGCTCGCGGCGAACCGCGGCCTGCGCCGTCTCCGCCTCGCGGCGGGCCTCGTAGCGCTGCTCGATCGCCGTCGTCTCATCGCCGAACGCCTCGCGGGCGTCGTCGCTGACCGCGGTCACGCGGCCATCGCCGTCGAACTGCCAGCCGCGCAACTCAGCCTCGCGCCGCGATTCGCGGAGCGACAAGCCAAGGCGGTGCCGGTCGTGCTCGATGCGAACGATCTTCAGCGGGACGACGTCGCCATCCTCGAGGACTTCCTCGGGGTGACAGATCCGTCGCTCGACGATCTCGGAGACGTGGACCAGACCCTCCACCGGGCCAGGCAGACGCGCGAACGCGCCGAACGGCACCAGCTTCGTGATCACGCCGGGGACAACGTCGCCTACGGCGTAACGGGTGATCATCTCTTCCCATTGTTCCGGCGCTGCGCGTCGGATCGAGAGGGCGATCTTCTTGTTCTCCTTGTCGACGCGGAGCACGTACACGCTCACGTCGTCGCCAATCTTGAACAGTTCCTCCGGCTGCGCGTTGCGGTCCCACGACAGCTCGGAAAGGTGCACGAGGCCGTCGGCGCCGCCCAGGTCCACGAACACACCGAAGTTTCGGATTGAGGCGACCTTGCCGGTGCGAATCTCGCCCTCGGCCAGCTCGTCCAGCAAGCGGTCCTTCTGCTCGGTTCGCCACTCCTGGAGCGCGGCGCGCTCGGACAGGATGACGCGGTTGCGCCGGCGATTGATCTCGATCACCTTGAGCTGCAACTCGCGGCCGACCTGGGCGGACAGCGGGTTCGCGCCGTCGGAGCCGGGCTTCGCACCAACGACCTGCGACATCGGGATGAAGGCGTTGACGCCCTCGACGTTGGCCAGCAGACCGCCCTTGTTGAAGCCGGTGATCTCCGCTTCGAAGACGTCGCCGCTCTCGAAGCGCTCCTGGAGGACGCGCCAACCCTGCTCGCCACGAGCACGGTCGATCGACAGGCCGACCTGTCCGGCCGCCGTCTCCGGCTGAATCACGAAGACGAGAACGGTCTCGCCAATCGCCAGCTTCGACAGGGGATCGGCCCCCATCGACAGCATCTCTTGGACTGGGACCACGCCTTCGGACTTGAAGCCGATGTCGACGAGCACGCTATCGCGCTCGATCGCCATCACACTGCCCTCGACAACCTCGCCCCGACGAAGCGGACGGAGTTCGCCCGCGCCGACACTCTCAAGGAGTGACGCCATATCTTCGATCGGTTCGCTGCTCGCGGCTGGAGCTGCTGCAGGCGCCGTTGCGACTGCGGGAGCCGTAGGCTCGCTGGGCATCGCCGCTTCGATTGCGGCCTGGTCGTCCACCGGTGAAGCCGGTGCGTCGGGTGAAGTGCTCGCGTTGGTCAAACTCGGTCTGCCTCCCGTGGTGCATGCACCACGTGTTTCTCTGAGTCTATATCCGGCGCAGCATAGCATGGCTGACGCTTGGAACCATTGGGGTTCGCCCCGGCGGCTTCGCCTCGGTAGGCGGTTGGCGCCGAGCGCACAACGGGCCACTCCAGAGGAGTGGCCCGCATAGGTCCTGGCGGTGGCCTATTTTCCGCACCCAGTTGCCTGGGCAGTATCGTCAGCGCTACGGCGTTTCACTTCCGTGTTCGGAATGGGAACGGGTGGGGCCGCCGCGCTCTAACCACCAAGGTGATGATTATCCGATCCCAAGGTGCTCAAGAGCAAGACCCCTCAAGCAGGGAATCTGCGGACCTCCCCCGACACGGGCCAGATCACCCCGCATCCGCTCGCGAACACCCCCTGACGGTCCTCGACTCTGTCTCACCGAGAACCGCGATCGCGGCCACTCCGGCAGCGAGTGCTGCTTCCGATCGGCGCAGCGACGACAGGCACACCGCGACGGGCGCCGACCTGGTCGCGAGACGGCGCTGGAGAACCTCCGGCGTCCCTCGGCCTCAGCCGCCCGCCCTAAATCCGAGGGCGCCCCGCCGATGGGCGGACCTCGACGGACACCATCGAGTGGACCTGGCCGAACCGTCGTTGCAGCACGGGGCGATTTGCCTCGGCCCGGACCGCCGTTCCGTCCCCGGGCACCAGACCGGACACTGGATACCCAACGGGAACCCACCAGCTACACCCGCACGCCGGCCGACGCAGGTGAGTCCCGCACCCGACCAGGCTCAGCACGGAGCGCCTCGAAGGATCATCCGTACGACCTCCCCCGGTCACCCCGCTCCTCGGAACCGTGGCGGGTGAGGTCCTAGCGCTCGAGAGGCGGGAGCACGCGATCGCACCGGCCACACGCCGGCTCCTAGCGACGGCCCGGACCTCGAGGCCACGCCGGCGGCACCCCGGCCAATCTGCGGGCCGCCCGAGGACGGGCCCTTTCTATCGTCTACCGCCGGTCTCGCCCTCGAGGTGCTCGGGATCTCGATCCGTTCGTAGACGAGTGGTCCACGCGCCAGCCCCACCACGCACCGGCCCGCCCACACCGACGAGGGGCGAAGCTTCGCCCGCCCCTCGGAAGTGCACCATAAATAAGGTCTCCCGCAGGCGGACGTCGCGCGCTCGTCCGTAGCGAGGCGCAACAAAGATCGTGGACCTCGTCGCTCGGTCATAGATCGGTGACAGAAAAGCCTCTCCGCGCAAGCCCGCGCCGCAGGCTCGTCCGCCCGAGGCAGGGCCAAGGGCCTCGGAGCCCTCGTTACTCTGCAGTAACTCTGTCGTCAGCCCGGTCACCATCGAGCCCCCTGTCCCACGCTCGGCGGCACCGAGAAGCAACAGAATGGCGGAGCTCCGTCCTCCGTCGGCACATCGGCACATCGGCACGTCGGCACGTCGGCAATTGATCGGATTCCGGTACGCGCCTCACGCCGACGGCGGTCCCGCCCACGAGAGACAGAGTCAGTACCTCGCGGGTACGCCATCGAACCGGAGGATGCAGGGTCGCCGCGTCTGCGCGCACTGCGTCCTCCTCTCAAACCCACAGGTAGGGCTGAGCCATCGTGCTAGGCTTTCCCGCCGTCATCGACACCGTCATCGACCCCAACTCGGCCCCGACTCGCCCCAAGCCCACGCCCTACGCTCCCCCCGCCCGGAGAGACCCCAGAAGGGTCGGGCATCGTCGCTCCGTTCCCCTCCTCGACACGCCGGACCCAGCGCCCTCGCGCCCGCCCACGCCGCCGACCACCGGCCGCCCGCCAGGGTCCGCCGGGGTCCGCCGCGAAATGACGGAAGAGGGACCCAAGAACGGGGGACGCCTGCGGCCCCACCGTCGACCCGTTGGAACCTGGCGATCGCCACGCTGTCCCAGCGTTCCGCCCCACGCGCATCCCCCGCGCCCGGCCGCGTGCGGGCAACAAAAAGGGCGGAACCTTGCGGCTCCGCCCTTTCTTTATCGCTGGTAGCGGGAGAGGGATTCGAACCCCCGACCTTCGGGTTATGAGCCCGACGAGCTACCACTGCTCCATCCCGCGACGTCGCGCGCCAACGGGACACGAAGTCCAACGCTGACACCTTCACAGAATATCACGCGAGCGGCGCACGACCTGCGCCTGCAATAGTGGATCGAGGTTGTGCTTGATGAAGGGTCAAGCCCTCGACCATTAGTACCACTCAGCTGCACG
>QWJG01000011.1 GCA_009391845.1 Chloroflexota bacterium | reverse complement strand
CCCGCAGTTGGGGCACTGATGGAGCGAGCATTGGTTGCGGGTAATAGCGGCGTGAAGCTGGTGCATCCCAGCGAGTTCCACCGGTCTAGGGATGTGGTGGAGTTGGTGGACCTGAGGGGGCTCGAACCCCTGACCTCCACACTGCCAGTGTGGCGCTCTACCAGCTGAGCTACAGGCCCGCGAGGAAAGAGTGTAGGCACCCCCTTCGGGGGCGGTCTAGCGGGGTGCCCCGCAGTGGGCGTTTCGTGCGTGGTGGCGCGCTACGCCTGGACGATGCCGACGTTCAGTTCGCGATCGGGCGTTGAGACGATTGCGAGGTGGGCGCCCTGGGGGTTCGGCTGGCGGATCGACATGACAACGTGGCCACCGAGTTCCTCCGCGCGGGCGACGGTGGCACGGAGATCGTCGACGCGGAAGAAGAGCGTGACCTGCTGCCGGCCGTCGCGCAGTTGCATCAGGGAGCCGGTGACATCGAAGTCCGCCGGGCCGCCGGCGTTGATTGGGATCGAGCCGCGTGCGTCCGGCTCGCTCGGTCGCCAGTCGAACAGTTCATCGAGGAATGCGCGGGACGCAGCGGGGTCGCGAGTGGCGAGCTGGAAGAACACCAGTGGGCTTGGCATCGGTCACTCCTTGGGTGCGTAGAGTTCCATCGTCATTTCGATCTCATCGAGGTCTGATCCCGGCCGCAGCGGTTGGCGGTGGCCGGAGGCGCGGTAGCCATACTGAGCGTAGATCGCGATCGCGCGCTCGTTGGTTTCGGTGACATCGAGGGCGATGCGGGTGGCGCCGACGGAGACCGACCAGTCGGTGACGGCGTCCAACAGGCGGCGCAGCAGCCCCGCGCCGCGTGCCGCCGGGGATACCCAGACACTCCCGAGGTGACGGGTCGCCGGATCGCCATCGGGCGTGCCGGCGCCGGCGAGGCCGAGCCAGCGATCGTGGCGGTCGACGGCGGCGAATACGGCGAGGTGGTCGCCGGTGGCGGCGGCAGCAACGCGATCGCTCCAGATCGTGGGGGGTAGCGCCGCGCTGTCCTCGAAGGTGGGCCCGAAGGCGTCGGGCGTGTCCTGGAGTGCGGCGAGGCGGGTGGCGCGCCAGACGGCGGATTCGTGCGGGCGGATGCGTCGGAGCGCGACATAACCGTCGAGCGGGCGGGTCATCTCGATCTCGGCGAGCGCGGGGTTGGAGGGGTGTGGCTGGCGCGCTCCGGTGGGAGCGAACGCCTGGCGGCGGTAGAGGCTGATCGCGCGCTCGTTGGTTTCCGTAACCCAGAGGTCGACGCGTTCGGCGTCGTGGACGGCGGACCAATCGAGGACGCTGGTGACGAGCCGGGCGGCGAGGCGCGTGCCGCGCCACTGGGGCGCGACCCACATGCTGATGAGCTCGCGAGTCCGAGGATCGGCGCCCGCCTCGGTGGGGCGATAGCCGCCGACGAGGCCGATCGGATCGCGGCCATCGTCGGCGAGGAAGATGGCGCTCTCCGCACCGGCTGCGCTGGCAGCGGCACGGGTGGTCCATTCCTCCGGGACGCGGCGACCCGTTTCCTCGTAGGTGGAGCCAAAGGCGGTGGGGGCCTCTTGCAGGGCGCGCAGGCGGACGCTGCGCCAGGCCTCGGCGTCGTCCGGGCGGATGCGGCGGATGGCCGGCTGCGCGAGCGACGGGAGGTCCTGCATCAGGCGATCGTACGTCCGCGGCGGTTGTGCGCGCGGGCTAGCGGCGGGCGAGGGAACCGGCGTGTTTCGCCTCGAGTTGTCCGTGCTCAACCATCGAGGTGATCGTGTCGGCGAAGGTCCGGTCGAGTGAGTGCCAGGTGATGGCAAGCTCCTCGGCAGCGCGGCTGCTGTTAACGGCGACGAAGTCGAGCACGGACCTGATCGCCTCGGGGTTGAACGGCAGGCGTACCGGCAGGAGGCGTTGGAGCGGGCCAGTGGGCGCGACGAGGGCCCAGACGAGGCCATCGGGCAGCGCGACGATGCGGATCCGACGCCCCGTGGCGCGGTTGAGGTGCGCTGCGAGATCGGTGAGGGCGAGGTGGTAGGGGGCGAGCGTGTAACGGCGCGGACCGAGGCCGACCTCGATGGTGTTCGCGAGCGCGGTGGCAACGTCGCGTACGTCCACGATGCCGATGGAACCACCGCGCGGGACCATGCGGAGCCGTCCGCGGAGGAAGTCGGAGGCGATGCGGTTGCTCTCGCCGAAGTGGGGATCATGCGGCCCCCAGACGAGCCCGGGCATGACGGAGACGACCGGGGCGCCGGCAGCCTGATGCTCCCGGGCGAGCGCCTCGGAGTCGGCCTTCGACTGGCCGTATACGCCCGACGGGCGGTCGGTCGGCGGCGTTTGCGGGCCGACAGGGCCGTCCGACGGGATCAGGGCAGTGACCGAGGAGACGTGGACGATCGGATCGAGATCGAGCCTGCGGGCGGTTTCGGTCACGTGTTTGGTGCCGACGACGTTCGTCTGCCGGATCGCGGCGACATCGCGCGTGTCCAACGAGAAGATCGAGGCAGCGTGGACGACGGCGTCGCACCCCTGAAGCAACGCTTCGACATCGATTGGGGAGGTGACATCACCGACGATGACGTCTTCGATCGCGTCGACACCGAGCGGCTCGAAGGCGGGACCAATCCGCGCCGGGTCCCGTACGAGCAGGCGCACCTCGTGGCCGGCGTTCAGCAGGGCCTCGACGGTATGACTGCCGACGAAGCCGGTTCCGCCCGTGACAGCGACTTTCATCGGGCCTCGCATTCGTTCGTTTTGTGCACTGCGATCACCGGCACCGAGGATACGACAGCGAGCGGCTCAGCCACGCACCGCAGGGTCGCGTAGCGATGAGCGGTAGCCGATGAGATGGGTCACCGCAGGCGGTTGGCAACAATTGCTGGTCGGAGGGCTGGTTGGCGGCCTGGCCGTTGAGCTGGCGCTGGCGGTGTTGGCGCCTGGCGGCGCAATCGGACTCGCAGATATCGCGGGGTGGCTGCTGGCGGCGGGCGGCCGCTAGCGCTCCAGGAGGTTGCGCAGGCGGCGGTAGTCGCCGCGGACGCTGCGCTGCGCCATGCGCTTCATCAGCGGCGCGAGCAGACCGAGGACGCCGCCCGGCCCGCCCTCGATGAGCGCGGTCACGCCGCAGCGGGAGTCGCCGAGCGGTTCGACGGTGCGGGTGACCTTGATCGGGAAGGTGGATTCGACGGTCTCGATCGTGATCGAGCGGCCCGGATCGAACACCGTCACTACGAAGCTGGATTTGATCTGGCGGCCCATGAACGCTGCGATTTGTTCGTACGTACTGCCCACCGCGATCGGGGGATCCGAGGTGAAGCGGCACTGGCGCATGCCCGCTTGCCACGTGGTGTTCAGTTCCATGTTCGCGATGTAGTCGAACACGACGGCTGCGGGGCGGGCGATCTCGAGGTTGGCGGTCATCGTCATCGACATGGCGCTCGTTCTCCGTTCGTGAATATAAGCGTCAACTTACCTATTTTACGATGGGGATGCCTACCCCACCTCGGACGGATCGCGGCGCTACAGTGCACGCGGCTGGGCGGGTTGGTGGGAGGGTCTGGAGATGTACGACGCAATCGTCGTTGGCGCGCGGGTTGCGGGGTCGCCGACGGCGATGCTGCTGGCGCGGGCGGGGCATCGGGTGTTGCTGGTTGATCGCGACACTTTTCCTTCGGACACGCTCTCGACGCACCTGATCCGGATCGAGGGCGTGGCGTTGTTGTCGGAGTGGGGCGTCCTCGATCGGGTGATTGCCACCGGCGCGCCGCCGATCGGGCAGACGACAGCAGTGATCATGGGGCAGCAGAACGTGAACGTCTTCGAGTCGGTGGACGGGCGTCCGGGCCTGGAGCTGTGCCCTCGGCGCTGGGCGCTGGATACCGAGCTGGTACAAGCCGCACGCGAGGCGGGTGCCGAGGTACGCGAGGGGTTCTCCGTCAGCGGTCTGTCGCGCGACGCGGCGGGACGTGTGAACGGGGTGGTCGGGCGGGACGCCTCGGGAGCCACGGTGCACGAGGAGGCGACGGTGGTGATCGGCGCCGATGGGCGCCACTCGCGGGTGGCGCGTGAGCTGACACTCGAGGAGTACGAGACGGTGCCGCCGCTGATCTGCGGCTACTACACCTACTTCAGCAACTTGCCGCTCGAGGGCACGGAGTTCCGGATCGCGCCCGGCGCGGCCGTGATTGGGTTCCCAACAAACAACGGTCAGGTGTGCCTGGCGGTCGAACGCCCGGACGACGAGTTCGCCGAGATGCGCGGTGACATCGAGTCGTTCTACATGGCGGCGGTGGAAGCGGCGGCGCCCGATCTGTACGAGGCGGTGCGGGCGGCGACGCGAGAGGAACCGTTTCGCGGGGGCGGCGAGCAGCGTCAGTACTTCCGCAAGCCGTACGGCGACGGGTGGGTGTTGATCGGCGACGCGGGCCTGCATGTCGATCCGACGCTGGGTCTTGGGATCACCAAGGCGTTCACGGAAGCGGCGATGCTGGCACCGGCGTTGAGCGCGGTACTGAACGGCACGCTGGCGTTCGAAGAGGCGCTGGCCGGCTTCCAGCAGCAGCGCGACGCGGTCTGGATCCCGTTGTCGCGCGAGAACGTGGGCGCGTCGCAGGCGGTGACGTCAGGCCGCATGCCGCGGACGCCCTCCACGGGTGTGATGGGCACACCTTCGAGCTGACCGCGCGGCGGGAACCGGGCGCCTGACGCGGGCGTCTGATCTGGATGAAGACTTTCACACCTCGCCAACTTCGCTGTGGCGCGATCGGTTTCGCCGGCATCGTGCTGGTGATCGCGCTCGCTGCCTGCAACTCCGACGCGGATGGCGCGACGCCGTCCGCAACGCCGGATCCATCCGGTACACCGGGGGACGCCAGTCCCAGTCCAAGCGCCACGCCGGATGATTCCGCCGGCGATGTGCTGACCGGCGTGTTTCGGTTCGGTTTCGAGGAGTCCGGGTTCTTCCCGGACGCGATTTGCCCGGGTGACGGGCCGGTGTACTGGGTGACGTGGGATGCATTCGACCTGGGTGCGGCATTGGAGACCGCGACCGGGGTCGCCCCCTTCTCGGGCGGGATGATCACGACGTATCGAGCGAGCCTCGAGAGTGGCCTGTCGGACCTCGGCAGCTACGGGCACCTCGGCGCGTACGAACGGGAGCTAACGGTGACGGGACTGGTGTCGGCGGAGCTGGCGAGTGACTGCGACGACATTGGTGGCGGGCCGGTTGGGCCAGTCGACGCGGGTGCGGTGGCCGCATACGAGGCGGCACGCGCGCGCTGGGAGCGGAACGGGCTCACGTCGTACGAGTTCACGTTGCAGCGCAACTGCTTCTGCTTGCCGGAGTTCCGCGGGCCGTTCGCGATCACGGTCGTGGATGGCGAGGTCAGCGAGGCGCTGTACGAGGGCGGGCCGGCCGAGGACGGTACGGCGCTGACCGTGGCGCAGGTGTTCGACGAGATCCAGCAGGCGCTGAACCGCGGCGTGCTCACGGAGCTGAGCTACAACGCGGTCGACGGGCATCCGGAGACGGTGCGCCTCGATCTGTCGGCGATTGCCGCGGATGGCGGGCTCTCACTCGACCTGCTGGACCTGATGGCGATCAACTAGCCCGCTGCTCCGACGTGGCGGCGAGTGCCGCCGGGCCCCGCCGGAGCGACCGTCCACCGCGCGTCACATCGGCGCTCGGAGGACGGTCTGTTTCAGCGGCGGGAGCAACCAACCCTCGTTTGATTCTCGCCTCATCCCTATACTCCGGCCCGAGCGCGGTGGCGCGGTCCTCCGGTTGGAGGTCGACACGCCGGGCATTCACTCCGAACCAACCCGGCGCGCCGGGGGATGAAACGACCGTAATGAGGGGAGTTCGACGATGGCGAATGGCGAGGGGCCTCTGGCCGGCTTGAAGGTGGTGGACCTGTCGCGGCTGGCGCCGGGGCCGTTCGCGTCGATGTTGCTGGCGGACCTTGGCGCTGACGTGATCCTGGTGGAGGCGCCGTCCGGGGCGATCCAGGGCATGGGCAGCGACGAGATGGACGAGGCAGCGGAGAAGCGGCGCGCCTACAACTCGCTGTCCCGCAACAAGCGGTCGATCATCGTCGACCTGCGGCAGGAGGAGGGACGCCAGATCGTCCACGACCTGGCGAAGGACGCGGACATCTTCCTGGAGGGCTTCCGGCCGGGCGTTACGGATCGCCTGGGCGTCGGTTACGAGGCGATCAGCAAGACCAACCCGAAGATCGTCTACGCCTCGCTGTCCGGTTACGGGCAGACCGGGCCGTACAACCACATGGTTGGGCACGACATCAACTACATCTCGGTGGGTGGCGCGCTGGGGCAGATCGGGCGGCCGGGGCAGAAGCCCTCGATTCCCGCGAACATCGTGGCGGACTTCGCCGGCGGCGGGTTGATGACGGCATTCTCGATCCTCGCGGCGTTGCAGGGCGTGCACACGACCGGCAAGGGCCAGCACGTGGATATGGGGATGGCCGACGGCGTGCTGTACCTGCTCGCCAGCCAGACCGGCGGCGTGCTCGCCGGAGGCGAGTCGCCGGGACCGGGCGACGGGATGCTGACCGGCGCGCGGCCGTTCTACGACGCGTACGAGTGCGCTGACGGCAAGTACCTGTCCCTCGGCAGCCTGGAGCCACAGTTCTGGGCGGCGCTGTGCGAGACGCTGGGGCGATCGGACCTGCAGCCGCACCAGCAGAACCCCGACAAGCAGGCGGAGATCGGTGAGTTCCTCGGGACGACGCTGAAGACGAAGAGCCGCGACGAGTGGTTCGCGATGATGAAGCCGATCGACATCTGCGTGGCGCCGGTGCTGAGCCTGGCTGAGTCGCTGGAGAACGAGCAGATGCTGGCGCGGCAGATGGTCGTCGAGGTCGAGGATCCGAAGCTCGGGATGATCAAGCATGTCGGCATCGGCCCGAAGTTCTCCGGGACGCCGGGCAAGGTGCACAGCACCGCGCCGCGGCGCGGACAGCACACGGACGAGGTACTGGCCTCGATCGGTCGGGACACCTCGGCGGTTGGCGCGCTGCGGGAGTCGGGTGTGGTCGGCGGGTAGGGGGAGCGAGCGGGGCTGATCGAGTCGTTCCGCCGGTACCGGCGGAACGACCGCGCGAAGCTCAGCGCGTTGCCTGAAGACGGGGACGGGCTCGTTTCTCCGCGGTCCCGCTAGTCCAACTGCTGCCAGTAGGCGGTGAGCTGGGGTGCGAAGCCCTCCGACTCGAAGAACCGCTGCGCGCCCTCGTTGAAGGCCCAGGTCGACAGCTGGATGCGGTCCACACCACGCTGGCGTGCCTCGTCTCGCGCGCATGCGACGAGGGCGTGGGCGAGGCCGCGTCGGCGGTGGGCCGGATCGACGGCGATCTGGTCGATCTCGAGGTAGGTGCGCCGGTGGTGCAGCGGCGTCGGCTTTCGGTCGACGTACTTCGTCAGCACGTATCCGACTGGGACGCCGTCATCGTCGCGTGCCGCGAAGGCGGAGGTCGCCGCGTCCTCGAGCGAGTCCCGGAAGAGTGTGGTCAGTTCGCCGAGGTCGGTTGCCCGGAAGAAGTTCGGGTGCGCATCGACGTGGGGGTCGTGGACGAACGCGTTCAGCCGGGCGAGGTGTTGCGCAGCTTGCGAGGTCGCTCGCGCGATGTTGAAGCCCTGCATGCATGGAATTGTAGCGGGGAGATCCGACGTGGGAGCTGACGAATCGAGCTGGGGATCGAGATGCCCCCTGGACCGGCGGGGAGGGCGGTCCAGGGGGCGGGGCGGTCTGGTTCGGCTCAGTGGGAGCGGACGACACCTCGAACGCGATTCCAGCGCTGGGGAGATAACGCTGGAACCGACACTCGTGATGCAGGCCTATGAGCCGAGCACGACCTCGGAGTAGTTGAACGTGGTGACGGCTTCCCAGATTGATTCCGCGAGGAACGGTCCGGGAGCGATCTGGTTAGTGCTGGTGGCGAGGACGGACATCGCGAGCGCCCAGACGGCGAAGCCGGCGGCGTTTGCGATCAGGACGGGGCGCCCGGAGATCCCGGTGGCGCGCTCGATCGCGGCCTGTGTGGTGAGGGCCCAGGCGCCGACAGCGACGATGCCGATGCCGAACGAGATGCCCGGGATCACCATCAACAGACCGAGTGAGAGCGGGGCGGTTGCCATGCCAGCGGCGCGGACGAGGCGTTCCACGTTGATGACGGTGTCGGCGAGGCGCTGGAGGACGACGTAGACAACGACGAGCCAAGCGAGCCAGAGGGCGAGCGAGAAGAGCGAGCCGATGAAGACGCTCTTCAGCAGGACGGTACGGCTGTCACCGAGGCCGCTGGTGATCCACCACAGCCAGCCGCCGAGTCCCAGCAGGAACGTGGAGCCGCCGGCAACCGCGAGTGAAGGAAGCGTCGCTCGTGGGTCCGTTCCGACCTCGTCGAGGACCGAGAGGTCGAGGACACCCAGACGCCTGATACGGCGAGCAGTCAGAACAGCCATCGAGTGGCCTCCGAGATGCCCGCCAAGGATTCGGACGCGCCGGCTGCCCACCGACGAAGCGGAGTGTAGAGCATTTCGGCAATTGGATCATCAGTTTGTACTAATGATCGTCGATAAAATTTGTAATAACGAGTCCGCACCCCGTGGATGCTGGGACTGTGGCGTCGCGCTACGCGGTCAGCCCGAGTCCGGCACGGAGCTGATTGATGTGGGTCTGGTCGTGTTCGACCCAGTGCTCGGTCCAGGAACGCACGGTGAGCTGGCCGATCTCCGGGTGGTAGCCCCCGCGCTCCCATTCGGCCGGCTGGAGATGGCGGAGGATCGCGACCGACGCGAGGCGCTGGATGCGAAAGTCGCCCAGCAACTCCCCAAGGGCGTCGCGGCCAGTCCAGCGATTCGTTGCCCATCCGCGTTCGTCGAAGGGCATGAGGACGGGGCGTTCTTCGGCGAGCAGACGCTCGAGGCGCATGCGCATCGTGAGGAACTCATCGTCGCGGAGGTGGGCGAGGACGACGCGCGGCGACCACTCGTTCCCCCAGGCCTTGTCGAACAGCGCCTCGTCCGAGGCGGCGACGAGCTCCTCGAGGATGCGCGGCGTGGCATCGAGGGTGGCGACGAGGTCGAGGTTCGGTTGGGCGGAGGTCATCGGAGCAGTGTAGGCATCGCTATCAGCGGGGCGAAACCAGTACGTGCGTCAGGATCACGCGGTCCTGGAAGCCGATGCGTTCGTAGACGCGGCGGGCGGTGGTGTTGGCTTCGACGACGTGGAGGAATGGCGTCTCGTCACGCGCCCAGATCCGGCGCGCGATCTCCGCGGTGAGGGCGGCGGCGAGGCCACGGCCGCGGTGCTCCGGATCGGTGCAGACGGCGCTCACCTCGGTCATGCCGGGGAGGACGAGGCGTTCGCCGGCCATCGCGATCAGCCGCCCGCCCTCGCGGATCCCGATGAACTGGCCGAGCTGGTGGGTGCGCGCGGCGAACGGACCGGGACGTGTGGCGAGGGCGAGCGCGAGCATCTCCGGGGCGTCGTCGTCGGTCAGCTCAAGGAAGCGGATCTCCTCGAATGCCGGGGGCGGCGCGGCGCCGACCATCTGCACGACGGTGCCACGGTGTGCGATGGACCAGTCATCGGGGACCTCGGCACTGAGGCGGAGCATGTGGACCGCCTCGCCATCGCGGATCAGTGGCCGCAGCGCGGCCCACGAGGCAGGCGACGCCTGATCCGGGAGCGCGGCGATCTGGTTCACCTCGGGGTGGTATCGCCGGGCCTCGGCGACCGTTTCGGCAAACGGGGATTGCCGCTCGAGGGAGTGCCAGGCGGGGTTATCGAGGAGTTCCATCGCCCGATGGTAGCGGCGGGGAGCGGTTCGGCGGGCGGTAGCGTCCTCGTAGAATGCCGCCGTCTGGGTGGGCGGACGTAGGTGGAGGGATGCGCGATGACGGTGGTGATTCACGACGCGACGATCGTGACGGTCGACGCGGGTCGGCGGGTGCTTCACGGCGAGGCGATCGCGATCGAGGGCGACCGCATCGCGGCGATCGGACCGAACGCCGAGGTGCTGGCGAGCTATCCGGGTGCGGAGGTGATCGACGGGCGCGGGAAGGCGGTGCTGCCGGGTTTCGCGAACTGCCACACGCATTTCGGGCTGACGATCTCGCGGGGTGTCCAGGAGGACTTCTCGTTCCCATCGACGCTGCGCTTCCCGAAGAACGTCGCTGACTACCTGGACGACGACGAAAAGTCCGTGATGGCGCAGCTAGGCGCCCTGGAGTCGATCCGATCGGGGACGACGGCGCCGTTCGAGATCGCGCGGAATATCGAGGTGTACGCGCAGGCGATGGCGGACACGGGGCTGCGGATCTCGCTGGGCGAGGCGGCGCACGACCTCGATCAGCAGCGCGCGGTCTGGGAGGGGCGGTTCGAGTTCGACGAGGCGCGCGGGGAGGCGGCCCTCGAACGGATCGATTCGCTGTACGCGCGGTTCGATGGGGCGGCGGATGGGCGGGTGCGGGTGGTACCGGCGGCGCACGCGCCGGAGGCGGTGTCGCCGCGGCTGCTGCGCGAGATCCGCGATCGCGCGGAGCGGTGGGACCGGCCGTCAACGATTCACCTCAACCAGTCGTGGTGGGAGGTGGAGGCGGTCAAACAGACGCGCGGGGTGCTGCCGACGGAGTACCTGTTCCAGCACGATTTCCTCTGGAATCGGCTGATCGGCGGGCACTGTCGCTGCATGACGACGGCGGAGATCTCGCTGTTCGGGCGAGCGCGGGGGATCGTTTCATTCAATTCGGCGATCGCTGCGCGCCGTGGCTATGGCGTGCGCGCCGGCGATCTGGAGGCGGCGGGCGCGACGATCGTGATGGGCTCGGACAACATGGCCGAGGACATGGTGGAGGTGATGCGCACCGGCCTGTTCATGGAGCGGGTGCGAACGGGAGACGGCGAGCGACCGACGCCCGAGGACGTCCTGCAGTGGGCGACGGCGAACGGCCACCGTGCGTTGGGCCTCGAGGAATCAGGCACGCTTGAGGTGGGCCGGAAGGCGGACCTGATCGTGGTCGAGACGCGGCGGGCGCACCTGGTGCCCTCGATGCGGTTCGTGTCGGCGTTCGTGCACCAGGGGACGCCGGCGGACATCGAGTCTGTGATGGTGGACGGCCGCTGGCTGATGCGCGACAGCGTGGTGCTGACGATGGACGAGCCGGGGATCATCGCAGAGGCGGATCGGATCGGGCGGCGTGCGTGGCGACAGCTCCTGGCGGACTACCCGGACGTGCCGTTACCGATCGCCCTCGATATCCGCGACCTCGGGTAGGCGGTTTGGGGCCTGGTCAGGCGAGCGGTCGCTTCGAGGGCATCCCGGCGCGCCGCGGGTAGCGATCGTCGAGTGGGCCGTCGCGGCGCACCAGGATCACCTGCTGCGGGGGGACGCCGTCCGGGAGGGACAGCGGAACTGGATCGAGCGCAACGCCGCCGAGGGCGCTGATCGCGCCGGCCGCCTCCGTGAGTTCGTCCTCGGCGCGGCTGCCTTTCGGCGAAGCGAGGACGCCGCCGACGCGGAGCAGGGGCAGCGCGTATTCGACGAGGACGGGAAGCGGCGCGACGGCGCGCGCGACAACGAGGTCGAAGGTGTCACGCAGGGCGGGGTCGCGTCCGGCGTCCTCGGCGCGGGCGTTGACGACCTCGGTGGTGTCGAGCGCGAGCGCGGCGACGAGGGCTTCGAGGAAGTCGCAGCGGCGACGCTGCGATTCGATCAGGACGAGCTGGAGCGCTGGCTCCGCGATGCGCATCGGCACGCCGGGAATTCCGCCACCGGCGCCGATGTCCGCGACGCGAGCGGCATGATCGACCTCGAGGGCGCCGGCGGCGCGGAGGGCGACGAGCAGCGCGAGCGATTCTCCGAAGAGGCGGCGCTGGACCTCGTCACGATCGGTGATAGCGGTGAGGGCCGCGCGGGCATTGGCGCCCTCGAGGAGCGAGCCGTAGGCGGCGAAGGCGGCACGCTGCGGATCGGTGAGCGCGAGGCCGAGACGGGTGAGCTCACCCTCGAGCGCGTCGAGTGTCCAGCGATCGTTGGGAGCGTCAGTCGACATGGGTTCCGTTCGTTGGTCCGTGATAGAGCGGGCGTGTGCGGATTGACAGGCGGAGCCGTGCATCTTCTAGACTGCGAGGTAAGCAATCAACCGCCCAGATCCACGCGGCTCGTCCCGCGCAGAGCGCCTGCTGTCCCGGCGTACGTAACGGAAGGACCGCCCGATGGCGGAGCCTATCACCGCGAACGAAGCATTGAGTCACTTCGTGAACTCGCTCGAACCTGAAAAGGTCGGGGTCGAGCGCCCGATGGTGGAGCTGTTTATCAACTGGTTCGGCGCGACACGGATGATGTCCGAGCTGAGCGGACCGGTTGTCAGCCGCTACCTGGTTGAGGTGACGTCCAGCGAGGCACACGACCCCAGTCAACTGGAGCCGCTGCGCGCGTTCCTCGCGTACTCCTCGCGGGTTGCGTTCACAGTGGAGAACCTGGTTCCGTTCCTGAAGCTCGAAGGCGACCACGGCGGCGCGCGCGGGTTGCACGGCGCGGCCGAGGAGCTTGGCGGCAAGGCGTTCCACGTCACCCGCGAGGGGCTGCAGTCGCTGGAGGCCCAGCTTGAGGTGCTGAAGGCGGAGCGCCCGTCGATCGCAGACAAGCTGCGGGCGGCAATGGCGGACAAGGATTTCCGCGAGAACGCGCCGCTAGACGCCGCCCGCGACGAGCAGGCCCACCTGGAGGCGAAGATCCGGGAGACCGAGGACCGGCTCCGTCACGCCGTGATTATCGACGCCGGCGCCAAGGGCGGCCGCGCGAACGTTGGTTCCGTGGTGAAGCTGCTGAACCTGGATCAGGGGCGGGAGCAGGAGTTCACGCTGGTCAGCCAGGCCGAGGTGGATCCGGCGAAGGGCAAGATCTCGATGGAATCGCCGATCGGCGTGGCGCTGCGTAACCGCGGCCAGGGCGAAGAAGTGGTGGTCGAGGCGCCGTCCGGGAGGATTCGTTTCAAGGTGCTGGAGGTTCGCGGCTAGCGGCACGAGCAGCATCCGGACACAACAAGAGCGGGCCGTACGGCCCGCTCTTGCTATTCGGACATGCTGCGACCTACGGGATCTTGCAGATGTCCCCGTCGCAGTAGAGCGAGATCGCCGTCAGCATCTCGGCGACGAGCGCGTGGCGCTCCACTACCGGTCGTTCGTAGCGCATGGCATACCTTATCCTGTGCGTGTTTCTGCTGTGAATCCGGCTCGAAGCTAGTAGCTGCCATGTTGTGGAATCATATGAGTCTCGCTCGGGGGTGCTACCCGAATAGCAGTCGGTCGACCGCCATGCTGCCGAAGAGGAGCGCGAGGTAGCTAGTCGAGTAGCGGAACATGGCGGGCGCGGCAGACACGCCGGGGGTGCGGTAGAGCCGCCAGGCGACCATGACGAAGCCGATGCCGCCGACGAGTGCCACGGCAAAGTACAACCCCCCGAGGCGCGCGGTGATGCCAAGGGCGATCGTGACGGCGACGGTGAGGATGGCCCAGACGAGTGTCTGTTGCTTCGTCTCGGTCTCGCCACGCACGGCTGGGAGCATTGGGATCTTGGCGTCGCGGTAGTCATCCGCCAGCAGCAGCGCGAGCGCCCAGAAGTGCGGAGGCTGCCACGCGAAGACGACGAGGAAGAGGAGCACGCCGGTCCATTCGATGGAACCGGTGACGGCGACCCAGCCGATCAACGGCGGCGCGGCGCCGGCGACGCCGCCGAGCACCGTGTTGTGCACGGTCGTCCGCTTGAGCCACATGCTGTAGACGACGACGTAGAAGAGGAACGCGCCGACCCCGAGGACGGCGGCGAGCGCGTTGACGGTGAGGGTGAGCCAGAAGCCGGAGGCGATGCCCATCGTCCAGCCGATGATTGCGGCGTGGTGGGCGGGGATGCGACCGGACGGGATGGGGCGGGAGCGCGTACGCACCATGATGTCGTCGATGTCGCGGTCGATGTACATGTTGACGGCGCCGGCGCCGCCAGCAGCGAGGACGCCGCCGATCAACGTCGCGAGGACCAACCAGCCGTCCGGCCAGTCCTCGGTCGCCAGGACCATTGCGGGGACGGTGGTGATCAGCAGCAGCAGGATGATCGAGGGCTTGATCAGGACGAAGTAGTCACGGGCCACCGCGCCGATGCCGCGGTTCCTGGCTGCCGGATGCACGTCGCTCACGCTGGTCATCGCCGGTCCCGAGGTTCCCTGGCGGGGGTGCCGCTGAATTCTCGGCATGCTACGACGACCGCCCATTCCGTGCTTGTTCATTGGTCATCGCGCGCCGGAAGCTTCGGACTATGACTCCGAGGTTGGCGCCGCCGTTGCGGACGCCGGTGGCTCTGGCGTCGCCGGTTGCGGCGTCGGCGCGACGCCTTCGTACTCCGCGAGGCGCTCCTCAAGGGTTTCGACCTCGCTCTGGAGGCTGCGCAGGCGCATCTGGAGGAGCAGGAGGTAGACGAAGAGGCCGGCCCAGAAGACGGCGAAGCCGGCGAAGAGGAACTCCAGGTTGTCTTCCATCAGCCAGCCGTCCCGTGATCGAGGCGAGCGCGCATCCGGTCGGTGCGCTGGCCAAGTTGCTCCGCCTCACTGCGCAACGCGACGAGCCAGAGCATCAGGAAGGTGATCGCGATGAAGCCGAGGAACAGCACGAAGAGCATCTCGCCGGGCATCGAGGGCCGCGAATCGAAAACGATGCGCTGGGGGTGGAGCGTGCGCCACCAGTCGACGGAGAAGTGGATGATCGGGATATCGATGAACCCGATGACGGCGAAGATGGCGGAATAGCGGGCGGCCTGCTCGTCGTTCGGTCCACCGACCGATCGTGCGAGGAGGTAGGCGGTATAGATGAGCAGGAGCACCAACGTGGAGGTGAGCCGCGCGTCCCAGGTCCAGTAGACGCCCCAGGTGGGCTTCCCCCAGATCGCGCCGGTGGCGAGCGTCAGCACGGTGAAAAGCACGCCGACGGTGGCGGCCCCGCGGGCGACGGCGTCCCAGCGGATGTCGCGCGTGGTCAGGAAGGCGACCGAGGCGATGGCGGTGATCAGGAACGACATGTAGGTGCCAACGCTGGCGGATGGCACGTGGAGGTACATCAGGCGTTGGACCTCGCCCTCGATGATCTCGCGCGGTGCGGCGAGGGTCGCTCCGACGAGCATCGCCATCATCGTGACGCCGGAGAGCGCGGGGAGCAGCGTCCAGCGGGCGCGGTAGGCGGGCAGCGTGGCCCAGCGGAACGCGGCGAGCAGACCGCGGAGCAGGGTGGTGGGGAGCGACGGCCCGCGATCCGAGCTGGAACCGACGACGGTGCTCATCGTTCCACCGCGAGCGGGAAGAGGAGCAGGCCGCCGAGGGTGCTCCACAACGCGAACATCGTGAGGAGCAGCAGCCAGGGGGCGGATCCGGCGGGTTCACCGAGGGCGGCGCCCGTTGCGCGGACACCGGCGATCAACAGCGGGACCAGCAACGGCAACGCCAGCACCGGCAACAGGACGGCGCGTGCGCGTGCTCGACTGCCCAGCGTGGACAGGAGCGTGGTGAGCGAGACGTAGCCAGTAGTTCCGATGGCGACCACCAGGATGAGTTCGCCGGTGAGAAGGGCGGTGTCGAACAGCATAGTGCCGACGACCAGCAGGGCCAATTCGATCACGAGCAACGCGACGAGGTTGGTGAGCACCTTGCCGAGGTAGATCGCGGCGGGGGAAACCGGCGCGACGAGCATCGCGTCGAACGTCCCGGCGTCCGATTCGCGTTGGAAGGACTGGCTGCTGGCGAAGATCCCGACAAAGAGGAAGGTGGTCCAGAGGACCCCCGGGAGCAGGGGACGAATGTCCGCCGTGGCGAGATCGAAGGCGAATGAGTAAACCAGCACGCTGATCGCGGCGAAGGCGAAGGCGGAGAGCCAGCCGCTGCGATCGCGCCAGGCGAGCTGCAGGTCCTTGCGGAGCACTACCAGCGTCGGGTTCATGGTCGCGCTCCGGCTGCCTCGAGCGTCGCGTCGGCCGTTGGTTCGGCGGTCCGGGCGAGCGTTGCGGGTACCTCGATGACACGACCGCGGTCGAGGCGGAGCACGCCGGTCGCCCAGTGGGCGGTGCGCTCCACGAGGTGCGTGGCGGCGAGGACGGTGACGGCGGGGTCGCTCATGACCAGTTCGTCCAGCAGTTCGACACCGGACGGATCGAGCCCGGTCTCGGGCTCGTCCAGCAGCATCACGGACGGGCGATGGATGAGGGCGCGCGCGATCGCGAGGCGCTGGTGATAGCCGCGCGAGAATACCTGCGCGGGTTCGCGGCGACGTTGCCAGAGACCGACGGCGCGGAGCAACTCCTCGATGCGGGTCGCGGCGTCCGGGATGCCGTAGAGGCGAGCGAAGAACTGGAGGTTCTCCAGCGGCGACAGCTCTTCGTAGATCATGGGCAGGTGAGCGAGCACGCCGATGCTGCGGCGAAGCTCCGGCGGGTTCGCGCGGAGCGGGTAGCCGGCGACGATCGCGTCGCCGCTGTTGGGCGTGATGAGCGACGACAGGATCCCCAGCAGGGTGCTCTTGCCGGCACCGTTGGGACCGAGCAGCGCGATCTTGGATCCGGGCTCCAGCGTGAAGGTGGCGTCGCTGACCACGTCCACGCCGCCGTAGCGCTTGGTGAGTGCGGTGGCGGCGACGGCGGGCGGTGCCAGTGGGGCGGCCGAGGTCATGCCGTGCGCCCGCGTATCCGCTGGAGTCCGACGGCGGCTCCGGAGACGACGAGTAGCGCGAGCAGGGCTCCGACGACCGCGCCAGCGCCCGAGGTGAGCGGGTGCGAGTTGCGTTCGATGCCGGAGAGACCGCGCAGGTCAGCGATCAAGCCTTGCCCGGGGGTAGCTGGGCTGGTGCGTTCGATCACGGTCAGCGGTTCGCTCCCGCTCCCGCTCTCGAACGCTTCGTCGGCCCCGAGTGTGGCGTCGTCGCCAACCGGGCGGACCTCGCGGAGGAAGCGCTGGGGGACGCGGATCGCCATCCGGTCGGTGTTTACGGGGGCGGTGATGCGCAAGCGGTACTCATCCTTGTCGGCTTCGTAGCGGACCGTATACCGGGTCACGACGGAGGTCACGCCGGGGCGGAGCGGTGTAGCAACGGCGACCGTGCCGCCGTCGAAGCGGTAGTCCTCGTCGTCGGCTTCCATTCCACCGGCGTCGGTGGTGTTCTCCGGCACGGGTAGGCGCAGCGTGATGCCATCCTCGGCGCCGACGTAGATCAGCGGCTCATCGAGGGCGATGGCGTCTTCACGGATGAACGTGAGTTCGGCGCGTTCGCGGTCGATCGCAAGCAGCGTGACGGTGGTCGTTTCGATGCGGAGTTCCGGTGCGGTCGCGGTGGTGGCGTAGACCTCGAAGTCCGCGGACACGGTCGGGGCGTCGGGGGAGAGGACGAGCGGGTTGCTGAGGTACTGGATGTCCTCGTAGGTGACGAGGACGAAGTAGCTGGTGTTCAGTTCGATATCGAGCTGGAGTTCGTAGCGACCGGTGCTGGTGACCGTCTCGGCGACGGCGCTGACTTCGCCACCCTGCGGGAAGGCGAGCACCTCGACGTTGGCCTCGCCCAGCGAGGCGTCGGGCGTGAGCAGGCGGATAGCGCCGCTGACGGTACCGCGTGTGGGACCGTCACCAGCGGCGGCGAGCGCGGGCGCACCGACAGCAAGCGTGATCGCGAGGAGCAACGCGAGGGCAGTCAGAGCCGGGGTGCGACGGGCGATCAGGATCCGGCCTCGGTTGGTGCGGGGGTTTGGGCGGCGGTTGGGGCGGGCGCTGGGAGGTCGAGCGGCTCGTTTAGCGACTGCAGCGCCTCGGTGACGGCCCGGAGATCGGGGGCGAGTGCACGGCGACCGGTGCGGCGGTCCTCGGCGGAGATGCGGCCGAGGGCGAGATCTTGATCGAGCTCCGCGAGTTCGCCTAGGAGCGCGCCACGCTGCATGCGAAGGCGATCGGCCGCGGTGGCATCGATGAAGACGTCCTCGTTGCGGGGCCAGCCGACGTAGGCCGCGGCGGCGGCGGCGACGAGGAGCAGCAGCAGCCACTCCATCAGCGCGACCCTTCTGCGGGATCGCGAGTCGGCGCGTCCGGGAGCGTGGACTCGAGCCACGCCTCGTCCTCGGCGGTATCGGGGGCGGCGGACGCGGCGGCGAGCCGTTGCGCGCGGGTGGCGCGGCCACTGCGCCGCAGTTGCAGCAGGAAGAGGGCGCCGCCGCCGGCGACGAGGAGCAATGAGCCGCCGACCCAGCCGAAGAGAACGAGGTTGAAGCCCTCGCGAGGGATCTCGGCGAGGACGCGCTGCCCGTAGCGGTTGGAGAAGAAGAAGATGATCTCGTCGTTGGTGCGGCCGGCGACGAGCTGTTCGCGGATCTGGTGACGCATATCGATGCAGATCGCGATCTCGCAGACGTCCAGACGCTTGTTCGTGCACTGCGGGCAGAGGAGCTGGCGTTCGATGCCGAGCGCACGAGCCTCCAGGTCGGGCGACAGCTCCTGCGCGCGCGCCGTTCCCGGCGACGAGGCCGCGAGCGTGGCGACGGCGAAGGTGACCGCGGCTACGGCAACAACGGCGAGCAGGACGCCTCGGAAGGGGAGCCGGATCCGCGAGACGGTCATACCTGCCGCGCCCCGGTCGGGACCTCGATCTCCGCGCGGACCGGAGCAGTGCGTCGGGCCGGGGCGAAGGCAAGGAGGCCGCCGAGCGTGTAGATCGCGCCACCGATCCAGAGCCACTGGGTGAGCGGATTGATGAACGCCTGGATCTCGGCGTTCTGTTCGCCGTCCCAGCCCTGGATGAAGACGTAGATATCGCGGAGCAGACTGCCATCGATCGCGACGATCGCGACCGGTTGATTCTCGAAATTGGTGAAGAACCGCTGGCCGGGCTCGAGCCGGGCGACCAGTTCGCCGTCACGCTCGACACCAACGAGGGCGATGATTTCCTGGTCAATGCCGTTGACCCCCGGCTCGCGTACGCGGAGGCCGCCGTAGCTGAGGCGGTAGTCGCCGACCTCGAACTGGTCGCCGGGCGCGACGGTGACGCGCACCTGGGTCTGGAAGACGGTTGAGCCGATCACGGCGATGGCGATGACGGCGACGCCGGTGTGCACGAGATAGCCGCCGTAGCGGCGGCGGTCGCGTTCGAACAGGGAGCCGAAGGCGGCGAGCCAGTTCCGACCGCTGGCGCGGCGGGCACCGCGCGCGCCGATGTAGTACTCCCGCCCACTGACGTAGAGCACGACTACGGCAGCGGAGATCGTCGCGATCGCGAAGGCATCGCGCATCCCAGCCAGGACGAGCGCGATCGGTGCGCCGACGAGCACGACGGCGGGTGTGCGCAGGCGACGCGAGAGCGTGCCGGGCGCGGCACGGCGCCAGGGGAGCACGGTTCCGAGGGCGATCAGGAGCAGCATCGCGATCCAGATCGGACCGGTGGTGTCGCCGAAGAACGGTGGGCCGACGGTGATCCGCGAGCCATCGACAAGCTCGGAGAAGACGGGGAAGAGCGTGCCACCAAGGACGACGAGCGCGAGTGCGACGAGGACGTAGGTGTTGAGGATCAGCCCGGTCTCGCGGGAGGCGAACGAATCGAAATCGTGCTCCGCGCGCAGCAGCGGCATACGCCAGGCGAGCAGCACGACCGATACGGCGACGACGATGCCGAGGAGGACGAGGAAATACGGGCCGACCTCGGACTCCGCGAACGAGTGGACGGAGGCGACGAGGCCGCTGCGGACGTTGAAGGTGCCGAAGACGGCGAGGGCGAAGGCGGAGAGCACGAGGGCGAGGTTCCAGCCCTTCAGCATGCCGCGGCGCTCCTGGACCATGGCGGCGTGGAGGAAGGCGGTCATTGGGAAGAGCGGGAGGATCGCGGAGTTCTCGACCGGATCCCAGCCCCAGTAGCCGCCCCAGCCGAGCACGGTGTAGGCCCACCACGCGCCGAGGAAGTTGCCGACGCTGAGGATGAGGAACGATGCGAGCGCCCAGACGCGGGCGTGGCGGAGCCAGGCGGCATCCAGGCGTCCGGACAGCAACGCCGCTGCGCCGAGCACGAACGGGATCGAGGTGCTGACCAGCCCGGTGAGTAGGAAAGGCGGGTGAATCAGCATCCCGGGATCGACGAGGAGCGGGTTGAGGCCCTGGCCGTCAGCGGGCGTGATCGCGCTGACGCGGAACGGCGAGGCGAAGAAGACGAGCGCGACCAGAAACGCGGCGAGCGTGAAGCCCATGGTCGCGAGCGCGTGCGGCGCACCCCAGGGGATCTGGCGCAGCGTGGTGGCGGCGAAGACTGCCATGAAGAGCGACATAGTCCAGGTCCAGAAGAGGAGCGAACCTGGCTGCCCGCTGTAGAGCGATGCCCATTTCATCCAGGGCTGCATGTCCGAGGAGGACACGGACGCGACATGGGCGATCGAGAAGTCATTCGCCAGCAGCGCGTAGGCCAAGGTGGCGACGGCGAGGCTCATCAGCATGCCGGTGACGAGGATGGCGCGGCGCGACGCGAGGACGAGCCAGGCTCGTCGGGCGCGGTGACCGTAGACAGCCGCTCCCGCCGCGAACAGCGAGCTAGCCAGTGCAGTCAGGAGCGCGGAGGCTCCCAACGTGGCGATCACGTTCACAGCATGTCCTCCCGCGCGGCACGAGCCGCCGGCCGGGCCTCGCTACGAGGCGGGAACCAGGCCGGAGCTTGGCGAATCTGGCGGTGGGGTATCGGAGAAGAATTCGTTTTCGTGCTTGATCACGAGGTTGCTGGCCTCGAAATGCCCATCGGCGTGGAGCTTGCCTTCGATGACGACGAACGCATTGGCGGTGAAGAGGTTGGGAACGATGCCGTCGTAGCGGACGGCGATGCGTTCGCCGGTATCGCCGGCGATATCGAAGGCGACGGGGCGACCGTTTTCCTCGACGATTGTGCCCTCGACGACGCGGCCGCCGACGCGCCAGCGATCGCCCTCGTTACCGGCGATTTGCGCGAGGAACTCGTCCGGTTCGACGTAGTAGGAGAGATCGCCGGAGGCGGCGCGGAAGGCCAGTGCGCCGATGGCGACGGTGGAGACGAGCAGCAGCAGCAGCAGCCGGTTGCGGTTACTTGAGAGGAATCCTCCGCCGCGATGCGGCGGAGGTGCTGCAGGTCCGGTGGTCGCCGTGCTCACGGTTGCCGCCTCATGACTCCCCAATCGCCGCAAGTCGTTCACGGAGCGGCGCTTCGGTGAGCACGCCGATGTACTTCCGATCGACGACCAGCCCGGGCTTGAGGAAGAACGCCTCCGGGATTGAGATCACACCGTAGTCCAGGTAGGCCGTGCCGTCCCCGTCGATCACGACTGGGAAGGTGAGGCCATGTCGGTTCACGAACTCGCGAGCGGCGTCCTCGCCATCCCAGATATTGACGCCGACGAAGGTGTAGCCCAGGGCCTCGTATTCAGGCCAGAGCTTCTGAATCACCGGGGCTTCGTCCTCGCACGGACCGCACCAACTCGCCCAGAAGTAGATGAAGACCGGGGCCGTGGCGTGCTCGCTGAGGATGAAACGGGATCCATCGAAGCGGGGGAGATCGAAGTCGATGCCGGAAGAGAGGCTGGAATCGGTCGCGCCGACGTCGGTGCCGCCGACATCACGGGCGATGGCGACGCCCATCGCGACGATCAAGGCAGCGGCGACCGTCCCCACGGCCGCGACGAGAACGCGGCTGAACTTCCCGCTGCTCATGACGGGGTCGAGGCTACGTCGGCGTCGGGTGGGGTTCAACGCGTACGAGGAGTGCTCGAACACGAATGCTTTTCGATCGCGGCGGGTGCACGAATGGTTCACATGTTTGAGCTGATCTTCAGGGGCTCGCGAGGTTGCACCGAGGGACGGAAAACACGAGTGTTTACGGGCGAATTGCGTCGGATAGAGGGGGTGGGGTGGGATCCGGTATGGAGGT
>QWJG01000010.1 GCA_009391845.1 Chloroflexota bacterium | reverse complement strand
TCTGTGCTGCGCGCGAGCCGCAGGTGAAGTCTCGTTCGTTGGGGGCGGCCATTTCCCGCGGGGTCACGTTGATGCGCGACCGGCCCAGCCGCGACTGAGCCGACCTCGCGAGACGGGACAGCCCTCGGAGGCGCAGCGGCGGCGCGGCAGGCTCAGTCCAGGAGGCAAGCTCCGGCGAGGCGGTTGAGGTCGGCGGTGCGGGCGGCGAGGTTGTCGTTGGAGTCGAAGCCGTTGGTGACGAAGCCGACGGAGAAGCCGGTCGCGGGGTCGCCCCAGGCGATCTGGCCGCCGGCGCCGGCGTGACCGAAGGCGCGAGGCGAAGCGTTGGGGGCGAAACCTCGCTGGGCTGGGTGGTCGCCGGCAACGACGACGGCGAGGGCGCGATTGACCGGAAGTCCGTCGATGTTCTGGTGGTGCGCGCTGGTGTAGACGGTGGTGGCCATGTCGATGGTGGACTGCTTGAGCGGGGCGTGGGCGCCGGACTCCGGAACGGAGACGAGGCGCTGGTAGAAGAGGGCGAGTTCGCCGGCCCCGGCGAAGCCGCCGCCGCCCGGGGCGCCAGCGCGGCGCTGCGAGGGCAGGTTGAAGTGGAGGATGGTTTCCGGGTTGACCTCTTTCCAGCCGTCCTCCGGCATTTCGGGGGGCTGCAAGTAGACGATGTCGGCGAGGCGTTGCTGCTGGTCGTCGGGGACACCGACGAGGAGGTCGGGGAGGGCCATCGGGTCGAGCAGACGCTGGCGGAGGTAGTCGCGGAAGTCGAGGCCGGTGCGCTGGGTGATGATCTCGGCGATCACCCAGTGAGCGGCGGTGGCGTGATATTCGAAGCGGCTGTCGGGCTCCCAGGTGAGGCGCCAGTACTCCATGCGTTCGTTCCGCAGAGCACGATCCTCCCAGAGCTTCGGGTGCATCGGGGCGTACGGGAATCCGGCGGTGTGGGTGAGGATTTGCCTCACGGTGACGATGTCTTTGCCGTGCGTTTTGAAGGCGGGGACGATGTCGGCGACGTGCTCGTCGATGTTGAGCTGGCCGTCCTCGATGAGTGCCCAGGCGGCGGCGCCGACGATGCCTTTGGTGGCGGAGAAGAGGCAGAAGAGGGTGTCGTCGGTGGCCGGTTGTTCCTCGCCAGCCTGGACGGCGGAGCCGTAGGTGGCGATGCCGGCGAGTTTGCCGTAGCGGGCGACGGCGATCTGGGCGGCGGGCAGGCCGGCGTCGACGTACGAGCGGACGCGGCTGTTGAGGGTGGCGAGCGCGGTGGGGTCGATGCCGATTGAGGTCGGGTCGGGGGCGATGAATTCGGCGGCGATCATGGGGTGCTCTCCTCGGGAGTGTGGCGGCGGCGGCGACGGCGCGGCGGGCGGACGTGGCGCGGTCCCCGACGTCGATCGCCAAGGTCCCTGGGACGCCGGGGGTCCGAAGACAGCGAGGGACGATCGCGCGTCGCTTAGCGACACCGAATGACAACCAGGCTGCAGCTAGCCGGTGCGCAGGCCCATTTCGTTTTGGCCGAAGGGGCAGCGGCGGAGGAGCGGGCATTCGTCGCAGCGGGGGTTGGAGCGGCGGCAGATGTTCTGGCCGTGGCGGACGATGAGGGCGTGCCATTCGTTCAGTTCGTTGACGTCGGGGCCGATTTTGCCGAGGAAGAAGTCCCGGTAGACGTCGTAGTTGCGCCGGCCGGGTGGGAGGTCGAGGCGTTCGAAGAGGCGGTAGGAGTAGGCGTCGACGACGAAGGTGGGTTTGCGGGCGGCGTAGAGGGTGATGGCGTCCGCGGTTTCGGGGCCAATGCCCCAGATGGCGAGCAGGCGTTCGCGCAGTTCGTCCGTATCGGCGTCGAGCAGATCGTCGAGGTCGCCGTAGCCCTCGACGATCTCGAGGCAGAACGACTGGAGTTTGCGCGCCTTCACGTTGAAGTGCCCGGAGGGGCGCACGAGGTCGGCGAGCACGTCGGTGGGAAGCGCAAGGAGCGCTTCGGCATCGAGGGCGCCGGCGGCATGGAGGTTTTCAAGCGCGGCGGCGGCGCCCTTCCAGGAGGTGTTCTGGGTGAGGATCGCGCCGAAGCAGATTTCGAGGCGGGCGCCGGGGCCATCCTCGAGGGCGGTCGGCCACCACTGTTGGTGGCCGTGGAGCTGGAGCAGGGCACGGTAGACGGCGCCGAGCTGGGTGCGGGTCGGCGGACGGTGGATGGGCGATTCGCCGGCGTGTTCGCGGCCGGTGCGCCCGGGCTGGAGCCGGCGACCGGAGGGCACCTCGCTAGCCCTGCGCCCAGCGCGGGAGGGTCGCATCCGGGCGGGCGTCGTAGAAGGCGATGTAGGGCTTCAGATCGAGGATCGGGGTGCCATCGACGAGATCGAGGCCCTCGACGGTGAGCGTGTCGCGGTCGATATCGCGGAGCGCGCAGACGGTGATGGAGATGGGGTTGGGGCGGGCGCCACCGCGAAGGGCGAGCGCACCCTGGAGCGGGAGCTGGTCGTCGCCGGCGGGGTAGGCGGAGGGGCGATCGCGGAGTTCGGCGGGTATTTCGTGGAGCCAGCCGATGACGATGACGTGCGAGTAGTCGGCGAGGCCGAGCAGGCGATCGCCGAAGCCAGGGCGCAAGCGGATGGTGCTGCGCTGACGCGACCAGTCGCCGCGCGCGACGTCGTGCTGGCCGTTGGCAACGGTGCCGATTGGGTCGATTGCGATGGGGTCCACGAGGGTCAGTATAGAGGTCCGGCGGCGCAGGTCAGGGCGAGCGCGGATCGCGGTGATTTCGGGCGAATTCGGGAGTAATCGAGGGCTGACCGGTAGCTCACGACAACGAGCGGCGTGGATACGGCCTGACGGCCCGCGGGCCGTCGCGCGCAGGGTCTTGCGGGCCGAAAACGGGCCCGATCTATGGTAGAATTAGTGGTGTCCATTCAAGCGGGTGATCAATTCCTCGGCAGTCGTGCAGGGCGCTCTGCGCCTCGACGCGATGGTCGGTTGGTCCTCGATGATTTGCCGGTGATGAGCGAGGCCTTATGACGACAACCGAGCGTGCGAGCACGTCGCCCCGTAGCGGGCGCAACGCGAACGCAGATCCGTCCTACACGGCGGCGGATATCCAGGTCCTCGAAGGACTGGAAGCGGTACGGCGACGGCCGGGCATGTACATCGGCTCCACGGACTCGCGCGGGTTGCACCACCTGATCTACGAGATCGTGGACAACGCGATCGACGAAGCGATGGCAGGGTACTGCGACTTCATCACGATCGATATCGAGGCGGACGGCCACGTGTGCGTGACCGACAACGGCCGCGGCATCCCGGTGGACAAGCACGAGAAGACTGGGCTGTCGGCCGTTGAGACGGTGCTGACGGTGCTGCACGCCGGCGGCAAGTTCGGCGGCGGCGGGTACAAGGTGTCCGGCGGGCTGCACGGCGTTGGCGCCTCGGTGGTGAACGCGCTGTCGGAGGACCTTGAGGTCGAGGTGCGGCAGAACGGCGCGCTGTGGCGGCAGACGTACGCGAACGGCGTGGCCACCTCGAAATTGCAGAAGGTGGGCAAGGTTGCGAAGGGCGTGACCGGCACCACGATCCGGTTCCTGCCGAACGACACGATCTTCGAGTCGCTGGAGTACGAGTTCGACACGCTGTCGAGCCGGTTCCGGGAGATGGCCTATCTGACGAAGGGGATTCGGATCCGTTTCGTGGATCACCGCGCGACGCCGGTGCCGCACGAGATGACGTACTTCTTCGACTCCGGCGTGGAGGCGTTCGTCCGCCACATCAACCGCGACAAGGGCCCACTGCACCCGGACCCGATCTACGTGCTCGAGGATCGCGACGGGGTGCTGGTCGAGATCGCGCTTCAGTACAACAGCACGTACGGCGAGACGGTGAACTCGTTCGCAAACTGCATCAAGACGATTGACGGCGGATCGCACCTGACGGGGTTCCGCAGCGCACTGACCAGCGTGCTGAACGATCACGCGCGCAAGGCGAAGATCCTGAAGGACAACGATCCAAACCTGTCCGGCGACGACGTGCGCGAGGGCCTGGCGGCGATCATCAGCGTGAAGATCGCCGATCCGCAGTTCGAAGGTCAGACGAAGACGCGGCTGGGCAACCCCGAGGTGAAGGGGGTCGTGCAGTCGGTGTTCGCGTCGAAGCTGGGTCAGGCGCTGGAGGAGAACCCGCAGATCGCGCGGAAGATCCTGGACAAGGCACTGACGGCGTCACGCGCTCGCGAGGCGGCGCGCAAGGCGCGCGATCTGGTGCAGCGCAAGGGTGTGCTGGAGGGCAGCACGCTGCCCGGCAAGCTGTCCGACTGCTCCGAGCGCTCTCCGGAACTGTCCGAGATTTACCTGGTGGAAGGCGACTCCGCCGGCGGTTCGGCCAAGGGCGGCCGCGATCGCCGGACGCAGGCGATCCTGCCGTTGCGGGGCAAGATCATCAATGTGGAGAAGGCGCGCCTGGACAAGATGCTGGCGCACGAGGAAATCCGCGTCATCATCACGGCGCTGGGCACGGGCTTCGGCGAGGACTACGACTCGACGAAGCTGCGCTACCACAAGGTGATCATCATGACGGACGCGGACGTGGACGGCGCTCACATTCGGACGCTGCTGCTGACGTTCTTCTACCGCTTCATGCCAAAACTGATCGAAGAGGGTTACCTCTACATCGCGCAGCCGCCGCTCTACAGCGCGACGCGGAACCGCAATGTGACGTGGCTGTTCACGGAAGCGAATCACGAGAAGTTCGTGAAGGAGCACGAGGGCGAGCGGTTCAACTTCCAGCGCTACAAGGGGCTGGGCGAGATGAACCCGGAGCAGCTCTGGGAGACGACGATGGACCCGACGCGGCGCTCGCTGCTGAAGGTCGAGGTGCACGACGCGGCGGTGGCCGACGATCTGTTCACGCGGCTGATGGGCGATGAGGTTGCGCCGCGACGCGCGTTCATCATGACGAACGCGCTGCAGGCGACGATCGACGCGTAGCCCCCACCCCTCGGATGGTCGCGACGCCGGGGCCGCAACGCTTCTTCGTTGAGTTCGAGGGCGTGGGCGAGTGCCCGCTGGGGTTCCTTGATGATCCGTCGATCGTGTTGTTCTTCCAGTCGTGGGCGTTCAGCGCGCGGATGGGCGGTCAGCACGAGCTGGCGCTAGCAGCGAATCACCTGACACAGAAGCTGAAGGTCGATCTGCGGCCGCTGTATCGCTACGCGGATCGCGACGTGGAGACGCCAGAGGACGCCCGAGAGCTGGAGCGGTCGTGGCAGGCGTCGACGGACCTCGCTGGCTGCGCTCGCGCGGTGGCGGCGGTCTGGGAAGCACCCGACGCGGTGCTGGCACCGCTCGTGAGTGGCTACGAGCACCTAGCGCCGCGCCTGCGCGAGCTGGCAGCGATGTGCGACTGGGGCGCCGCCCGCGACGCACGCGTCCGCATGTCCTTCCTCCTAGGGGTCTTCGACCCTCCCTGACCGTTCCGGGTTGTTTGGCGTGCTTTGGTGGCAGGACCGCGTCGTTCGGGTGCGGGGGGTTGTTTCGCCGGACCTCCTGGGGTCTTCGACCCTTGCTGACCCTTCGGGGCTGGTTGGCGCGCTGTGGTGGCGGGACCGCGTCGTTCGGGTGCGGGGGTTGTTTCGCCGGACCTCAGTGGGTCTTCGACCCTTGCTGACCCTTCGGGGCTGGTTGGCGCGCTGTGGTGGCGGGACAGGCGCCGGTTGGGTGCGGGGGGTGTTCGCCGGACCCGGGCCTAGGGGTTGAGGAAGCCGGGGGTTTCCCAGGTTCGGGCGTTGAGGCGGGCGTTGTATTCGAGGGCGGCGGGGGTGCGCCAGCGGCCGGAGAACCAGACGCCGGTGCAGCCCCAGAGGTCGCCGGGGGCGTATTCGGAGCCACGCTCGAGGTTGTTGAGCCAGGTGAGTTCGCCCTCGTAGCAGGAACGCCAGACGGCGTAGGCGTAGTCCAGGTTGTAGGTGCTGGAGCGGATGGCGTTGGCGTCCTCGAAGGCCTCTTGGTGGTAGGGGTAGCGGACCTGCATCAGGCCGATGGACTCGGGGCAGTCGCCGGAGGCGGTGCGGAGATCGGGGTGGCAGGCGGACCGGTCGGCGGTGCGATCGCCGCCGGTGGTCTGGTCCCACCAGGATTCGAGGACGACCTGCGCGCGGACGATGTCCTCGTCGATACCCCATTTGCAGGCGACCCATTGCAGTAGCTCATCGGTGGTCCCGACGAAGTCGCCGTCGACGCGCGGGGTGAGGTCGTGTGGTGAGGTGCCGCGGGTGGCGTTGTAGACAGCGTTGCCTGGGCGGACCTCGGCGGTCGGCCGGATGCGCGAGGCGCATGCGGCACCCGAGGGGAGGGCGGCTCCGACGGGGAGCGTCTCGAAGGTGGAGCCGGGGGGCGGGGTGGGAGCCGGCGCCAGCTCACAGACGAGGATCAGCGGGGTGGCGGCGGGGAGTCCCGTCGGGTGGATCGCGAGGAACTGCGCGTTCACGAAGGCGGGCGCGGCGAAGAGGTATCCGACGAGCGAGCCGGCGGTCGCGCCCGTCCCGTCGGTCCAGATCGCGCGGGGTGCGCAGCCGGCTGCGACAGCGTCGCGCTGGAGCTGATCGAGCGCGCCCCCCGTCCAGACGAGCAGGCCGAAGCCGCCGGGGCGGGGGACCGCGGTGGCTGGGCGCTGACGCTGGTGGCGCCGAACAGCACGAGCGCGGCGATCAGCAGGGCGCCGAAGCGGAGGAGCTGCGTGAGACGGGTCATGCTGGATCGTCGGGAAAACGCGGGCGCAACGTTACCCACGGTGGCGGACCTCGAGAGCGACTAGGGGCGGCCGCGTTTGGGAGCCCGCGAGGGCGGACGGGTTGAGCGCGCGAGGGGATCGTCGCACCATCGCGATCCGATGAGTACTTCGCCCTCGATCCGTGCGCAACGGCGTGAACGCTGGTTTGGCGGGATGTCCCCGCGCGCCATGCTCTTTCGCTGGCTGATGGGGCCGCAGGGTCACCTGCTGGCGAACGGGCCGCTGTACCGGCTCCCGGAGAACCTGAAGCTGCGCGCCGAGATGCGGGTGCTGGACATCGGGTGCGGGCGCGGGACGCTGCTGCGGGTGCTGGATGAGCAGGTGCGGTTCACGACGCCACCGATCGGGATCGATCTGTCGGCGGAGATGTTGTCGCTGGCACGGCGAGACAACGCGGGACGCCAGTTCGCGCGTGCGACAGCGGCCACGCTGCCGTTCGCGGATGGTTCGTTTGACCTCGTAACCGCGGGGTACGTGGTGAAGCACCTAGACGACGCGGAATTGCAGGCGTTGCTGGCCGAGGTGCTGCGGATGCTGCGGCCGGGCGGGTTGGCATTGATCTGGGAGTTCGGGCCGACGGGGAACCGGCGGCTCGACCGGTGGAACGCCTCGGTGCTGGGCGCGGCGGCGGAGCGGGTGCGGCTGCGGTCGACAGCGACGTTGCGCGCGCAGGCGACCGCGGTGGGGTTCCCGTTCGTCACGGATGCGGATCTGCGGCCGTTCCTGATGCCACCGATTCCGCGCGCTTCGATCCTGGTGGGGATCCCACCGGAGGGCTTTGACGGGCAGCCGGTCTACCGCGCGTAGAGCCCGAGTTCGTCGATCACGGCACGTACGGCTGGTGTGGTGAGGTAGTCCGTCGGTCTGCCGTCGCGGACGCGTGTGCGGAGATCGGTAGAGGAGACCTCGAGCAGCGGCATCTCGATGCGGTCGAGGCGATCCTCGATGCCAGGTACGGCGGCGCGGGTGGCGGGCGGGATTTCGAGGTGGTCGATCAGGCCGGGGCGCATCGCGAGGGCGAAGCGGGCGAGCTGGACGAGGCGGGCGGGGTCTTTCCAGTGCGGGAGGTCGGCGAGCGCGTCGGCGCCGAGGAGGAACCACCAGTCACCGCCGGCGGTGACGAACTCCTCGAGGGTGTCGGTGGTGTATGTGGGTCCGGCGCGATCGATCTCGGTGCGGCTGACCGAGGCCCAGGGGAGATCGGCGACGGCGGCCTCGATCATGCGGAGGCGGTGATCGGGCGCGGTGACCTCGCGGTCGGCCTTGCGGTAGGGGTCGCCGGCGGGGACGAAGATGACCTCGTCGAGCTGGAGGTCATGGCGCGCGTTGGCGGCGAGCACGAGGTGGGCGATGTGCGGGGGGTCGAAGGTTCCACCGAGGATCCCGGTGCGCCGAGCACGCGGAGGCGTGGTCACGCGCCGTCCCAACGGACGGTGACCTCGCCAATCCGCACCATGTCGCCGGTGCCGACGCCGACACGGTGGAGGGCGCGGGCGACACCGAGGCGGCTCAGTCGATCGAAGAACTCGGCGCGCGGCTCGGCCTGGTTGAGGTCGAGCGTTTCGGCGAGCCATTCGGGGGTGGAGCCACGGACGATCGGGATATCGCCCTCGTTGGCGTCGACCTCGAACCGGGCGTGGGTTGGTTCGGGGCGGAGGATGGGGATGGCTTCCTCCTCGCTGGGGGCATCGGCCTCCTTCAAATCCGCGAGGAGCTGGTAGCTGCGCTGTGCGAGCTGCCGAGTGCCCTCGCCGGTGGCGGCGGAGATCTCGAAGCAGGGGAGGCCGATCGCCTCGATCTGGTCGGCGAGCAGCTCGAGGTTGGCGCGCGCGTCCGGGTCGTCGAGTTTGTTGAGGGCGAGGATCTGCGGTTTGTCAGCGAGGCCGTGCCCGAAGTCGCGCAGCTCCTGATCGATGAGATCGCGGTTGGCGAGCGGATCGTCGGCGGACATGTCGAGGACGTGCACCAGGACGCGGGTGCGCTCGATGTGGCGCAGGAACTCGTGGCCGAGGCCGACGCCCTGACTTGCGCCCTCGATGAGTCCGGGCATGTCGGCGGCGACGAAGGAGTCGTAGCCGAGGTCGACGACACCGAGTTCGGGCTCGAGGGTGGTGAACGGGTAGGCGGCGACCTTCGGCGTGGCGCGTGACCAGGCGCGCAGCAACGTGGACTTGCCAGCGTTGGGAAGGCCAATGAGGCCGACGTCGGCGATGAGCTTCAGTTCGATGCGAAGACGGCGGGTGGTCCCTCGCTGGCCGCGCTGGGCAAACATCGGCGCCTGGCGGGTGGCGGTGGCGAAGCGCTTGTTGCCACGACCGCCGCGCCCACCGCGAACTACGAGCATCGAGGCGCCCGACTCGGCGAGGTCGGCGAGCGGGGTGGCGGTGGGATCCGCCTCGGGATCGGCTTCGTCGAGATCCCAGATCACGGAGCCGGCCGGAACGATGATGGTGAGCTGTTCACCGGCAGCGCCATGCATGCGGTTGGGCCCACCGGGGCGACCGTTGCCGGCGTAACGGATGCGCTGATCGCGGTATTGCTGAAGCGTGGCGAGGCGGCGTTCGGCAACGAACACGATGTCACCACCGCGGCCGCCATCACCACCATCGGGTCCGCCACGGGGCGCGAACTTTTCCCGACGGAAGGACACAACACCGTCTCCGCCGTTTCCGGCGACCACTTCGAATTCGACGCAATCGATCATGAGATCACCACTGTACACAGCCGTGGATTAACGGATGGGTCGCAAAGAAGGAGCACGGGGACATCCAGCATGCACTCTTCTTAGTCATAGTCGTAGTGGGGACGGTGTGGATAGGTACCCGATCAGCAAGTCATACCAGTCGATCTGATGATCACATTCGCCCCCGAGCGGTATGGAAACTCTCGGCGTGGACGGGGAGCGGTGTCGTCATTTTCCACACGGATGTTCATGACCTCTGCCATGCGCCCGAGACGCGGATCACGCCCGGAATGTTGCCCAAGGCGCGACGTTACTTATCAACGTGTTCTCGAAGGGGAATTGCGCATCTGTCTCAACAGGTTCCACGACCGTGACCGATGGGTGGCGAGTACGGATCAACGTCCGCCGGCGAGTGTGATCGTTTCGCGCGCCTTTGCTGCCTGATCGAGGGACCAGGTGGCGGCGAGCAGGGCTTCGGCGCGCTCGGGTGAGCGGACCTCGGCGGTGATGGCGCGGTACTTCGCTTCGAGTTGCGCGTCGGACATCGGGTTTTCGGGCGAGCCGATGGCGTGGGGGACGTGGATGGTGTGCGCGGCGCCGTCGGCGAGGCGGATCGTGACATGGACCTCGTCTTCGCCGAGCGCGGGATCGACGGTGGCGTGGACGAGCGAGCGGATGGCGGCGATCCGGGGATCGCGCACGCGGGCGTCGGTGAACTGGGCCTCGTGGCCGGCGCCGTCGACGAGGGCGGCAGCGGCGCAGTGACGGTGGGAGAACTTGCCTTCGAGGCCGACGGTCGGCTCGAGGTTCATGAGCTCGAGGACGAGCGGGTGGACGCGCGCCTCGATGGCGGTGACGGCGTCCGGATCGATCGCGTCCGCTTCGCGGAGTTGGATGACGGCGTCCTGGAGCGGGTGCGAGACGACGCCGTTGGCGAACGGCTTGAGGCCGTTGTTGGCGAGTTCCCAGTGATCGAGCGGGGTCGCGACGGCGTCGATGACGGAGGCGTCGTGGCCGTTGGGTGAGAGCACGGCCCAGAAGCCGCGGCGGCCCTCGAGGATCGCGGTGGGACCGGTGAAGCCGGCAGCGGCGAGGCGAGCAGCACGCAACCCGCTGGCAGCGGCGTGGCCGGCGTGGAGCGCCTTGCCGTTGGTCCCGAAGGCCTCGCGGACACCGGCGGCATGGGTGGCGGCGAGCCCGAGCGCCTGCTCGGTCTGTTCGCGGGTGAGGCCGAGCAGGCGTGAGGCGGCGGCGGCGGCGCCGAAACCACCGGTGGTGCCGGTGATGTGCCAGCCGGCGTTGTAGTGCCAGGGGTGGATGGACATGGCGACGCGGCAGGCGACCTCCGCGCCGATGGCGAAGGCGGCGAGGAGATCGCGTCCGGAGGCGTCGCGATCCTCGGCGGCGGCGAGCGCGGCGGGCCAGACGGGTGCGCTGGGGTGAAGGATCGAGGGGAAGTGGGTGTCGTCGTAGTCCTGGAGGTGGGCGAGGTAGCCGTTGAGCAGTGCCGCCTGCGCGAGGCCGGCTGGGGCGCGCCCGATCACGGTGGCGCGCGGCGATGCGGCGTCAGGCGGGACCTCGAGTGATTCGAGGGCGTCGACGGAGTGATCGGTGGAGGCGGAGAGGGCGACGCCGAAGACGTTGAGCAGCGTGCGCTTCGCCTCGTGGAGCATGGCGTCGGGGATGGCGTCGACAGGTGTGTCGACGACGAAGGCGGCGAGGGACGCGGTGGAGGTCATCGGCACTCCTCAGAGTTGCGCGCGACCTCGAGGGTTGGCGACCGCGCGTGCGGGTCAGGCGATGCGGCGGGCCTGTTCTACCATCTCGCGGAGGCTGCCGATGTCGCGCTGTGTCTCGGGATCGATCGCGAGCGAGCGTTCCATTTTGCGCCAGCCGTGGTGGACGGTGGAGTGATCGCGTCCACCGAGGGCGTCGCCGATTTCGACGAGCGAGCGGTGGGCGAGTTCGCGCATGAGGTACATGGCGATCTGGCGTGGGTAGGCGACGCGCTTCTCGCGGCTCTTCGAGAGCAGGCTCTCCTGATCGATGTCGAAGTAGCGGCAGACGGTCTCGATGATGAGGCCGGGTGACGGGGGCAGGCGCGGCTCGGTGGGCTCGAGTGAGGAGAGCGCCGACTGCACGAGTTCTGGCGTTAGCGGCTCACGGGTGAGCCGGCTATAGGCGAGCACGCGGGTGAGCGAGCCCTCGAGTTCGCGGATGTTCTTCTTGAAGCGGGCAGCGATGACGTGGAGGACGGCGTCCGGCACCACGGCGCCCTGTTCGCGGGCCTTCGAGCGGAGGATGGCGACGCGGGTCTCCATGTCCGGAGCCTGGACGTCGGCGATCATGCCCCACTCAAAGCGGGTGCGAAGCCGTTCTTCGAGGTGCGGGATCAGCGCGGGGCTCTTGTCCGAGGTGATGACGATCTGGTGACCGGTCTCGTAGAGCTCGTTGAAGGTGTGGAAGAACTCTTCCTGGGTCTGCTCCTTGCCGGCGATGAACTGAATGTCATCGATGAGGAGGGCGTCCGCTTCGCGGTACTGCTTGCGGAACTCCTCCATCTTGCGGCCCTGGATGGCAGTGATGAGCTGGTTGGTGAAGGACTCGGCGCTGACGTAGAGCACGTGCAGATCGCGCTCGACGAGCATGTGGCCGACGGCCTGCAGGAGGTGCGTCTTGCCGAGGCCGGCTGCGCCGTAGAGGAAGAGTGGGTTGTAGCGATCGCCAGGTGAATCGGCGGCGCCGCGTGCAGCGGCGGCGGCCAGTTCATTGCCCTTGCCGACGATGAAGCGATCGAAGGTGTAGCGCTCGCGGAGGCGAGGGCGGGGGCTGGCCGCGCGTGGCGCGGGGGACTCAACGGAGTCCAGGGCGGAAGCGTGATCCATGTCCGCTCGTAACGGTTCGAAAGCTACGTCCACGCTGTGCCCGGCAATCTCGCTGAGGGATCGGATGATGGAGGGGCGGAGGCGCTTCTGGAGCCACTCGGTGACGAACTCCGAACGCGTGCCAACGACGAGGGTGTCGTCGACGAGGCGAACGCCCTCGGTCCCGTCGAGCCAGGTGTCGTAATTGGCGCGAGACACCTGTGACGCGAGATCGCGTAAGGCCGCGTGCCAAAAGGCCGCAGGATCGTTTAGCACGCGTTCGCCCGGCATCGACGCTCCCCGCCGCGTCGCGACCCACGACCGGAACCGACAGCCGCGCGCTTGCGCGTGAACCACTTATCCACGTTGGTGGATAGCTTGTGGATTCCCTGCCAGATACCGATCGTTCGCGGGCGATGCGCCCGCGGCGGGTCAGTCGTTAAGTCCGCCCCCAGCAATCCGTCGACCGATTCGCCGCATGAACCGACGCCGTCTCGCTGACCGGGCGGGAATGTAGCACCGGCCGATCAGGCCGATCAAGGAGGTTATGTGGAGTCGCTCGGAAATAACCGAATCCCCATCCGCGAACGTTGTGGCGAGGGGTTCGGGTAGTGATGGACGCGGCAGATCCGAGGCCTCGCTATACTGCCGCGACGACGAGCAACAGACTCGCTGTTCGCCCCGCAAGCCGCTGACCGAGCGGACGAGATGCTCGTCCTGGCAGCGGACCATTCGACGGGAACCGCCATGGCTCCGCAACGCGACCCCGAGCTGCTGTTGGCGATCGACATTGGCAACACGAGTATTGCGATCGGCCTCTTCGACGGCGATGAACTGGCGGCGACGTTCCGGGTGGCGACGGACCAGGACAACTTCGCGGACGAGTACGCGATGCTCGTGATCGGTCTGCTGCGCAGCGTGGATATTGAACCGAGCCGCGTGAGCGCGGCGATCATGTCGTCCACGGTGCCATCGCTGTTGGGGACGTTTCGCCAGGTCTGCCGTCGCTACTTCGATGTGGACGCGCTGGTGGTGGGCCCAGGGATCAAGACGGGGATCCGGGTGCTGTACGACAACCCGCGCGAGGTGGGGCCGGACCGCGTCCTGCACGCGGTGGCGGCGCTGGACAAGTACGAGCCGCCGCTGGTGATCGTGGATCTGGGCACGGCCTGCGTGTTCGATGCGGTGTCGGCGGACGGCGATTACCTGGGCGGGGCGATCGCGCCGGGCATCGGGCTTGCTTCGCAGGCGCTGTTCAACAGCGCGGCGATGCTGCACCGGGTGAGCCTGGAACGGCCGGACGGGCCGATCGGGCGGAACTCCGTGCATTCGATGCAGGCGGGAATCTTCTTCGGCTACGTGGAGATGGTGCGCGGGATGGTGCGGCGCTTCAAAGAGGTGCTGGACGACGGCGGAAACCACCACACCACGGTGATCGGGACGGGCGGCTACGCCGAGGTGATCGGCAAAGAGGTCGGCTGTTTCGACCACGTGGAAGCCGATCTGAACCTCGAGGGCCTGCGCCTGGTCTACGAGGCGAACCAGTAGCCGTTCCGCGCGTGTACGGGCGTCAGCAGCGGCTGCGCCGGGGGGATCCATGACCAACCACATCGTTTCGTCGGCAGGGCCGCTAGACGACCGGCACATCGTGCTGGGGGTGACGGGATCGATCGCCAGTTACAAGGCGCTCGATATCGCGAGCCAGCTAGTGCAGGCGGGCGCGGTGGTGGACGTGGCGATGACGGCGAGCGCGACGGAGTTCGTGCCGCCGTTGACGTTCCGATCGCTGACGGCGCGCGAGCCGTACGTGGACATGTGGCACCCGCACGGTGAGTTTGGCGAGGCGCACGTGGAGCTGGCGCGGCGGGCGGATCTGATGCTGATCGCGCCGGTGTCAGCATCGACGATGGCGCGGCTGGCGCACGGCCTGGCCGAGGACTTCGTTTCATTGACGGCGCTGGCGACGCAGGCGCCGCTGCTGCTGGCGCCGGCGATGGATGCGCAGATGTGGTCGCACCCGGCGACGCAGGCAAACCGCGCGCTGCTGGCGGAACGCGGCGTGCAGTTCGTCGGACCGGCCGAGGGCCGGCTGGCCTCCGGGCGCGTGGGCGCCGGGCGGCTGGTGGATCCGGCGCGGATCGTCGCGGAGGTGCGGGCGCGGATTGGACGAGAGCGCGGCGACTTCCGCGGGCGCACGGTGATCGTGTCGGCCGGCGGGACGCGCGAGGCGATCGACCCGGTGCGTTATGTAGGGAACCATTCGAGCGGGAAGATGGGGAACGCGATCGCGGAGGCGGCGCGGGACCGGGGCGCGCGGGTGATCCTGGTGACGACGGTGCCGGGGATCGCGCCGGCGGCGGTCGAGGTGGTAGCGGTGAGTTCGGCGGCCTCGATGATGGCGGCGATCCACGAGGCTGCGCCGCGCGCGGACGCGCTGATCATGGCGGCGGCGGTGGCGGACTACCGACCGGCAGCGCCAGCGGACCGGAAGATCAAGCGCGCCGACACGGGCGATATGTCGATCGAGCTGGCGGAGAACCCGGACATCATCGCGTCGGTGACGGGGACGCTGGTGAAGGTGGCGTTCGCCGCGGAGACGAACGATCTGATCGCCAACGCGACGAAGAAGCTATCGGCCAAGGGCGCGGCGCTGATCGTGGCGAACGACGTGACGGCGACCGACGCGGGATTCGGGACGGACACGAACCGGATCACGATCCTGGATACGGGCGGCGGGAGCGAAGTGGTGCCGCTGATGTCGAAGTACGGCTGCGCGATGCGGATCCTTGATCGCGTTGCACCCTTGCTGCCGAAGCGCGGCTAACGCATGGCCGGGCCGGTGCGCGGCTAGCGCGCCGGCAGCGAGCGCACCAGATCGGCGAAGGCGGACCAGCCCTCGACGGCCTGCAGGCCCGGGGGGCGCGCGAGATCGCGGTGGTGCGGGAGTTCGAAGAGCACGGGCAGGACGCCGGCGGCGAGCAGATCCGCGCCGTGGCGGATGATGTCGTCGTCGAGGAGCAGCTCGATTCCGAGGGTGTGGCAGATCGCGGTCTTGGGGGCCGATGCGGTGTGCACGACGCGGATCGGGAGGCCGCGCGCGTTGAGCCAGCGGCGCGCGAAGGCGGCCTGGTGTCCGTTGCGCGCGGTGACGATGGTGACCTCGTGATCCGCGGTGAGGCTGCCGAGGGTGTCCAGGGCGTCCTGTTGCGGCGGGGTGAACGCGGTGAGCGGCCCCCAGATGGCGTCGCCCATCTGCTGGTAGCGTTCCGCGCCGATGATCGGCGTGGCACCGGCGCGCATGACCTGGTGCTCGCTGAGCTGGACGTCCCAGCGTCGCGCGGCGTACTGGCGCTGCATACCGGCGGCGTCGGTGACGGTGCCATCGAAATCGATACCGAGTCGCACCGGTCTAGCCGACGTTCTCGCGCGGGGTCTGGAGGAGTTGGAGTGTGTTGCCGTCCGGATCCTGGAAGGTGGCGACCCAGCCGCCCCATGGCTCCTGTTCCGGCTCGCGGGAGAACTGGACGCCGTTGGCGCGGAGGCGCGCGGCGACGGCGTGAATGTCCGAGACCGCGAGGTTGATCATCAGGCGCAGCGGATCCGGGTTCGTCCCGGAGACGGCGTGGTGGACCGAGACCGTCAACCGCTGTGTGCCCCAGTCGAAATTGACGAAACGCGGGCGATCCGAGCGCGGGGTGAGGCCGAGCGTGTCGACGTAGAACGCACGCATCGCTGCGTAGCGATCGGCGTGCGTCCAGAGGAGGACGCCGGAGAGGCCCTCGATGGTGTCGCTCAGCGCGGGCCTCCCCTCGGCTCGCGGCGGTTCGCGGGCGGCTAGCCGGCGCGGTTGAGGACGAGCTGGACGAGGGTGCGGACCGGGATGCCCGACGCGCCCTTCGCCCATTCGCCCTTGTCGGCGGAGACGTTCATGACGCCGGCGATGTCCAGGTGCACCCAGGGGGTGTCCCCCGCGAAGGCCTGGAGGAACTTGGCGGCGGTGATCGAGCCGGCGGGGCGACCGCCGGTGTTCTTCAGATCGGCGATGTCGGACTTGATGAGCTGGTTGTATTCGTCATCGAGCGGCATGCGCCAGTAGCGCTCGCCCGCGCCGTCGCCGGCGCTTTCGAGCTGCGACCAGAGGCGGTCGTTGTTGCTGAAGCCGCCGACGCGGACGTCGCCGAGGGCGAC
This sequence comes from Chloroflexota bacterium, assembly GCA_009391845.1. The sequence continues at coordinate 6,271 of QWJG01000010.1, read as the reverse complement.
GGTCATCGCGCCGGTGAGGGTGGCGACATCGATCACCGCAACGGCGCCCTGGGACTTCGCGTAGGCGATGCCGTCGGCGAGGACGAGGCGACCTTCGGCGTCGGTGTTGACGACCTCGATGGACTGTCCGTCCATGGCGTAGACGACGTCACCGGGCTTGGTGGCGGAGCCGCTTGGCATGTTTTCGGTGCAGGGTGCGATGGCGATGACGTTGGCGTTGGGCTTGAGCTGGGCGATCGCGGAGATGGCGGCGATGACGCTGGCGGCGCCGCACATGTCCCACTTCATCGCCTCCATGCCGGCGCCTGGCTTGAGGGAGATGCCGCCGGTATCGAAGGTGATGCCCTTGCCGACCAGGGCGATGTCGTTCCCGCGGCGGGCGGCGCCCTGGTAGCGGAGGACGATGAACTTCGGTGGTTCGACGGAGCCGTTGGCGACGGAGAGGTAGGAACCCATGCCGAGGCTTTCCGCCTCGCTGCGCTCGATGACTTCGCACTCGAGGCCGTGCGCGGCGGCGAGGCGTCGGGCCTCTTCGGCGATGACGGTGGGGGTCATGAGGTTGGCGGACTGGTTACCGAGGTCGCGGGCGAGGTTGGTGGCCTCGGCGAGGATGCGACCGACGCGGGTGCCGCGCTCGGTGGCCGCACGCTGGCGGGCGGTGGCGGCGAAGACGGTGAGGCCGGTGACGGCGCCGCGGGGGCGATCCGCCTCCCGGGTGTGGTGCTGATCGAAGCGGTAGAGGCCGAGGATGAAGCCCTCGGTGACGGCGCGGGCGGCCTGTTCCGCGTCGAGCGCGCGGGCGACGGCGGCGGGGGCGCTGAGCAGGACCTTGCCGGCGTTCATGCCGCGGAGGACGCGGGCGAGGTTGCCTGCGGCGGTACGGAGCTGGGCGGCCGAGACCTCGGCGATGCGATCGCCGGCTTCGACGACGACGATGCGCTTGACGCGCGCGCGCGCCGGAGCGGGGAATTCGAGGGTGTGCCCGGCGACGCCGGTGAAGAGGCCCTGGGACTGGGCGCGTGCGATCGCGCCACCGAGGCGTTGATCGGCGGTGGCGGTGTCGCCTGTGAGGCGGCGGCTGCCCTGGGGTGCGAAGACGACGGCGGTGTCGCCGGCCTGCTCGAACAGATCGCCTGTACCGACCTCGATCTCCACGTGGTAGCTCCGTCTTCTCGCGCGGCTGGTGCGCGTGGGTTGCTCGATCCGCCCGGCGGGAGGTTGCGGGGAGCATAGGAGGCTGCCGAGAGCCGAACAACAGTGCCGCGCGTGTCCGGACCAGCGGATGGCGCTCCGGTACGATCGGCCGGCGTTCCTCGATGGGTGTGGCGATGGGGTTGAGCGACGGATGCGACTGAAGGTCTACCGCTACTTGCACGAGACCACGGCGCCATCGCGGGCGGGCCTCGCGTGGTTCGATCTGATCGAGCTTGGGCTGGTGGCGCTGGGGTTTCTGGCGTACTTCCTCGTGCGCGGAGCAGTGGTCGATCAAACGGACACGGCGATGGCGAACGCGCGCTGGATCGTGGAGCTCCAGGATCGGCTGGGGCTGTTCATTGAGCCGGACGTGAATCAGTGGGCGTTGGACGCGCACTGGCGGGTGCGGCTGTTCAACTTCGTCTACTTCTGGCTCGATTTCCCGTTGATCGTCGGGGTGGGGCTGCTGCTGTTCTGGAAGCAGCGGACCTTCTACACGCTGCTGCGAGATGGGCTACTGATCTCGGGGGCGTTCGCGCTGCTGATGTACTGGAGCTACCCGGTGGCTCCGCCGCGTTACCTGACCGAGTGGGGCTTTGTGGACACGCTGCAGCAGTTTTCCGACCTGCAATACCAGGCGCAGTCGATGGCCGCGTTCGTGAACCCGTTCGCGGCGGTGCCGTCGCTGCACGTTGGGTGGTCAGTGATCCTGGTGATCGTGGTGTTCCGAGCGACGGAGCGGTGGGCGTGGCGGCTAGCGGCGGTGGCGGCGCTGTTGTTGCAGTCGGTGGCCGTAGTGGCGACGGCGAACCACTACATCCTCGACGGGGTGATCGGGGCGGTGGTCTGCCTAGTCGCGCTGGCGCTGGCGCTGTGGCTTCAGCGCAGCGGGTACCCGGCGGCGCGGCGCTGGCTCGGCGTACGGGTGGCGCGCGCCGAGGGCGATCTGGTCGCGACCTAGCGGCACCGAGGGGCGCTCAGTCCGGTTGGCCCTCGATGGGATCTTCGTACCAGGCGACCGCGAGCACGCGCGGGCCGAGCCGGGTGGCGGCGTGGCGCGTGATCGGCGCGACGACGAGGCGTGCAGGCGCCAACTCACGCTCGATCCAGCGGGCGAGGGCGTCCGCGCCGGGGCCGGCCGACGCGTGCTGGACCGCGACGTGCGCTCGCGCGGGCGCCGTGACGCTCTCCGCGAAGCGATCGCGGAGCAGCGCGAGTGCCGCTTCCCGCCTGGTCGGGCGGCTGATGATCGAGACCTCAGGGCCGCGCAGGTAGACGAGGGCGCGGTGACGGACGATGCCGAGTTCGGCGTTCCCGGCGGCGCTGGCCATCTCCGGGTGTTCGAGCATGACGAGGACGTTGACCGCCGCGCGCACGCGGCGCGCCGCGGCGAGGGCTTCGGGGAGACCGCCGCCGTCACGGATCGCCTCGGCGGCGGCGATCGCCTGCCAGCCGGCGCCCATCAAGGCGCCCTCGGTCTGTTCGATCGTTACGTCAACTTCGAGGCTGGCGAGCGCGGATTCGAGATCCGGGGGCGTGCCGTAGCCGTCGCCGGCGGCGAGGTAGAGGATCGCGGACGCGCCGCCCTCGATGGCGGCGTTACAGGCGGCGAGGGCCTCGGCGGTCGGAACAGCGCCGGCTTCGGAGCGGAGGCGGGGGATCGTTTCTTGATCGACGAGCAGTGGGGCCTCGAGCGGTGCGGTGCGGATACCGAGGGCGGTCTGGAGCGCTGCCGGCAGCGAGGCATCGGCGTCTGTGACAATGGCGAGGGTGGTCATACGCGGCCTCGGGGGTTGGTGTGGGAGCGCGGGGTACCGTGCGTGGAGGCGCGAAGGGTGAGTTGGTTGGGCCTCGAATGGTCGGGGGATACGGATTGCCGGGTCATGGGGCCTATGCTAGCGTGAGTCTCAGCACGAACGGCTCGCCGGGCGCGGGCTGATTCGTTGTGGAGTGTGTTGACGGGTAGAGCAGAACATAGGAACCAGATCAGTTTGACGCAGACGACCGAACGCAAGACCAACATCATTGAGCAGTTCAAGCAGCACGAAGGCGACACCGGTTCGCCTGAGGTTCAAATCGCCCTTCTCACCGCCCGGATCGTGCATCTGACGGATCACCTCCGTGAGCACAAGCACGACTACTCCACGCGGCGCGGGCTTCTGAAGCTCGTGGGCCAACGGCGCCGCCAGCTCCGCTACCTCAGTAACAAGGACGTGGAGCGCTACCACCAGGTAATCCAGGCTCTCGGGCTGCGCCGCTAGCGCAGCCCTCTCTGTTTCTGGGATCCCGTTCCACGGGGTCCTGGTTTCCGGGGTCCCCTCCCGGGGCCCGAGCCATCGAATTGACCGCCGCTTCCGCCCGAGGCGCGAACGGTCGGACCAGGAACTTCCGAAGACAGCCGGCGGCGAACCTCGCCCGCCCCGATCCCCCTCTCTTTTCCCGGACTCATGTCGCCCACCAGGACGGTCGGCGGCGGCATTGCGACATCAGAACCAAGTCACACCAGAGAAAGTTCAGCGAGTGACACTTCAGACAACCACCAAGCACACCTACCCGGCGGACAGCCAGGTGTTTTCAACCGAGATCGAAGGACAGGCCTTCGAAATTTCGAGCGGCCGGCTGGCCCCCAACGCGGCGGCCGCCTGCACCATTCGCTACGGCGACACGATGCTGCTGGTCACGGTTTGCCACGGCGAACCGCGAGCCGGCATCGACTTCTTCCCACTGACCGTTGACTTTGAGGAGCGGATGTACGCGATCGGGAAGATTCCCGGTTCGTTCTTCCGCCGTGAGGGCCGGCCGGGCACGGACGCGACGCTGGCGGCGCGCATGACGGACCGCCCGATTCGCCCGCTGTTCCCGAAGGGGTTCAAGCGCGAGGTGCAGGTGGTCTGCACGCTGCTGACGTCCGACCGCGAGCAGCCGGCCGACGTACTGGGGACGATCGGCGCCTCGGTCGTGGTCAACATGTCGTCGCTGCCGTTCGAGGGCCCGGTGTCCTCGGTGCGAGTGGCGCGCGTGGACGGCGAGTTCAAGGCCTTCCCGACGTACGCGGAGATCGCGGCTTCGGACATCGACCTGATCGTCGCGGGGACCGAGGACTCGGTCGTGATGCTCGAGGCCGGGGCCAAGCAGGTTCCGGAAGAAGAGGTCATTGAGGCGATCAAGTACGCCGAGGGCGTGATTGCCCAGGTGAACAAGCTGCAGCGCGAGGTTATCGCCGCGCTGGGCCAGGAGAAGATGGAGTTCGTGCCGCCGGCACCGACCGACCCGGCACTGGTCTCGATGATCGAGAAGGCGCTCGACGGCCGCGGCCAGGAGATGCTGGACGCGATCAGCGGCGAGGGCTTCCGCGGCGTGGACGAGCTGGGCGCGCTGGTCTACGGCGAGCTGACGGCGAACCTTCCGGCCGGCGAAGAGTTCGGCTACGACCAGCGGCTGGTGCGGAACACCGTGGAGACGCAGCTCAAGGCCTTCGTGCGCACGCGCGTGCTGGAAGAGGACCTGCGTGCAGACGACCGCCACCCGGGCGACCTGCGCGAGATTCGCTCCGAGGTCGGGGTGCTGCCGCGGGTACACGGCAGCGGCCTGTTCCAGCGCGGCGAGACGCAGGTGCTGAGCGTTGCGACGCTGGGCGCACTACGCGACCGTGCGCGGCTCGACCGGATTGCTCCGGGCGAGTGGCAGTACTACATGCACCACTACAACTTCCCGCCGTTCTCGGTGGGTGAGGCGCGCTTCATGCGCGGCCCGGGCCGCCGCGAAATCGGCCACGGGATGCTGGCGCAGCGGGCAATTGAGCCGGTGCTGCCGGACTTCAACGAGTTCCCGTACACGATCCGCGTGGTCTCGGACGTGCTGGCCTCGAACGGTTCGACCTCGCAGGGGTCGGTCTGTGGTTCGACGCTGGCGCTGATGGACGCCGGGGTGCCGATCAAGGCGCCGGTGGCGGGGATCGCGATGGGGCTGATGTCCACGCCGGACGCCAGCAAGTACAAGATCCTGACCGACATCGCCGGCATCGAAGACGCGTTCGGCGACATGGACTTCAAGGTCGCGGGCACGCAGCGCGGCGTGACGGCGGTCCAGTTGGACATCAAGCTGCCGCAGCTTCCCTCCGACTTCATGCACCAGGTGTTCGAGCAGGCGCGCATCGCGCGGCTCGCGATCCTGGATGTGATGGCGGAGGCGATTGAGGAGCCTCGCGAAGAGGTTGGTCAGTTCGCGCCGAAGATCAGCATCGTGAAGATCGACCCGAGCAAGATCGGTGCGGTGATTGGCCCCGGTGGCCGCGTGATCAACGCGATCATCGAACGGACGGGCGCGGCGATCGACATCGAGGAGGACGGTTCGGTCTTCATCGGTGCGACGGACGCCGAGTCCGTGCGGCGAGCAATCGCCGAGGTCGAGGGTCTGACCAAGGAGATCGAGGTCGGCCAGGAGTTCGAGGGACCGGTCGTGCGCCTGATGGCGTTCGGCGCGTTCGTCGAGATTCTGCCCGGCAAGGACGGCCTGGTGCACATCTCCGAGATGGCCGAGGGCCACGTTGACCGCGTCGAGGACGTGGTCAACGTTGGCGACCGGGTCCAGGTGAAGGTGATCGAGATCGACAACCTTGGGCGGATCAACCTCTCGATGCGAGAGGCCGGCCAGGGCGGCGATGGGCGCGTCGGGTTGTCCGACGAGCAGGCGAGTGACGACAGCCCGCGTCGCCGCGACGAAGGTCGCAGCGGCGGTGGCGGTGGTGGTGGCCGAGATCGCGGTGGTCGTGACGACCGCCCACGCGGTCCGCGTCGTGATGACGGACCACGTGGCGGCGGCGATGACCGTCCCCGCAGCGGCGGTGGCGATGACCGTCCTCGCAGCGGCGGTGGCGATGACCGTCCCCGCAGCGGTGGTGGCGATGACCGTCCCCGCAGCGGCGGCGGCGACGACCGTCCCCGCAGCAGCGGTGGCGACGACCGCCCGCGGCGACGCCCGAGTGGCGGCGGCGGTGGTGGTGAGCGCAGCGGCGGCGGCGACTCCGGCGGCGGACGCCGCTGGTAGCGGCCGGATTACAGACGATGAGGTTCGGCGG
>QWJG01000001.1 GCA_009391845.1 Chloroflexota bacterium | reverse complement strand
CGCGGGTGCACGGTGTTCGATCGGCAGTGCGGACAGCTCACGGTGGTTCCTCATCTCAGCCTGAGGAGCCTACCCCGCGATCCGGACCCTCATTCCTGACGCAGCCAGTTCTGTCGCCTCCAGGCTGCCGCCGTCGCCGTTCGGCGCGGTCCACGACGCCATCAGCAGCAGGTTGCCCTCGGCGATACAGGCCTCCGAGGTGCCCTCGTCCGTATCGACCTCGGTGCAGGCGGCGTCGCGACCGAGGATGGTGCGCGTCGCGGTCGCGCGGACACCATCGATGCGCAGCGGATCCAGGACGTTCTGGAAGACGATCTCGGTCGGATTGGGGATCTCGCCAAACGGGCCATCGTCGCCGGCAAAGCAGGAATCGAAGCCACTGACGGCGAAGCAGGTGACCTGCTCACCGGCCGCGTCCGTGATCACCACCAGCTCGAAGGCCTCGTCACCTTGCTGCGAACTGGTCTCGAAGCGCTCGCGCCCATCCGCTGCTCGCACCCAGGTCAAGGCCCCGACGAACTCCTGATCCGCCGAGCGGGTGGTGAACGTGTAGCTGATGCGGAATTGGGCGGTGGAGAATCCCGCCAGCACCGCCGCGAAGGCATCGGCGGGTGACGCCGCGCTCACCGTCGCCGAGGCCGCAGTTGTCGACGCGGTTGGCGATACCGAGGCGGTCGCGTCCTTGTTGTCACCGCTGCACGCGGTGCTCATCGCCAGTGCGGCAAGCAGCACCGCCAAGCCTGACCATGCGCGCATGAGCACCAGCTCCCCACCGTCGTCGCGAACCTTGATCGTACTCGCCCGGCGAACGGGCCGGGTGAGCGAATACGCCCGTCCTTGCTCGCACTTCGCCCGATGCTACGATGCGGCGAGTTCGGGCCACCCGACCTGCTGACCGCATCAGGCGCCGCGCGCGCGCGTGGCCCAGCCCCCTTGCGACCCAGCCCTTGCCACGTACCGGGCGAAGAATGGAGCCGGCGTCCATGAAGCTGCACGAATACCAGGCGAAGGAGATCCTCGCCGACTATGGCGTTCCCGTTCCGCGGGGACGGGTCGCCCGGACACCCGAGGAAGCCCACATCATCGCGGGCGAGTTGGGCGGCAAGGTCGTCGTCAAGGCGCAGGCCCACACCGGCGGGCGCGGCAAGGGTGGCGGCGTGAAGCTTGCCAACACCTCCGAGGAAGCGCGCGACGCGGCCCGTTCGATCCTGGGCATGCGACTCGTGACGCACCAGACTGGCCCGGCGGGACTGCCGGTGCACTCGGTGCTCGTCGAGGAACAGATCTCGATCGCTCGTGAGCTGTACCTCAGCGTGGCGATCGACAACTCCGCCGGGAAGCCGATCTTGATCGCCTCCGCCGCCGGCGGAATGGACATCGAGGAGGTCGCCGACTCGACCCCCGAGCAGATTCACCGTCAGCTCATCTACCCGCATTGCGGCTTCCAGCCGTACCAGGGTCGCGCCCTCGCCTTCGCGATCGGGCTGGATGGCGACCTGCTGCGGCCGGCCGCCGCGCTGATGGAGGCGGTGGTTCGCGCGTTCAACGAGAACGACGGCGCGATCGTGGAGATCAACCCGCTGGTCGTCACGACCGACGGCAAGCTGCTGGCCGCGGACGCCAAGTTCTCCACCGACGACAACGCCGACTTCCGGCACCCGCGCCTCACCGAACTCCGCGACACCTCCCAGGAGGAGGCGCGCGAGGTTGAGGCGAAGGAAGCCGGCATCGAGAACTACGTGAAGCTGGACGGCAACATCGGTTGCCTCGTGAACGGCGCCGGGCTGGCCATGGCCACGCTGGACGCGCTGCAGTTCGAGGGTGGCAGCCCCGCCAACTTCCTCGATATCGGGACGGCGAACAGCGCGGACGCCGTGGTGGCCGCGCTCAAGATCATCGGCGCCGACCCGGACGTGAAAGCGGTCCTGGTCAACATCTTCGGCGGCCTCGCCCGAACCGACATCATCGCCGACGGTGTGGTGATCGCGAAGAACGAGGGGATCCTGCCGCAGCCGACCGTCGTCCGCCTAGCGGGCACCAACGTCGCCGAGGGCCTGAAGATCCTCGACGAGTCCGGACTCGACCTCATTCGCGCCGACGGCTTCGCCGAGGCGGCACAGAAGTCCGTGGCAGCCGCCGCGGCCGCGAGCTAGGAGCGCCCTCGATGGCAGTGATTATGAACGAGGACAGTCGCGTCCTCATCCAGGGCTTCGGCGGCGCCGGCCAGCGTGAAGCGGCCACCTCGTTGGCGTTCGGCACCAACGTCGTCTGCGGCGTCACGCCCGGCCGCGGTGGCCAGGTGATCAACGACATTCCGGTCCTCAACACGGTGCGCGAGGGCGTCCGAGAGTTCGACGCGAACATCGCGCTGATCTTCGTGCCGGCCCCCTTCGCCGCCGACGCGATCATCGAGGCTGCTGACGCGGGCATCCCGACCGCGATCTGCATCACCGAGGGCATCCCGACGCTGGACATGGTGAAGGTGAAGGCCTACCTCCAGCAGTCGGCGACGCGCCTAATCGGGCCGAACTGTCCGGGCGTCATCTCCGTCGCCGAGCGGTCGCGCGCCGGCATCATGCCGATCGACGTGTACATGCCCGGCAGCGTCGGGGTGATTTCTCGCTCCGGCACGCTGGTCTACGAGACGGTCGATCAGCTCACCCGCCTCGGCATCGGCCAGAGCAGCAGCGTCGGCGTGGGGGGTGACCCGATCATCGGCACCTCACAGCGCGAAGCGCTCCAGCTCTTCCAGGACGACCCGGACACCGCCGCGGTGGTGCTGATTGGCGAGATCGGCGGCACGGCGGAACAAGAGGCTGCCGACTACGTCAAAGACATGACCAAGCCAGTGGTCTCCTTCATCGCCGGTGCGACGGCACCTCCCGGACGCCGGATGGGTCATGCCGGCGCAATCATCGCCGGGAAGGCCGGCACCGCCGCCGCGAAGCAGCAAGCGCTCCGCGACGCCGGCGCGACCGTCGTCGAATCGCCGTCCCAGATCGGTGAGACGATGCAGCGGGTGCTCAAGGAGCTGGGGCTGACCTAGCCAACGGGGGTTGCGATGCCGGTTCTGCGCTTCGACCACGTCGCGATTCCGGCTGCCAACCCCGCGCCACTGCTCGAGTTCTACCGCGCCCTCGGCTTCCCGATTCTCTACGAGGCCGAGTGGCGCGCGGGCAACGGCGTACCCGCGATCGGCGTCGGGCCCGACCAGAAGATCAACGTGCACCCGCCCGCGCTCTGGCAGCGCGAAGACTTCACGCTGCGCGGCCCGAACGCCGTGCCCGGCAGCGCAGACCTCTGTTTCGTCTGGGACGGGACCGTCGAGGAGATACTCGCTGTCCTCGAAGGGGCGGGCGCCGCGGTCGAGCGGGGCCCGATGCCGATGCGTGGCGGTGCGCTCGCGGGCGAGGGGCGGGGCACCTCGGTCTACACGCGCGACCCGGAGCAGAACCTCGTGGAGTTCATCATCTACGAGGGCTGAGCCAGCCCGTCCCGCCATACCCTCCCGGCAAGCCGCCCCGCGATACCGGCCCGCGATACCGAAAGGTCACAGATGCAACGCACGACAATCGGCAAGGTCCAGATCACCGCGCTCGTGGACTCGCACTTCGCCTTCCCGGCGCCGCGCCTCTTCCCTGAGGTCGACGCGACCGAGGTCAATGCGTACGCGGATCTGATGAACGACGCTGGCGAGATCACGATGATCTGCGGCGCCGCGGTGTTGCGCGCCGACGGTCGCACGATCCTGGTGGATACCGGCAACGGGCCGGATGGCGCGCTCTTCGATGAGCTGGCAGCCGCGGAGGTAGCGCCGTCGCAGGTGGAGATCGTGGTGTTCACGCACCTTCATGGCGACCACACCGGCTGGAACATCGATCGGGAGAGCGGACAGCCGCTGTTCCCGAACGCCGAGTACTGGATCCCGCGCGCGGACTGGGAGCATTACGGCGCGCAAGGCGGTACGAACTGGGAGACGATGCTCGCGCCATTGGAACCGCTGGGCGTGGTGAGGCTGATCGAGGGCGAGATTCCGCTGACGGCCTCGCTGACGCTGGTGCCGACGCCGGGACACACTCCGGGGCACACCAGCATTCGCATCCGCTCCGAGGGCCAGCAGGCGTTCGTGCTCGGCGATGCCGTCGTGGACGAGATCAATCTCAACGAACCCGACTGGGGCAACATGTTCGACGGCGACGATCCGACCGCGGTCGCGACGCGCCACCGCCTGATCCCGCAGCTCATGGAGAGCGGGGAGCTGATCGTGGCAGCCCACCTGGGCAGCAGCGGGCTCGGGCGCTTCGCGCGGGTGGGCGCGCGACTTCGCTTCCAGGACCTCTAGCGACACTGCTGCGCGGTCGTACCTCGACGAGCGGCTAGCCGCGTCGAGGGCGGTCGCGTTCGTCTGAATCGAGCAGGATCGTCACCGGGCCGTCGTTCACGGCGTCCACCAGCATGTGCGCGCCGAATCGCCCCGTGGCGACCTCGATGCCCTCGAGGCGGAGGCGTACGACCAGCGCCTCGACCAACGGCTCGGCCACCTCGGGTGGCGCGGCGCCGGTGAACGACGGCCGGCGGCCCTTTCGGGTGTCGCCGTAGAGCGTGAACTGCGAGACGACCAGGACCGCGCCGCGGACATCGAGGAGCGAGCGGTCAAAGCGGCCGGCGTCGTCGGGGAAGATCCGCAGGGTCGTCAGCTTGGAGACGAGCCAGTCGACCTCGGTGGCGCCGTCTTCGGGACCGACGCCGACGTAGGCGAGCAGTCCCGCTCCGATCGCGCCTGTTTCCCCGTCAGCGACGGTGACGCGTGCGCGGGCCACCCGCTGCACTACCGCACGCACGAGCGACCTTGGTCAGTCGCTGCTGGAGGAGGAGGAAGAGGAAGAAGAGGAGGAGGAGGAGGAGGAGGAAGCGCTGTCCGAGCGACGGGAGTCGGTCTTGTAGAAGCCGCTGCCCTTGAAGGCGAGGGCCGGTACGGAGATCTGGCGCTTGGATGGCGCTCCGCACTTGATGCAGGTCTGTTCCGAGGGCGAGCCGAACGGCTGTTTCTGCTCGTAACGGTGCCCTTTGGTGCAGCGGTAATCGTAAGTCGGCACGCGTGCCCTCCTCGGCGCGTCGTCGCCGGCGAACATGACCGCACGGCATTCGATCTCCATGTTCGACCTGATTTGGATGGTTGGCAACCGGGTACCGTCAGGGCCGGGGTTCGGGCCGTGGTTCGGGCCGGGGTCCCGGCCAGGATCCGGGCCGGGGTTTCACGCTGGTTCCTCGGGCGCGGAGACTCCTATACTGACGGGCGCGAACAAACCACGTAAGCCGACGCCTGCCCACGCTGCCAGCGCGGGTAAATCTATGCGCCGGACGCTTTCAGGAGGTACCGGTGGCTACTGCTACCACAATGCGCCAGCTACTTGAGGCTGGCGTCCACTTCGGACACCAGACCCGTCGTTGGAACCCGAACATGCGGCCGTTCATCTTTGGTGAACGCAACGGCATCCACATCCTTGATCTCGCGCAGACCGTGCCGAGGCTCCAGGCCGCGTTGGACAAGGTCCGCGAGGTCTCGTCGAGCGGTGACAAGGTCCTGTTCGTTGGGACGAAGAAGCAGGCGCGCGGCATCATCGAGCGCGAGGCCGAGCGTTGCGGCATGCCTTATGTGAACAACCGCTGGTTGGGCGGCACGCTGACCAACTTCTCCACGATCACGAAGCGCATCCAGTACTACAACGAGCTGCGAAGCAGCTTAGAGACCAACCCGGAGATCGAGACCGCCACGGCCGGCCTGAGCCTGCGGCAGACCAAGCGCGAACGGGTCCTCCTGCAGAAGGAGTACGAGCGGCTCACCCGCGCGTTCGCCGGTCTTCGCACGCTGGAGCGGCCGCCCGGAGCGGTGTTCATCGTCGACCCCTCGATGGAGGAGATCGCGGTGGCCGAGTCGAACCGGACGCGCATCCCGATCATCGCGATGTGTGACACCAACGCGGATCCGGACGTCATCGACTTCCCGGTCCCGTCGAACGACGACGCGATTCGCGCGATCCAGCTGATGACGGGGTTGGTTGCCGACGCAGTCCTCGAGGGCGTCGCGGTTGGCGAGGTCGAGCAGCAATTCCAGGACGCGACCGCAGTCGCGGCGGCCGGCGACGGCGCCGAGGCGAACGCCTAGTACCCGCTCCGGCGGTTGAGTACCGCCGGCAGTTGAATCCGCTCCGCGGAATTGAGGAGACCCCGTGGTAACCACGAGTGATATCAAGCGTTTGCGCGAGGAGACCGGCGCCGGCGTCATGGACGCAAAGCGTGCGCTGGAGGAGGCGAGCGGAGACTTCGATCAGGCTCGCAAGCTGATCCGCGAGCAGGGCATTGCCGCCGCCGCGAAGAAGTCCGACCGCGAGACGAGCCAGGGCGTGGTTGAGTCCTACATCCACGGCGCGGGGCGCATCGGCGCCCTCGTCGAGGTGCAGTGCGAAACGGACTTCGTCGCCCGGACCGAGACCTTCAAGCAGCTTGCCCGCGACGTCGCGATGCAGATCGCGGCGATGAACCCACTCGGCCTGACCGAGGACGACGTCCCCGAGGACGTGGTGGGCAAGCGCGTCGATCACGCGTTGCTGAAGCAGTCCTTCATCCGTGACTCCAGCGTCACGATCGAAGCGCTGATTCAGACGGCGATCGGCCAGACCGGCGAGAATATCAAGATCGGGCGTTTCTCCCGGTTCGAGCTCGGCGGGAACTAACCCGCCGATCAGCTCGTCCTGACAGCCAACAACGCCGTCGCTGAACACGACGGCGTTGTTGTGTGGAAGCGAGTCGCCCGAGGCAACGTAGTAGCTGGTGGCCGCCGACCACGCGACGGGGAATGCCCTGTCGCAGGACGCTCCTTGCGTGCGGTATCGTGTTGCTTCGCGTGCACGATGAATAACGGAGGCGCCGGCGATGATCGATGAGATCCTCCTCGACGCCGAGGAGCGCATGGACAACGCGGTGGAGGCCTTCAAGCAGGTCCTCGCCACGGTCCGCACCGGCCGAGCGAATACGTCGCTGGTCGAGCACTTGCAGGTCGAGCACTACGGTGAGCGGATGACGCTCATCCAGCTCGCCAGCCTCGGCGCACCAGAAGCCCAACTGATCACCATCCAACCATGGGATCAGAGTGCGGTGAATCCGATCATGAAGGCGATCCAGACGAGCGATCTGGGCATTACGCCACAGAGCGACGGCAAGCTGATCCGGCTCCCGATCCCCCCGCTCACGGAGGACCGCCGCCGCGACATGGTGAAGCAGGTCAACACCAAGACCGAGGAGGCGCGGATTTCCGTCCGGAACTCCCGCCGCCACGCGATGGACGAGCTGAAGAAGGCGCTGCGCGCCAGCGAAATCTCCGAGGATGAGGAGCACCGCGCCGAAGCCGAGATTGAGCGCCTCACGCAGGCGCACATCGAGCGTGTTGAGGCGGCTGGGAAAGAGAAAGAGCAGGAGTTGTTGCAGGTCTAGTGCCGTTTCCGGGCGGCGTCTCTGACCGCCGCCGCGACGTTGGCCTGCTCCGCTCCCGGGAGACCGACTTGGTAGTCGAACCCGTCCCGGCGTCCGTTCCGCCCCCGCGTCTCCACGTGGTGCCTCGACACGTCGCGATCATCATGGACGGCAACGGGCGCTGGGCGCAGACGCGCGGCCTTGGCCGCGCGGAGGGCCATCGCGCCGGCGCAGAGGCGATCCGTCCGGTGATGGAACGCTTCGGCCAGCACGGCGTCGAGGTGCTGACGCTGTTCGGCTTTTCCACCGAGAACTGGGGTCGCCCGCGCACGGAGGTCCAGTCGATCCTCAAGCTCGGCCGCGACTTCATCGACAACCACCTCGACGAGCTCGACGAGGCCGGTGTGCAGCTTCGTCACCTCGGAGATCTGGAACGCCTGCCGGGGTTTCTGCGCGGGCGGGTCGAGAAGGCAGTCGCGCGCACGAGCCACAACGAGAAGCTGATCCTCAACCTCGCGTTCAACTACGGCGGGCGCGCCGACATCGTGGAAGCGGTTCGCCAGCTCATCCGCGACGGTGTCGCGGCCGACGACGTGACCGAGGAAGCGATCGCCTGTCGCCTGGCGACCGCGGGGCTCCCGGAGCCGGACCTGCTGATCCGCACCGGTGGCGAGGCGCGCATCTCCAACTTCCTGGTCTGGCAGGCGACGTACGCCGAGTACTACTTCACGGACACGCTGTGGCCGGACTTCAACGCCGAACAGATCGACGCCGCACTCGTCGAGTTCAGCCGCCGTCAGCGCCGCTTCGGGCTGGTCCCGAACGCGGACGACGAGGAATCGCAGCCCGCCGAAACCGGCGCGTAGGCCAGATCCGATGCTGAAGCAGCGATTGATCGTCGCGGCGATCGGGCTGCCGCTGCTTGCGGGGCTGCTGGCTGTCCCCGAGCCGCTCTTTTCCGCGGTGATTGAGGCGATCCTCGCGGTGGCGACTTTCGAGCTGGTGCGGAGCGCGCAGCCGGAGACGAACGACCTCACCATCCCCGTCAGCGCTGCCGCCGCTACGGCGCTGCTCGTCGCCCTCGTCCGCGCGGGCTTCGGTCCCGAGGTGTGGGCGCTGCTGCCGCTGACGGCAATCGCACTGGCGCTGCTGATCCGCGGCGGCAACCCGTTCAGCGATTCGATGGCCGGCTGGTGGATCGGCTCGGTGCTCTACGTCGGCATCCTCGGTTCGCACTTCGTCCTGCTGCGCGACCTGCCCGATGGTCAGCGCTGGCTCGTCGTCATGCTCGCAACGGTCTTCTCGACCGACACCGGGGCCTACGCGGTCGGGCGCACGTTCGGCCGGCACAAGATGGCGCCGACGGTCTCGCCGAAGAAGACCTGGGAGGGCGCCGCCGGCGGCTTCGCCTGCGGAGCGCTGGCCGCGGTGATCGCGCCGATCGCGCTCGACCTCGATGCGCCTAGTTCCGCGATCGTGCTGCTGGCGCTCGGCGTTCCCGTGATCGCGGAGATCGGCGATCTGGTGGAGTCGGCGCTCAAGCGACGGCTCGGGGTGAAGGATGTGTCGCACCTGCTCCCCGGACACGGCGGGTTCCTCGATCGCCTGGACTCGCTGTTGTTCGCCGCGCCGTGGCTATATTGGATCCTCCAATGGATGCCCAACTGAACCGGGTGAAACGCATCGCTGTCCTCGGATCCACCGGGTCCGTGGGTCGGCAGGCGCTCGACGTGATCCGAGGTGCGCCCGATCAGTTCCAGGTAGTCGCGCTTTCGGGCGGCAGCAACATCGCGCTGCTTGCCGAGCAGGTCCGCGAGTTCCGGCCCGCCGTCATCTCCGCCCTTCCGGGCTCCGAGGCCGACGCGCTCCGCGCCGCTTCCGAGGCCGAGTGGGCCGATCTCGAAGCGATCGTCACCCGTCCCGACGTCGATGTCGTGCTGGCGGCGACCAACGGCCTCGCTGGTCTCGCGCCGACACTGGCGGCGCTGCGCGCCGGCAAGCCGGTGGCGATCGCCAACAAGGAAGCGCTGGTCGTCGGCGGTCCGGTGGTGCTGGCAGCCCTCGAGGCAGGGCGCGCCCTCGGAGCGGAGCTCCGCCCGGTGGACTCCGAGCACTCGGCGATCTGGCAATGCCTGTGGGGCGAGCGGCCGGAACGGGTGGAGCGGCTGACGCTCACCGCCTCGGGTGGGGCATTTCGCGATCTCAGTCTCGATCAGCTCGACGCCGTCACGCCGGAGCAGGCGGTCAACCACCCCAACTGGGACATGGGCCGCAAGATCACGGTCGATAGCGCGACGCTCTTCAACAAGGGCCTCGAGGCGATCGAGGCACGCTGGCTGTTCGACATCCCGCTCGATCGGATCGACATCCTTCAGCACCGCGAGAGCGTGATCCACAGCATGGTCACCTTCGCCGACGGATCGGTGAAGGCGCAGCTCGGCGAACCGGATATGGCGCTGCCGATCCAGGTCGCCCTCGCGTACCCCGACCGTGCACCGGTCCAACCGGCGGCACCGCTGGACCTCGCCGCGCGCGGCGCGCTGCACTTTGGCACCGTCGAGCACGATCGCTTCCCGGCGCTCGAGATCGCCCTCGAGGCCGGGCGCCGGGAGGACACGACCGCCGCCGCCGTGTCGGGGGCCGACGAGGCCGCGGTGGCACAATTCCTCGCCGGAAACTGCCGATTCACGGATATTCCCCGACTGTTAGCGCTAGCATTGAACTCCCACCACCCGACGATCGATCCAGACCTCGAAGCGCTGCTCGCGGCCGAAGCGTGGGGGCGCCGTCTGGTCGACGAGGCTGTTTCCGCGGGAGTGGCATGAACGAACGCTGGCACGAACGCAAAGCCGAAGCCCGCGCGCAGGCGGGTCGACCACCCAGCGGCTACGACTGGGCGCGGCGGCTGATCACGATCGTGGCGCTGATCGCCGCGATCGTCCTCGGGTTCATTTTCCTCTACAACGCCGTCAGTTCGGCGTTCCTGTTCATCTTCATCCTGATCGCGCTCGTGATGGCGCACGAGGCGGGCCACTTCTTCACGGCGAAGCTTTTCGGCGTGTACGTCCACGAGTTCGGGCTCGGGTTCCCGCCGCGCGTTGGCGCGTTCAAGTACGGGGAGACCGAGTACTCGCTGAACTGGCTGCCGATCGGCGGCTTCGTGCGGCTCGAGGGCGAAGAGGAGTCTGACCACCCACGCTCGCTCTCCGTGCGTCCGCGTTGGCAGCGGCTCGTGGTCCTCGGTGCTGGCGCGGTCGTGAACCTGATCCTGCCCGTCTTCCTCTTCGCCGCGGCACTCAGCTTCCCGCACGAGGTGGCCGTCGGCCGCGCTGCGATCTCCGAGGTGCTCCCCGGTTCACCGGCGGAAACGGCGGGCCTGCAGCCCGGCGACGTCATCTACACCATCGGCGGACGTGACACGCTGAACGTCGCCGAGGCAAGTCGCTACATCCGCCTCAACGTCGGCAAGACGGTGGACCTGGGGATCCGTCGCGACGGCGAACTGATGACGATCCAGGTCGAGGCGCGCCGCGCTCCACCGACCGGTCAGGGCCCGACCGGGATTAGCATCGCGCCCTCGGTGCTCGCGCCCGACGGGCGCGCCTTCACCGAGACGCAGGCGCAGCCACCGTGGGAGTCGATCCCGAACGGCTTCCGTCAGACCTGGGACACGCTGATCCTCGCGCAGAACGAGATCCGTTCGTGGTTCGACGGCTCCACCAGTCCGCAGTTCGCCGGCCCGATCGGCATCGGTCAAACCGTCGGCGAGGTGGCGCACAACCAGGAGACGGCGAGCGACGCGGTGTCGCCGCTGCTCGAGCTGGCGGCGCTGCTCTCGATCAACCTTGGCATCTTGAACCTGCTCCCGCTGCCGATGCTGGACGGCGGTCGCATCTTCTTCCTGCTGATCGAGATCCTTCGAGGGGGCAAGCGCATCGCTCCGGAGAAGGAAGCGATCGTGCACATGGCGGGCTTCGTCGTCTTCATCAGCTTCGCGCTGGTGATCACCTTCATCGACATCAGCCGCATCGCCAACGGCGAGTCGGTGTTCCGCTAGGAGCCGCAACGGGCTCGAGGCTACCCATGCCCGGTCCCAGGCGCCTCCTCGTGGTTCTTGGAGCCCTCGCGGTCACGGCGGCGCTGTCCGCCGCGATGGTCTGGCTGCGATGGCCGGTCGAGTGCGCGCAGACCGGCATCGGGTTCGAGGCGGGGCAACCAGATCCCAACCTGCATGCCTGTGCCACGCGAAGCGGGGCGAGCGTCTCGCTAGACAACGCCCGACTGTCCGCCGTGGCGTGGGCGCAGGGCGCGAGCATCGGCCTCCTTGTTGCGGCGGGACTCGCGGCGCTGAGGACTGGATGGGTCCGACCTCCGTCCCCGGGGACTGTCGGCCAGGGACTCGCCATCCTCGCGGTCGCGGCGCTGCTGGGGCTCATGGCGTCGAGGAGCCTCTGGCCTGAGACATGCACAACGGCGGCGGAGTTCTCGAGTGGCGGGCAGGCGTTGATCTGTTCGACACCGCTGGGAATCGAACTCGATCGCGGCACAGCTCGCCTCACGGCGATGCTCTGGGGGGAAGCTACGGCGGTCACCGCGCTGGCGATCGGCGGGATGGCGGCGTCGCGGAGACAACGACGGTCGCTCCGGTAGGCGCGGATTAACGCCGCTCCGAGAGTGATCGGGTAGCCTCGTAGTACGCGCCGAAGCGCGCCATATCAAGGCGCGCTCGCGTAGTCCGAGGCGGTTCCGGTGCCCCTGAAGAACGCTCGTCGCAACCCCACCCGCGCCGTCAAGGTCGGGTCGATCCAGATCGGCGGCGGCGCGCCGATTGCCGTGCAGTCGATGGCCGCGACCAAGACCCAGAACATCGACGCCACCGTGCGCCAGGTCGAGCTGGTCCAGGCGGCGGGCGCGGACCTCGTACGCATCGCCGTCGACTCCAAGGCCGACGTGCGCGCCCTTTCCGAGGTGCGCGACCGCACGCGCGCCACCGGTGCGAACCTGTCCGTCGACCTGCAGGAGAGCTACCGGCTGATCTCGGACGTCGCGCCGTTGGTGGACAAGGTCCGCTACAACCCGGGCCACCTGCACCACCACGAGCGCGAGAAGAGCATCGAGGAGAAGGTCGCGTTCATCGCCGAGGAGGCGATGCGGCATGACGTCGCGCTGCGCGTCGGGGTGAACTGCGGCTCCGTCGACCCGGTGCTGAAGGAGAAGTTCGGCCACGACGATGTCGGCGCGATGGTGGAGAGCGCGCTGCAGCACACGCGCATCCTCGATGACCTCGGGTTCATGCGGTACGTCGTGTCGATGAAGGACTCCGACTGGCGCAAGGTCGTCGAGGGCAACCGCCGCTTCGCGATCGAGCGTCCGGACATCCCCCTTCACCTCGGGGTTACCGAGGCGGGGATGCCGCCCGACGGCATCATCAAGACGCGCGTCGCCTTCGAGCAGCTCATCGCCGAGGGCATCGGCGACACGATCCGCGTCTCGCTGACCCTGCCCTTCGACGACAAGGGCCAGGAGATCACGGTCGGCCGCGCGATCCTCGATGACATCGCCAACGGGCGCTTCCGCTCCGTGCCGACCTCGCTCGACCACGGCCTCAACATCATCAGTTGCCCCTCCTGCTCGCGTGTCGAGAACGAGAAGTTCATCGAACTGGCGCAGGACGTGAAGGCGATGTCGACCTACGCGGCCGACTACGACGTGACGATCGCGGTGATGGGTTGCCGCGTGAACGGCCCGGGCGAGACCGACGACGCCGACATCGGCATGTGGTGCGGCCCGTTGGGCGTGAACCTCAAGCGGGGCGAAGACCTCGTGGGCCACTTCCCGTACGAGACCGTCCTCGGCGAGGTGCGCACGCTGCTGGACGAGGTGATTGCGGGGAAGGTCCCCGAGCCCGCGCCCGCCGGGGACTAGTCTGCGGCGAACGGTCTGGCCTCGATCGCACGTTCGCCCCAGCTCGCGAGCCACGAGGGCAACTCGGGGTCGTCGGCCTGCAACCAGCCAAGAATCCCAAGGTCGCTGCCGGCGCGCACCTCCGCCGGCCTGTAAGTATCTATCCCGCCTCCGGCACGCGCCGTTCCTCGAGCGCCGGTTGCTCGCCGCGGGCGAGGCCGTCCATCGCGCGGATGTCGGCGGCGAGGATCGCCTCGAAGGCTCGTACGTCGATGCCGCGGTACGGCGAGCCGCGGTCGCCGATCCGCTCGAGCGCGCGGCCGAGCAGTGCCTGCACGCCGTGTGGGTTGCCGCGCAGCCAGTGGGTGTAGCCGGCGCCAAGCTGAGCGAAGCCTTTGAAGACCTCCTCCTCCTCGGTGCCCTTTGACAGCGCCCAGCAGGTCTCCCACGCCTCGTGCGCGCCGAAGAAGTTGCGGGCGTTGAAGAACTCGATCGCGACGGCGTGGTTTTGCTCGACGTTGAGCGCGTCGAAGTTGGGGAGGTGCAGGCGGTTCTCGGAACCGGGCGGGAGGGGACGGCCGAGTTCGTCGCGCGGGCGGTCCGGCTTCGGCGGCGCTGGTACCTCGGAGTTCGTCTCACGCATATCTGGCAGCGTACCGCCATTCGGCGGGACACTGCCGGGCAGGATGACGACGAATCTACTCAACGTCGACTGATTAGGTAGACGTTCTCACAGCGACCACCTACTCTCGGACCGGAGCCGTGTGAACGCTTGGAGGTTTGCGTGCAGGTGGTGCTGGGCAAACGAGGCGACTACGCGATTCGCGCCGTGATCGATGTCGCGGCGCGCCACGGTGAGCGCCGCAAGGCGCGCGAGATCGCCGAGCGTATGTCGATCCCACCGAAGTACCTCTCACGCATCCTGGCTGACCTCGTTCGGGGGGGCGTCCTGCGGGCGACCGCCGGGCCCGACGGTGGATACCAATTGACCCGTCCCCCGCGCGACATCACGATGCTGCAGGTGATCGAGGCCGTCGAGGGCGAGACCGAGTCGCGCGACTGCCTGCTCCGAGGTGTGCCCTGTCAGAGCGGCGGTATCTGCGCCGTGCATCAGGCCTGGGTCAACGCCGAGAGCGCGATGCTGGAGCAGCTACGCCAGACCACGTTCGCCGACCTTGATGTCAAAGCGGAGCTCCCTCCGAGCCCGCGGCCCTGAGCCCGGCGATGAAGCGAATCCGCCAGATCGACGTCGAGGCGATCGCCGGCCTCACCGCCGCCGTGATCGCGCTGGTTCTTCATCTGCTGCACGTGGCCGACGAGGGTGTGCTGCTGGCGATCGTCCTCGTCATCCTCGCGTTGATCCTCGTACGCGACCTGCGGCGAGAGAGCCGCGAGGAGCGGCTCGAGGAGATGCTGTCGCAGACCGTCGTGGACCTCGCCGACATCCACGCCGCCGTTACCCCGCCCGATACGGTACTGATCGGCCCCGCCCGACTGCGCGAGGTCAGTGCGCAGTTCGCTGAGCAGGCGACCGGCGAGATGAGCTGGTTCAACGTCTGCCTCTCGATGTTCGAACCGCAGGCGCTGTTCGACGTGCTACTCCGTCCGGCGGTCGAGAATCCGCGCGTGACCTCGATTCAGTTCGTCCTCGACGAAGGCGAACGGCAGCGCTGGGAGACGGCGGTCCTGCCGAAGCTCGCGCGGTGTAGTGGCGCCGAAAAGGTCCTTGAACCGCACTGGAGCAGTCTGCACGAGCCGGTCTCGGTCATCTTCGCGAACGCCGGAGCCGGCGGGGTCGAAGCGCTGCTGAGCTTCTGGGGAGAGCCCTTCATGGGGCAGGCGTCCGGCCAGAACGTGCCACGCTACATTTTCCACGTACAACGTCATTCAGAGCTGATCGGCCGACTGCGGGAACTGGAACGCAGCTACCGGCTCACTCCGGCTTAGGATTCATTCGCCGGGCGTTCGATCGGATTCGGACGGGCATGGCGGACGGAAAGGAACTACCTGCATGACCACCCAAATCGACACCGAGGCGCTCCACGCGAACCTCGTGGCGCATGCTCCACATGCCGTGATCCTCGCGGGCCCCGACGGCGCCGTGACGGTTTGGAACGAGGCGGCCGAGCGGATCTTCGGCTTCACCGCCGAGGAGGCGATCGGCCAGAGTCTGGACATCATCGTCCCGGAGAAGTTCCGCGACGCGCACTGGACCGGCTATGACCGTGCGCTCGCCGCGGGCGAGACGAAGTACGCCGGGAAAGCGATGCCGACGAAGGCGATGCGCAAGGACGGCGAGGAGATCTACGTGGAGCTGAGCTTCGCGATGATCCACCAGGGCGACGAGGTGATCGGCGCGCTCGCACTGGCACAGGACATCACCGAGCGCTTTGAGTCGGACCGCGCACAGCGGCGCCGCATGCGTGAACTCGAGGCCGAACTCGAGGAACTCCGCGGCAAGAGCTGATCCGCTCGCGCTCCGCGACCCCGGACATCGCGTCTAGCGTCCAGAGACCGGGTCGGCGCGCCTAGCGTCCCGCCACCCACGTCAGCGCGACGGCGTCGGTCGGCGACCCCGCACCGGCTGCGAGGGTCTTGAGGTCGATCGCGACCAGGCCCTCATCAACAATCACCAGCAGCGTGCCGGCGCCCTCATCGATCGCGATCGATCGAGGGGTGGCCGGCAACTCGATCTGCCGGCCGGCGGGCGTCTCCCGCCGCAGATCGAACTCATGCAGTACGCCGGTGGCGGTGCTTTACCAGAGGGTGCCCGAAACGCCATCGACGGTCAGGCGCCGGAAGTCGAACGCCACCCCCTCGAGTTGGCTCGGGCCAATCGCGCCAGCCAGCTCGAGGGTGTCGAGGTCGTAGGCCAGCAGGCCGCCGCCGAGCGCCGAAACCAGCAGGCGTTCGCGGTCCTCGTCGATGGCGAAGGTGCGCGCGCGACCGTTGACCGAGCAGCCCCACAGGGCGACATCGGAGAACGGGCCGAGGTCCGGTCCGGCCGCGCCGGTGGCGAGTTCGATCGAGTGGATGCTCTGGTGGTCGTCGGAGTACCAGAGGCGCTCGTGGCTCGCGTCGTACGCGACCTGCCGGCCCCCGTTCGCGGGACGCGTGAGGAACAGGTCGGAGGCGAGCACCTCCCCGGTCGGAGCGGTGACGATCGATCCATCCGCCTGCGCCAGCCACAGCGCGGCGGGTGTCGACGCGGTGGAGGTCACCTCGGGCGTCCCGCCGGCGCAGCCGAGCGCAACGACGGCCAGCACGATTCCCGCGCCGGCCGTCTGGATGAGCCTCGTTGCCGCTCTGCGTGCGCCCATCGACGCGCCTCCCGCGGGTGGGACGGCCTCGGCCGCCCCGCCCGCTATCGCATTGGCTATCGGTCTGTCATCGCTGCGCTATGCCTCGATCTGGGTGAAGATCTCGGGGGCCTCGGGACCTTCGACCACCAGGTGGCCGCCGGCGCCCTTCGGCAATCGGCTCAGCGCGTGGTCGACGAGGAGGAAGGTGCCAGGCACCTCCAGGTCGAACTCGACCATCGTTGCGCCGCCGGGAGCCACGGAGACCGTCTGCACACTTTCGGCCATTGAGCTGAACGAGCCCCAGGTCGCGGCGCGGTCGAAGATCTCGCCGATGACGTGGAAGCTGGAGGTCTTGTTGGGGCCGCCCACTCCGAAGAAGATGCGGACCCGTTCACCAACATTCGCCTTGAGTGCGCGGTCACCGGTGACCGAACCAACGGCGCCGTTGAAGACGACGTAGCTGGGGTTCTCCGCCGACATCCGCTCCAGGTCGAACGGCTGCATGCCCGGCTCCCCGGCCTTGCCGGAGGTGTAAATCTCGCCCTGGCAGACGTAGAACTCGCGGTCGACGGGGGGTAGGCCCTCGGGCGGTTCGATGACGATCAGCCCGTACATCCCGGCAGAGATGTGCAGATCGATCGGCGGTGTAGCGCAGTGGTAGATGTACACACCCGGGTGCATCGCCTTGAAGCGGAAGGCCTTGGTCTCGCCCTTCGCGACGCCAGTCAGGGTCGCGCCACCACCGGGGCCGGTGACGGCGTGCAGGTCGATGTTGTGCGCGAGCGTGCTTTCCGTCGGGTTGGTGAGCGTCAGTTCAACGTCGTCGCCCTGGCGTGCCCGGATCATCGGGCCCGGGATCGTGCCGTTGAACGTCCAGAAGTGGTAGCCGACGCCGTCGGCGAGCTTCCCATCGAGCTCCTGGACCTCAAGCGACACCTGGACCGTAGCCGGCTCGCTACGGTTGATCGGTCCGGGCATCTCCGCGACTGGGAGGTACTCGAGGTTCACTGCGTCCTGGACGATCGGAGCGCTGGTTGACCCACCACCCTGGGCCACGCTGGCGGCCTCGCTGGTCGCGGTGGGCGTCGCGTTCGCGCGGTCGACGACAGCCCGCTGAGCGGCGTCGCGCGCCTCGATGGTGTCGTCGGAGGTGCAGCCGACCGCCCCGACCAGCGGCAAGGCGACCCCAGCCATCGCGAGTCGCTGCATCAGCCGGCGCCGTCCGAGCATCTCTGTCAGCACGGTCATTAGTTCCTCTTTTCGTGATGCTTTGCTCATCGTTGAGTAAATGAGTCAACGATGACATCTCAGTATTCGTACGCTCCGTCACAAACGACAAGTGACTAAAGTCGCCCCGTTAATGTGACCTTTGGGCTCCACCCGCCTCACGTGTTGTCGCGGGGCCGCGACGGCGCCACTGCGGCGGCTTCGCCACGACCCTGCCGGTAAAGCGTAAGCCACTGCCTGAAACTCAATTCCGAGGGCGCCCCACCCGGATCGAAGCGCAGACGTTCAGCGAACAGGCGCACCTCCCGAGGTTTGAACCGCGCACGCAGTCCGCGCGCGACGTCGCCGGCGCCGAATGCGCCCTCGAGGAATCGCAGGTACGCCGGGCGCTCGGCGTCGGCGATCAGCGGCCGCGGTCGCCGCGCGAGGTGGAGCAGCACCGCGTCCACCGCCGGCGGCGGCGAGAAGTCCGTCCGTCGAAACCAGTGCACGATCTCCAGGTGCCACCACGGGTGCAGCGACAACGAGGCGACCGACTCCGGCGCGTACGGGCGTCCGGCGAACCGCGCGGCAGCCTCGAACTGGACCACGAGGTAGGCATCCTCCGGTGGCAACGGAGCGGTGGTCAGCCGACGCACGACATCGGCGGTGCGGTTGAACGGCACATTGGCGAAGACCGCATAAGGAGCGTCGGGCAGCCGTGCGTCGAAGAAGTCTTCGCCGCGTACGTGCACGTTCCGCTGGCTGGCGAACCGTGCGTGCAGTCCGGCGACGAGGTACGGATCGACCTCGATCGCATGGACCTCGCGGGTGAAGGCGGCCAGCGCAGCCGTGAGCACGCCGGTGCCAGCACCGATCTCCACGACGAGATCGGTGGGGCGCAGCTCGGATTGGCGGATCAGCGTCCGCACCAGTCCCTGGTTACGAAGGAAGTGCTGAGAGAGGTCCGCGCGACGGCCGCGCTGCCGTCCCCCGGGCACGGGTGACCATCACACACATGGGGCAGCTCCTGTTCGGCGCAGTATATGACCGGTGATTCGGGGTGTGTGGTGGGTATCGCCGCATTGTTCACGGTCCGGCGCACCCCTATCCTCGCCGCCATGCGAATGTCACGGCAGTTCGGACACACCCTGCGCGAAGCGCCCGCGGATGCGGACACGATCGCGCACCAGCTCCTCGTGCGGGGCTCCTTCGTCGATCAGCTCATGGCCGGCGTGTACTCGTACATGCCGCTGGGTCGCCGGGTGAAGCGGCGCATCGAGCAAGTCATCCGCGAGGAGATGGATCGCGCCGGCGGCCAGGAAGTGCTGCTGCCGACGATTCAACCCGCCGAGATCTGGGAGCAGTCCGGCCGCGCGCAGACGATGGCGGACGTGCTCTTCCAGCTCCAGGACAAGCGCGAGCGCGCGATGGTGCTGGGGCCGACGCACGAAGAGGTGATCACGAAGCTCTTCCAGGATCACGCCAACTCCTACCGTGATCTGCCGGTCACGCTCTACCAGATCCAGACGAAGCTCCGCGACGAGACGCGCCCGCGCAACGGCCTGGTGCGCGTCCGCGAGTTCACAATGAAGGACGCCTACTCGTTCGACGTGAACGACGCGGGCCTCGACGTCTCCTACGACGCGATGTTCGAGGCGTATCGCCGCATCTTCGCGCGCTGCGGGATTCCGACCGTCGCCGTCGAGGCCGATTCCGGCGCGATCGGCGGCAAGGGATCGCAGGAGTTCATCTTCCTCACCGACACCGGCGAGGACACGATCCTGCTCTGCGAGGAGTGCGGCTACGCCGCCAACCAGGAGAAGGCGGACTTCGTCCGCCCACCCGCGATCGAGGGCGACGCGTCGCCGCTCGAGGAAGTCGCGACCCCCGGCATCACGACGATCGACGCGCTCGCCGAGTTCCTGGGCGTCGAGGCACGCCAGACCGCGAAGGCCGTCTTCGTGATGGCTGAACCGCGTACCGGTGGCGATTCGTTCCCTGTCTTCGCCGTGATCCGTGGGGACCTCGACGTGAACGAGGTCAAGCTGATGAACATCCTCGACGCGCGGGCGCTCGAGGCGATGACTGACGCGCAGATCAACGCCTACGGCCTGGTCGCGGGATACGCATCGCCGATCGGCGTGAATCAGGCGCTGAAGATCGTCGCGGACGTTTCCATCCTTGGGTCGCCCAACCTCGTCGCCGGTGCCAACAAGAGCGGCTTCCACCTGCGCAACACGAACTACGGGCGCGACTGGACCGCCGACCTCGTGGACGACATCGCGCTTGCCGAGGCAGGCCACCTCTGCGCGCACTGCCCGGACGGTGTCACCGCCCCGCTCCGCTCGCGACGCGGAATCGAGATGGGGCACGTCTTCCGGCTCGGCATGACCTACACCCTGCCGTTCAACGTCACCGTGCTCGATGAGACGGGCGAGCACGTGATGCCGACGATGGGCTGTTACGGCATCGGCGTGGAGCGAATCGTCGCCGCCGCGGTTGAGGAGCACCACGACGACGCCGGCATCGTCTGGCCGGCCTCGGTCGCCCCGTACGACGTGCACCTGGTCGGTCTGAGTCTGACGCGCGATGAAGCGGTCGGCGCGGACGCGGAGACGCTGTACACCGAGTTCCAAGACGCGGGCGTGGACGTGCTCTTCGACGATCGGGACGAGTCGCCTGGTATCAAGTTCAACGACGCCGATCTGATCGGCATCCCGATTCGTCTCACCGTCTCGCCGCGGAATCTGAAGGCGGGCGTGGTGGAGCTGAAGCGTCGGGACGCCGAGGAAGCCGAGCAGGTACCGCGTGACGAGGTCGTCGCGCGTGTGCGGGCGATCCGCGCGGAGCTGCTCGCCGCGCTCGTCGTCTGATCTGGCGACCAAGCGGCGTGCCGGGCCCGATCGGGTCGCGTTGGACCTCGTCAGTGCGCGCCCTCACGTCGATGCCTTGAGGCGGCGAGCGCGCGGGTGTTACGATGACACCTCGCACGGCCTCTACTTCTAGAGACGTGGGCGCCGTGCCCACGTTTTTTGTTGACCACCGCCAGTTCCCGACGCCGGGTGGCCGTCCACGGCTCGGGTCGCCTCAGGAGCGCACGACAGCGCATGAAGAACGACTTCGTCTCCGCCATCACACAGCTCTCCGCTGAAAAAAACCTCAACGCTGACGCGGTGTTTAGCGCCGTTGAAGCAGCGATGGCATCCGCGTTCAAGAAGGACGAACTTCAGTACGCCGAGATCGAGGTATCGATCGACCGCGTCGATGGTGACATCGAGGCCTGGCGTACCTGGGCGATCACCGACGACGACGAGATCGAGGATGACGAGATCCAGCTCTCCCCGGAGCGCGCGAAGGAACTGGGCTTCGCCGACGCGAAGATCGGCGACGTCGTTCGCCGTCCGATCGAATCCGGACCGCAGACCGGGCGCATCGCCGCCCAGACCGCGAAGCAGGTCGTGCTCCAACGGCTCCGCGAGGCTGAGCGCGACTCGGTTTTCGAGGACTTCACCGGCAAGGAAGGCGAGATCGTCTCTGGCACGGTTCTGCGCGTGGAGCGCGGACGCCAGCAGGTAATCCTGGACCTGGGCCGGACCGAGGCCGTGCTGCCCTATTCCGAGCAGATCCGCGCCGAGCACTACCGCATCAGCCAGCGGCTGCGCGTTTACGTCAAAGAGGTCTACCGCGCGACACGCGGCCCGCAGGTTGTCGTCTCCCGCGCCGCCCCGGAACTGCTCCGCCGGCTCTTTGAGCTGGAAGTCCCGGAGATCGCGCGCGGGACCATCGAGATCATGGGCGTCGCCCGTGAGCCCGGGTACCGCACCAAGGTCGCGGTGATCTCCCGCCAGGAAGGCGTCGATCCAATCGGCGCCGTCGTCGGCGTCCGCGGCGCCCGCATCCAGAACATCGTCAACGAACTCAGCGGCGAACGCATCGACGTGATCCGCTGGGACCCGAACGATATGGCGTACGTCGCAAACGCCCTCAGCCCTGCCGAGGTGGTGTCGATCAACGTCGACGAAGACACGCACACCGCGTTCATCGCGGTCCCTGACCGACAGCTCAGCCTCGCCATCGGCAAGGAGGGCCAGAACGCCCGACTCGCCGCGAAGCTGACCGGTTACCGGATCGACATCCGCGGCGAGGGCGCGATGATCACTGGGGGCGAGGACCTATACCCGCCGCCGGAGCCGAACATGGACCCGATCCTCGTGCGCGAGCACGCCGCGATCCCGTCCACGGCAGAACTCGCTCCGCTGCCCACCGGTCCGGACTACGCGCGCCCCGGCCTGCCGGGCGAGGGTGCACACGCCACCGCCGAGCCGATCGCGGTCCCCGCGGCGGAGGAGGAGGCTCGGCTCACCCCCGAGCAGGAGATCCTCGCGGAGTTCGTGGAAGAGCAGCCAGCGGCGCAGGTCACCGAAGCTCCGGTCGAAGAGGCCCCCGCGACGCCGCGACGCCGCGACGAGCCGCTCGGTCTCCGCTTCGGCGATGACATTCGCGAGCGCCAGGTCCAGGAAGAAGAGGAAGAGCGCGAGCGCGAGAGCCGTGGCCGCCGCCGTCGTGGTGGCACCCCGGCCCCGCGTGCCGCCCGTCCAGAGCGTCGTGGACGCCGTCCCGCCTTCGACGAATACGAAGAGGACGAGATCGAGGCCGCGTTGCACGGTGAGGAATTCCTCGCGGGCGACCTCGATGAGCCGGACGACGAAGACGAAGGCTAACGAACCGGGGTCCGATCCCGGCCACCGCACCACTACGAGCCGGCAGCGGCCCAGAGAGCGAGCACGATGACCCAACCGACAACCACGGTCCGCCTGCCGCAGGCGATCGTCGTCGGCGACCTTGCGACGGCCCTCAACGTCACAGCCGTTGACGTCATCAAAGAGCTGATGAAGAACGGCGTGATGGCCACGATCAACCAGGTCGTGGACTTCGACACGGCTGCCGTCGTCGCCGCCGACCTCGGCTTCGAGCCCGAAGAAGAGGATCGCGAGCCGACCGCTTCGGAGATCGCCGCCGAAGCAGGCGTCGAGCGCCCCTCCACCTCCATGCGCCTGGTCGAGGACGACGACCCGAACCTCGTACCACGCCCCCCGATCGTCACCGTGCTCGGCCACGTTGACCACGGCAAGACCACGCTGCTGGACACGATCCGCCGCGCGAAGGTCGTGGATTCCGAGGCCGGCGGCATCACCCAGCACATCGGCGCCTACCAGGCCACGGCGCCTGACGGCCGCTTGATCACCTTCATTGACACCCCCGGCCACGAGGCCTTCAGCCAGATGCGCGCCCGTGGCGCGCAGGTGACGGACGTCGCGATCATCGTGATCGCCGCGGACGACGGCCTGATGCCTCAGTCGCGCGAAGCGATTGATCACGTGCGCGCCGCCGGCGTGCCGATGGTCGTCGCGATCAACAAGATCGACGCGCCGAACGCGGACATCGATCGCGCGCGCACCCAGCTCACGGAGATTGGTCTCGTCCCCGAGGACTTCGGTGGTGACCAGGTCGTCGTCCCGATCTCCGCCCTCAAGGCGACCGGGATCGACGAACTCCTCGAGAGCGTGTTGCTCGTCTCAGACCTCGACCAGCCGAAAGCGAACCCGCAGCGGGACGCAATTGGCATCGTCCTCGAATCAGCCAGCGACCGTCAGCGCGGCGTCGTGGCGACGCTGCTGGTCCAGAGCGGCACGCTGCGCCAGGGCGACGCGATTATCTGCGGCCTGACCTCCGGTCGCATCCGCGCGATGACCGATCACGAGGGCAACCGCATCAAGGAAGCCGGACCGGCCACCCCCGTCGAGGTCATGGGCCTCAACGACGTGCCGCCGGCTGGCGAGCGCTTCGAGGTCCGCGCGAGCGACAAGGTCGCCAAGCGCGAGGCCGAGGATCGTCAGCGCGAACTGGTTGCCAGCGGCGCCGAGCGTGAAATGGTCACGCTGGATTCGCTCTTCGGCGAGATCCACAAGGGCAACGTTAAGGACATGAACATCGTGCTCAAGGCCGATGTTCAGGGTTCGCTCGAGCCGCTCGTCGACACGCTCGACGATCTGAGCGTCGACGAGGTGAAGACGAAGGTCATTCACGCCTCGGTCGGCTCGATCAACGAGTCGGACGTGCAGCTCGCCGTTGCCTCGAAGGGCGTGATCATCGGCTTCAACGTGGAGCCGGAGACCGGCGCCAAGCGCCTCGCCGACCAAGAGGGCGTGGAGATCCGCCTCTACAGCATCATTTACGACATCATCCAAGACGTCGAAAAAGCCGTGCAGGGGATGCTTGAGCCGATCTACGAGGAGCGACAGGACGCGCTCATCGAGGTCCGCCAGATCTTCCGCCTCGGTCGCCGCAACGCGATCGCGGGCTCGTACGTGCGCGACGGCACGGTGCTCCGCTCCTCCCGCGCGCGCGTCATGCGCGGCGGCGAGATGATCTTCGAAGGCCCGTTCTCCAGCCTCAAGCGCTTCGACGATGACGTCCGAGAGGTCGCGACCGGCCTCGAGTGCGGCATCCAGATCGACGGCTTCACCGACTTCCAGGAAGGCGACGAAATCGTAGCCTTCCGCATGGAGCGCACGCGCTAATCACCGACCGGGTGACCGCGGGCGCGTGCCCGCGGTGGCGCTACGGAGTAGCCCTATGAGCAGGCGCACCGAACAGGTCGGCGACCTGATCCAGAGCGTGCTCGCGGATCTGATCCGACGACGCCTCAAGCACCCCGCGCTGACCAACGTCATGGTCTCGATCACCCGCGTCGAGGTCACACCGGACTTCGCCCACGCGACCGTGCACATCAGCGTCCTGGGCGACGACACACTGCGCGAAGAGGTGATGGAGGGACTTCGCCACAGCGAGGGATTCCTCCACCGCGAGATCTCCAAGGAGGTCCACCTCCGCCGCGTTCCGCGCCTGCGCTTCGCACATGACCGGTCGATGGAAGAGGCCGAACGCCTGACCGCAATCATGCGCGACGTTGCGCGCAGCGAAGGCCGCGAGCTCTAACCGATGGCCCAACAGACAAGCGAGCGCGACGGAATCGCAGCGCAGGCGACCGCGCGCATCCGAATGGCAGCACAAGCGACAGCGCGGTAACCAATGGCACTGCGCGGGTTCCTGAACATCGACAAGCCGGCTGGCATCACTTCGTTCGATGTGGTGCGGCACATTCGGCGCGCCGCCGGCATCCGCAAGGTCGGTCACGCCGGCACGCTCGACCCGGCGGCGACCGGCGTCCTCCCGATCGCGATCGGCGATGCCACGAAGCTGATCGAGGAGCTGGTTGACGCGCACAAGGCCTACCGCGGCGTGATCCGCTTTGGCGCCGCCACCGATACCTATGACTCCGACGGCGAGGTGGTTTCCGAATGCGACGCCTCGGAGGTGACCCGCGAGGCGATCGAGGCGCAACTCGACCAGTTCCGAGGCCTCATCCAGCAGGTTCCGCCTGCCTTCAGCGCCGTCAAACGCGGTGGCGAGCCGGCGTACCGTGCCGCCCGCCGCGGCGAGCCAATGGAGCTCGACGCCCGCCCGGTGACGGTCTACGACCTCGCGGTTGGCGAGTTGGACCGCAGTGATCCGAAGCGCCCATCGATCGTCGTGGACATCAAGTGCAGCCGTGGCTTCTACGTCCGCTCGCTCGCGCACGACCTCGGCGCCGCGCTTGGCGTGGGGGCACACCTCGACGGCCTCGAACGCACGGCCGTCGGTACGTTCGTCGTCAGCCAGGCGACGCCGCTCGACCGTGCCTGCGAACTGCTCGAGGCGGGCGAGACGAACGATCTCGTGCACGCGCTCGATGCGGTGCTCACGAAGTGGCCGGCCGTAATCGTCGGACGGCGTGACGCCTCGGACATTCGCCAGGGCCGCGACATCATCGCGATGCCGAGGCCCGGCTACGTCGCGCCCCCGCTGGCCGAAGGCAAGCCCCGCCGCGCCCGCTGCTACGGCCCGGACGGCGAGCTGCTCGCGCTCCTCGATCAGGGTTTGGTCGTCGGCGCCTGGCACCCGTACCGGGTAGTACCGCCGGCGTAGACGCCGCGCCGCGGTCAGGGGATTGGCAGCCGCGAACCGACGAAGTCGTAGCGACGGACGGTCTCGTCACGCAGACTACGGAGCATGTTGCTCTGGTTGGCCATACGCGCCGGGACCGCGCTCGCGAATATCGTCCCGTTGCGGGTGAGCTACGCGCTCGCCCGCGGTGCGGGCACCCTGACCTACTGGCTGTGGTTCGGCGGTAGACGGCGCTGCATTGCCAACATGCGGCACGTCACCAGCGGTGACGACGCCGCGGCGCGCCGCATCGCGCGTCAGTCATTCGGCAACTACGCCGTCTTCCTGATCGACTTCCTCCGCTCGATGAGCGCGACCCCCGAGGACACCCGCCGGCGCGTCATCTTCGATCGCTGGGCGGACCTCGAGGCCCTGCGCAACGGCAACGGGATCGTCTTCGTGACGATGCACCTCGGGAACTGGGACCTTGGCGCCGCCGCGCTTGCACTCGCCGGATTCCCGATCACGGTCGTCGCGGACAGCTTCAACAATCCGCGCGTCGATCAGCTCGTGCGCGACTCCCGCACCCACCTCGGGATGACCGTGCTTGCCGCCGAGCGAATGGGGCCGGGCATCATTCGCGCGCTGCGGCGCAACGACGTGATCGCCGCCCTTGCCGATATACCCGCGCCACCCAGTGGCGGCGTCACGGTCCAGTTCTTCGGTGATGCGATCAGCGTCCCGGACGGCGTCGCCAGACTCGCGCTGCGGACGGGCGCCTCGGTCGTTGTGGCCGCGCTCCCGCGCCACGCGCCGTGGAGCGACCGCATCGAGGCCTGGATCGAGCCAGTGGCATTCGAGCCGACCGGCGACAATGACGTTGATGTGCCCGCGCTCACCCAGGCGATCTTCGGCTACCTGGAGACGATGGTCCGACGGCGTCCCGACCAGTGGTACATCTTCCGTCACCTCTGGACCGCCGATGCCGCCGCGTCCGCCTAGCCTCGGGAGTCGTTACCGGTGATCCGACTGCGGTTGCTTCAACTGCTCGTGCGCGTCGGCGATCGGGTGCCGACAGCGATCCTCTACGCCCTCGCGCGTGCCGCCGGCACCGTGGCGTGGTTCGCCTCCGGTAGGCTGCGTCGCACGACCCGCGATCACATGCGCCACGTCTACCCGGCCGCGACACCGAGGAGCGCCATCGATCGCGCCGCGCGCGGCGCCGTCTGCAGCGCCGCGCTTTACTACGTCGACTTCGCGCGCACCGCGCGGCTGCGACCGGACGCCGTCTTCGATCAGGTCGATGCCCTCGAAGGCATCGACGCGCTCTTCCGCGCCTACGATCGGGGGCGCGGCGTGATCCTCGCGTCGGCGCACCTCGGTAATCCCGAATTCATCGCCCCGGCGCTGGCGCCGCTCTTTCCGATCATGGTGCTCACCGAACGGCTGGCGCCTCCAGCGCTCAACGACTTCGTGCACGGCGTCCGCGGACACAGCGGCGTCCGCTTCGTCCCCGCCGATCGCCATGGCGTGCGCGAGGCCTTGGAGCAGCTTCGCTGCGGCGGGGTCCTCGGCATGCTCGTCGACCGCGATGTGCTCGGGACGGGCGAGCCGTTCCCGTTCTTTGGGGAGCGCGCCGCGATGCCTCGAGGCGCCGTCGAACTGGCGTGGCTGACGGGCGCCGCGATCGTGGTCGGGTTCGTGACGCGGTCCGGCACGGGGCGCTACTGGATCGCGCTCCACGAGGTCGCGGTCCTCACCCGCGGCGCCGGCTCCGGCGAGCGCGGCGCGGACATCGAGGCCGGCATGCGGAGCGTGCTCGCGGCGATCGAGGACGGCATCCGCTCCGCTCCGGATCAATGGTTCCCGCTCAGCCCGATCTGGACCTACGGGCTGACGCCCGATTCGGGTGACCGCTCCCGCTAGGCTGGCGGCACCGATGCCGGCTGCGCCCAGCGCACCTCGCTCAGCGAGGTGACGTGTTCCGGCAGCTCGACGCCCGGGAGCAGGCGGTCGTCCGGGATCGCCGCGTCGATCGTCTGGTGCAGCGGCACCACGCCCGCCCAGATTGGCAACTCGTAGTCCTCAGGCTCGTCGATCGGGCCGCCGGTGCGAACCTTCGCGGATACCTCGTCGATCGCGATGCTGAGGATCGTCGTCGCTTTCAACTCCTGCTCGGTCGGCTGGCGCAGCGTCGCCGCGCGACCGGGGACCAGCTCTTCGATGAACCGATCGAGGAGTTCCGGGCGCTTCGCCGTGTCCTCGATGCGGGCCTCGCCCAACAGCATCACCGAACGGTAGTTCACGGAGTGATGGAAGCCGGAGCGCGCCAGTACCAGGCCGTCCAGGTGGCTCACGGTGAGGCAGACGGGGGCGCCCTCGGCGGCGCGAAGCATGTTGCTGGCGCTCGATCCGTGCCAGTACACGCGGTCACCCTCGCGCCAGTACAGCGTGGGCGTCACCATCGGCTGCCCGTCGATCACGTAGCCCACGTGGCAGAGGACGCCCCCATCGAGGATCGCGTCGATCGCTGCCCGGTCGTAGCACCCACGCGTCGGTGATCGCCGCAGCCGCGTTCGCTTCGTTGGTGCCTCGTCCGCCATCGCATGTCCCCGTCCAGTAATCGCCGTTGCTCGCCGGCTTGCCGCTCCCGCGAGCAGCGCAGGGTATCGAGCTTGCCCCTCCATCGCACGCCGGATTCGGACCAGCATCGGGTCACCTGCCACAACGACCATCAGCACTGGACCCACTCCGTACAATGGCCGCGTCATGAGCACGTATCGGGACGAACGTCCCTCGATCGCCTCCCTCCTCACCACCGACATCCGCTTCGGCCGCGCTGATCTCCATGTTGAAACCAACCGGGGCGAGGGCGCGGCCGACCTCGAAGCGATTCTTCAGCGCACCGAGCAACGCGCCGAACTCGATTTGATCGCAATCGCCGACCGCGATCGGATCGACAGTTCCCTCGATGCCCGCGAGCGGGCGGTCCGCGACGGGCTCAGTTTCGAGGTGGTGCCGGGGATGCTGGTTACGAGCACCGACGGCCCGCTCCTGGCGCTCTGGGTCGAGGAGGCCGTGCCTGCGGGCGCGTCCGCCGCACACACGATCGAGGCTATTCACCGCCTCGGTGGACTCGCGATCGTGCCGCACCCGTTCGCACGCTGGCGGCGCTCAATCGGTCGCGCGGACCTCGAGGCGCTGCTCAGCTCGGACGATCCGGCGATCCACCCGGATGCGATCCAGGTCGCCAGCGGCTCCGCGCGGGCCAGCTCCGGAGCGGCGCGCGCGCTGGAGTTGAACGCGAAGCGCTATCACCTGGCCGAGATCGGGGCGAGCAACGCAGTGTTCGCCGAACGGATCGCAAGCGCCTATACACTCTTCCCGGGTACGCTGCGTCCCGCCGTGCGGGCAGCCGAACTCCGTGTTGCCATCGAAAACGGGACCGCGCGGGCGGGCCGGGGGCAGCGCGCACCACTCCGTCAGATCGGCTGGCGACGTATCGCCGAACAACGCGGCCGCGAGGTCGGGTTTGCCTCGCGCCGATCGGTGCCCGCCTGGGCCGAACGGCTTGCGTTAGGGGGATCGCGATGAAGATCGCACTTGTATCGCCCTACGACTGGCTCACGCCCGGCGGGGTCAATGGCCACATCGGCCAACTGGCCGAGGAGTTCGCGGCACGCGGCCACGAGGTGCTGATCCTCGCGCCCGCGAGTGGGCGGGTCGCCGACCCTCGGGTGCGCGTCATGGGGCGCCCGATCTCTGTCCCCGCGTCCGGCTCCACAGCTCGCATCGCCCTCAATCCCACGCTCGGGCACCAGGTGAAGCGATTCCTGGAAGAGGAACACTTCGATGTAGTGCACGTCCATGAGCCGCTGATGCCGGTCCTTCCGATCCACGTCCTTCGCCACTCGAAGGCCGCGAACGATCGGGTGATCAACGTCGGCACGTTCCACGCCCGCAAGGACGGTGGCAACCGCCTGTACGGCTACGGCCGCCGCCTGCTCAAGCGCTGGTTCCGCGAACTGGACGGCAAGATCGCCGTTTCGCCGCCGGCCGCGCAGTACGTCGGCGAGTACTTCCCCGGCTTTTACAACGTGATCCCGAATGGCCTTGATATCGAGCGGTTCGCGAACCCACTGCTCGAACCGCTCGCCGAGTTCGACGACAACCTGATCAACATCCTCTACGTCGGGCGCGCGGAGAAACGGAAGGGTCTCGCCTACCTGATCCGTGCTTTCGGCGTAGTCAACGCCCGCGATCCCAACACCCGACTGATCATCGTCGGTCCAGACTCCCGCACCCGGCGTCGCTACGAGGCTTCCGTGCGCCACAGCGGTCAGCGCAACATCGTCTTCGCGCCGGGGCCCTCAAACGAGCAACTCCCCCGCTACCATCGCAGCTCGCACATTTTCTGCGCGCCAGCGCTCGGGAATGAGTCACAGGGATATGTCATTCTCGAAGCCATGGCTGCGGGCCTCCCGATCGTCGCGTCGAACATCGAGGGTTACGCCTCGGTGGTGACGCACGGCGTCGATGGGTTGTTGGTCCGCCCGAAGGACACGCTCGGCCTTGCCGATGCGCTCACGCTGCTGGTCCGCGACAAATCCAAGCGCGACGCGCTGGCCGAGGGTGGCCGGGTGCGCGTGGAGGACTACTCCTGGCCGCGCGTGACGCAGCAGCTCCTCTCCTACTACGACCGACTGCTGGATCAGCACCACACCTGGGAGCAGGCACGCGCACGCGCGCGACTGCGCCGCCTGATGCGCGCATGACCGATCGCCGCCGCCGACTCGCCCTCGCTGACCACTCGCGCACCAACGAAATACACGCCGGATGAAGCTCCTCCCGACCCGCATCTCCGCGGAACGCCTCGCGCCGATCGTCGGTGTGTTCGTCGCGCTGGGAGTGACCCCAAACATGATTACGGTGGCCGGGCTGCTTGGGAGCATCGCGGCGGCCGTCGCGGTCGCCGATGGGCGGCTGCTCCTCGGTGGGGTGCTGGTGCTGGTGTTTGGCGGGCTCGACATGTTCGACGGGGCGGTCGCGCGGGCGACGGGGAAGGCGACGCCGTTCGGGGCGCTGTTCGACTCGGTGCTCGACCGGCTCTCCGAGGCGGTCGTGCTCGGCGGGATCCTGGTCTACGAGCTGGATCGCGGGAACCAGGAGGAGACGATCCTCGCGTTCGCGGCGGTGGTTGGGTCGATCCTAGTGTCGTACGTGCGCGCGCGCGCCGAGGGCCTCGACGTTTCGATGACCAGCGGGCTGTTCACGCGCCCGGAACGGGTGATCCTCACGGGGGCGGCGCTGATCCTGGGGCTGCTGCGCCCCGCGCTCTGGATCCTTGCGGTAGTGACGCTGGTCACTGTGGCACAACGGGTCGACACTGCACGTCGGCTGCTGGCGGAGGAAACGAGCGCCCAGTAGCCCGCGTCCATTGCGCGCAGCGCGAGGCGTCGAGGAGGGTCGAGGACCATGGTCAAGCCGGCGAGCCCGATGGACCGCGAGGATGCGACCCAGGTCGCGCAGTACCTGTCTCAGCGCATGGCGGCGCCGGTCAGCTTCGACGTCTGGACGCGCCAGGAGTCTGGGCTGGTGCGCACGGACCGCGACACCTGCAACCACTGTGGCGACGCGCTGGAACTGGCGCGCCAACTGGGCAGCCTGCACCCCGCGCTGCGGATCACCGCCTACGACCTCGATAAGCACGCGTCGCGCGCCGAGGAGGCGGGGATCACGCTCGCGCCAACGACGATCCTGCGCGGGAACGGGCGGTCGATCCGCCTCGTGGGGCTGTTCTCCGGGCTGCTCTTCCCGGCGCTCCTCGACATCATCTGGTTCCTCTCGCGCGGCGAAGCGCCGCTGCCGGAGGAGACGCGTATCGGCGCCGCCGAACTCGGAGCGGTCGAGATCGAGGCGATGCTGGCGCCCT
The DNA here is from genome assembly GCA_009391845.1 of Chloroflexota bacterium. Next base: position 46,309 of record QWJG01000001.1, on the reverse strand, counting down.
ACGACCCCTATTCAGCGCACATGGCGCGTCTGCTCGGCGCATTCGCGGTCGAGTCGAAGGCGATCAAGCTGCAACTGACGGAGATCGCCGAACTCCCGGTGCTTGCCAGCCAGCGGGCGGTCACGGAGGTGCCGATTGTGAGCATCAACGGCCGACGCTTCTCCGGGGCCTGGGACGATGCGCCGCTGCTCGAGCAGATTCAGCGGGTGATCGCGGGCAACACCGACGCCGTGATTCGCGACCGCGTCCTTGCCTCCGAGTTCCTCACCGAGGAGCAGGCGATCCAGCGAGCACGCGAAGCCGCGCAGCGGGAGCAGGGGACGGGCGGCATGACTGCCCCGACACCGGGGAACGCGGGTGGCCAGGCATCACCGGGTGGTCTGATCATCCCGGGGCGCTAGCCGATCCGCCGCTCGCCGCTCTGGCGCGAGTTGGTCAGGCCCTCGGCGGTTAGGCGCGCCCTCGGCGGGACAGCGCGAAGGCGCTGCCACCCAGGGCCGCGACGATCAGCAGGGTCACGAGCGCGACGATGATCCCGCTTGCTCCGCTCCCGCCATCGCTTCCGCCGTCGCTGCTGTCGGCCCCGGATGCGCCAGACGTGGCGGTCCCAGCCGCCCCCGCTCCGCTGCGCGGCGCCGCCGCGACCGAGGTCGGGATCGCCAGTGGCGCACGCGTCGCCTCGGCGCCCGGCACGGCCGTGCCGGCAGCGCTCGAACCGAAGTCGATCGCCGTCATGCCGTTGGCCTCGCGCCAGAGGTTGTAGAGGCCGTTCTGATCGACGCCGTAGACGGCCATCAACGCGTCGTCGGTCGGCGAACCGGCCTTGATGGTGCGGTAGACCTCGGCAAATGCTTCCTCGCCGAAGTTCGAGACCATGAAGTCGACGGTCGACCAGGACTGTCCGTAGAAGAGGTTGATGAGGCTCGCCTCGTTGGCGGGCGACTGGAGCGATCGCAGGTTGAGCGGCGCGCCGGTCTCGATGGCGAAGCGGATCGCCGAGCTATAGCCGGAGCCCGGGGTGTTCTGCATGTAGACCGCGGTGCCCTCGTCGAGCCAGGACGGCACGCGGGTGAACGCTCCGTCGCCAGCCACCTTGGTGACGATGTGCGCGGTTTCGTGGCGGATCACGTCAACATCCGGGGTGAAGACGAAGATCAGATCAGGCGCGACGCGCTGACCGCCAGTCACGACCTGCGAGTCGAAGGTCTCACCGCGCGGCTGTCGCGCCAGATCGCCATCGGACTCGGACGCCCAGACCATGACCTTGACGGGGTATTCGACGGTCGCCTCGAGCAGGGCCTCGGTGTCCGCCAGCGATGAGCGTGTGGCCTCGAAGGCGAGGTCGGCGCGATCCTGGTTGCTGCCATACCAGTAGACGGTGACGGCGCCTTCGGTGCGGTTCTGCCAGTCGTAGCGGCCGTCGAGGAAGACGAACGACTCCTCGTCGGTGGTCACCTTCGTGCCGTCGCGATCGGTCAGTTCCCACTGGATCACGAATTCGGAGCCGACCGGGATGTAGCGGCTGGCGGTGACGGTCCCGAGCGTGAAGGTGACGTCGGTCCGAGTTGCCGGAACGAACTCCGCGACCCCGCCGCCACCGACATTGCCGTCCGGGTTGAGCACTTTGTAGATGAAGCGGGCCGACTCCAGGCTCGACGGCGCTTCGACGCTCACGCGGAAGCTGACTTCGCGCGGATCCGCGCTCTCGATCCGCGTCTCGCCGGCCGTGATGCTGCCCGCGCGCGCCGATTGTGGGGCGATCGCCAGCACCGCTGCCAGCGCCAGCGCGAATAGGCCGAGGGCAGTCGCGACCCTCGCGGTGCCAGGGGTGCGGATCACGAGGCGACGGCCGTGTCGTCAATGCCGACCTGGCTCCGCAGGTAGTCGTAGATGAACTCGTCGATGGCGCCATCGAGGACGGCGCCGGTGTCGCTGGTCTCGGTGCTGGTGCGCAAGTCTTTCACCATCCGGTACGGCTGCAGCACGTAGGAACGAATCTGGTTGCCCCAGCCCGCGTCCACGTGCACGCCCTTGATCTCCGCCCGTTCCGCTTCGACACGCTCGATCTCGAGTTCGAGGAGCCGTGACTCCAGTACGAGCATCGCGCTCTCGCGGTTTCGATTCTGCGATCGCTCATTCTGACAGGTGACCACAATCCCGCTGGGGATGTGTGTGATCCGCACCGCAGTGTCGTTCTTCTGGACGTTCTGGCCACCGTTGCCGCTGGCGCGGTAGGTATCGATCCGCAGATCGTCCGAGTTGATCTCGACGCTGATATCGCCCTCGGAGGCCTCGGGCATCACCTCGACCAGCGCGAAGCTGGTGTGGCGCGAATGGGACGAGTCGAAGGGTGAGATGCGCACCAGGCGGTGGACGCCGCGCTCGGACCGGAGGAGGCCGTAGGTGTTGTCGCCTGCGATGCGGATCTCGACGGACTTCAGCCCGGCCTCATCGCCGTTGCTGATCGAGAGAATTTCCGTCTTGAAGCCGTGCCGATCGGCCCAGCGCAGGTACATGCGGAGCATCATCTCCGCCCAGTCCTGCGCCTCGGTGCCGCCCGCGCCCGCGTGAATCGCGAGCATCGCGTTGCGGTCGTCGTAGTCGCCGCTGAGGGTCAACTCAACCTCGAGGGCGTCGAACTCACGCTCGAGCTTGACCAGCTCGGCGTCGAGGTCCCGCGCCAACGCCGCGAGCTCGTCCTCGTCGTCGATCGCCTCGGCCATTGCGAGGAACTCCTGGATGTCACTCGAGCCGGTCTCCAGCACGTTCCAGGTGTTCACGAGGTGTTCGAGGCGTGCAATTTCCTTCATGACGCGCTGCGCGCGCTTCTGGTCGTTCCACAGATCGGGGGCCTGCGATTGCTCGCGGCGTTCGGCTAGACGGCGTTCCTGTGCGGGCAGGTCAAAGTCGCACCTGCACATCCCGCACGCGCTCGAGTAGCTCGGCGACTCGCTGTCGAAGTTCGTCCATCGTCGTTCCATCGTCGCATGGACAGCGGATTCAAGGGAATGGAGAACGCCCCGGCTGGATGAACCAGCAGGAACGTCCTGCTTGCGCCGCGGCAGTTCAGCTCGCGGCTCGCGCCGCCTTCAGGGCGTTCACGATCAGCATCGCGCGGGTCATCGGGCCGACGCCACCGGGCACGGGCGTGATCGCGCTGGCGATCTCCTTCACCGCGTCGAAGTCCACGTCTCCCGCCAGGCGGAAGCCGGCCTTCTTCGAGGGGTCGTCGACGCGGTTCGTCCCGACATCGATCACCACCGCTCCCGGCTGGACCATGTCCGCCGTGATCAGGTTCCGCCGCCCAGCGGCAGCGACGAGGATGTCGGCCTCCCGGGTGACGCTGCCGAGGTCGCTGGTCCCGGTGTGCGCGATCGTCACCGTCGCGTTCGCACCGGCCGCCTTCGCAGAGAGCAGCATGGCGAGTGGCCGCCCGACGAGGATCGAGCGCCCAACAATCACCACCCGCTTCCCGGCGGGATCGATGCTGCTGCGCAGCAGCAACTGCTGGATGCCGGACGGTGTCGCGGGGATGAACACTGGCGCGCCCTGCACGAGCCGGCCGAGGCTGGTCGGCCCCAGTCCATCCGCGTCCTTGCCAGCATCCAGCGTCGCGTCGACGAGAGCGTCATCCACACCCGGCGGTAATGGCTTCTGGACGATCACGCCGTCGACGGCGTCGTTCGCGTTGAGGCCACGGACGACCGCGAGGATCTCGGCCTGGGTCGCGGTCGCGGGGAGCGCGACGGTGTCGCTGGTCATCCCGACCTCGGCGCAATCGCGGTGCTTGAGGCGGACGTAGGTCGCGGACGCGGCGTCGTCACCGACGAGGACGGCGGTCAGGTGCGGCGGGCGGCGCCCGGCGGCGACCAGCTCCGCGACGCCTGCGGCGACCTCGGCGCGTACCTCCGCCGCAATCGCGTTGCCATCGATAATGCGTGCCGCCACGGTTCCCCCTGCCCTGCTCGAAGCGCGAGTATCGCACGCGTCACAGCCAGTCCCCAGCCGCCTCGGATGGTGCGCGGCGGCCTCGTGGCGGTGGTGAGCGCGGCGGCGCGGCGTCGTCGGAGGGTGAGCGTCCCTGATAGATTCAGCGGCGTGACTACACATTCCGTTGGCATCGACATGATCGAACTGGATCGCGTGCGCGCGGTGCTCAAGAAGTACCCGGAGCGCTTCATCCACCGCGTCTTCACACCCGCCGAGGCCGCGTTTTGCCGCGGTCGGGTTCCCGAGCTGGCTGCCCGCTTCGCCGCCAAGGAGGCGGTGATGAAGGCACTGGGCACCGGCGCCCGCTCCGTCGCCTGGCGCGAAATCGAGGTGCTCCCCGACCGCCGAGGAAAACCGCTTGTCTACCTCTACGGCGGCGCGCGTACCCGCGCCGACTTCATCGGCCTCGAGGCGATCGACATTTCGCTGACGCACCTCGATTCGTTCGCCGTCGCCTCGGTCGTCTGCACGCAGCGGATCCGTGAGCAGGAGCCCGAGGAGGCGCGGCCTCGGCTGATCGCGCGTCTCAAGCAGCGCGGGTTGCTGGTGGACGACGACGGCGAGGAGCGCCTGCCGGACGTGCTCCCGCCGATCCGCAAGTAGTCTCGCCCCGCGGGGCAGCCCGACCAGCACCGCCAATCCCAGCAGCACCGAGAAGGTCCAGCACCGTGAGCAAACTCGTCACCGTCGCGCAGATGCGCCAACTGGAAGCGGCGGCCGTCGCGGCCGGCGTTAGCGAACAGCAACTGATGGAGGAGGCGGGGATCGCCGCCGCGCAGGAAGCGTGGATGGCGGTCGGCGCGATCGAACAGCGCGGCATCCTGATCCTGGTTGGGCCCGGCAACAACGGTGGCGACGGCCTGGTCGCGGCGCGTCACCTGGTCCAGTTCGGCGCGATCCCATACGTCTACCTGCTGGAGCCGCGCGCGGAGGACGACCCGCAGTGGCAGGCGCTGCTGGAGTCCGAGGTGCCCTGGACCACCGTCGCGGAAGACCCGAACTTCGAGCGGCTCGACGCGCTGTTCCGCGATGCCTCGGCCGTGATCGACGCACTGCTCGGGATCGGCGCATCACCGCGCGAGCGGCCAATCGCGGGCGCGCTCGCGGAGATCCTGCGCCGCCTGCGTGCGACCGAACGCCGCGTCCCGGCGCCACAGATTCTCGCCCTCGATGTACCGACCGGCGTCGACGCGGATAGCGGCTACGCGGATCCGCTCGCGGTGAACGCCAGCGCCACGGTGACGTTTGGCTTCGCCAAGGTTGGTCTCTACTCGGTTCCCGGGCGGGCGAACGCCGGGCGGGTGATCCCCGTGGATATCGGCATCCCGAAGGCCGCTTCCGCCGATCTCCCCTTCGAGGAACTACGACTGCGCGACCTGAAGGCGGTGATGCCGGAGCGGCGCGACGACGCGAACAAGGGCACGTTCGGCACGGTCACGATCGCCGCCGGATCGCGACGCTACCCGGGCGCCGCGCGGCTCGCCGCGGAAGCGGCCGCACGGTCCGGCGCCGGCCTCGTGCAACTCGCCGCCCCCGAGGTGATCCAGCCGCTGCTCGTGCACGGGCTGCCGGACGTGATCCACGAGCCGCTGCCATCGACCGATGGCACGCTGGACGCTTCGGCGGCACGCGCGCTGTTGCGCGCGCTCAACGGCGGCCGGTCGAACGTGCTGCTCGTGGGCCCCGGGCTGTCGCTCAGCAACGAGAGCCGCGCTTTCGTCCGCCACCTCCTCGCGGGCATCGACGACATCGATGGCCCGTCGGCGCTGGTGCTGGATGCCGACGCGCTCAACGTGCTGGCGGACGATCCGGAGTGGTGGACGCGGCTCGCACTACCGCGCGTGCTGACGCCCCACCCCGGCGAGATGGCGCGGCTGACCGGCACCAGCGTCGAGCAGGTCCAGGCGACACGCCTGGACACCGCCGCGGCCTACGCGAAGCTCACGAATTCCGTCGTGGTGTTGAAGGGCGCCTGCACCGTGATCGCGGCGCCGGACGGTACGGCCCGTCTCTCCGAGGCAGCGAACGCGATGCTGGCGACCGCCGGGACCGGCGACGTGCTCGCCGGTCTGATCGCGGGGCTGATCGCGCAGGGGCTCGCGCCGTACGACGCGGCCGCGGTAGCGGTTTATGTCCATGCGGACGCCGGACGCCGCGTCGCGGAGAGCCACGGTACCGCCGCGGGGCTGGCGCAAGACTTGCTCGCCGTGCTGCACGAGTCGCGCCGGCTGCTCGAGCCGACGGGGGCCGGCGCTGGGTTGCCGGACTTTAGCGCCCTCGGCGGTATGGGCGGTGCTGGGGGGATGGGCGGCGGCGGCATGCCAGGGATGGCGGGCCTCGGCGATGCCGGCGGGCTGCCGGACAGTGGCGGATCGCCGTTCTAACGGGCGTCCTCGAAGGTCAGCCGCGAGAGCGGCGGCGCGCTGGCGAATTCTCACGTCGCCAGAAGCCCCTTGCTACACTGCGAAACCGTATGGCGAGGGGCCGCATTTGCGGTTCTGCCCGGCCGGGAGGCCGCTCGTGAGCGACGCAACGAACGCGCCCGCAGGCGCCGCCTCCGACACCGATCCCACTGCTCTGCTGTTCCCGGGACAGGGATCGCAGGCGCCGGGCATGGGCAAGCTCGTCCACGAACACTCCGCCGCCGCCCGTCTCGCGTACGAAGAGGCCAGCGACCTCACCGGTATCGACCTGGTGAAGGTTTGCTTCGAATCGGACATCGACGAGCTCGCTGAGACCCGCGCGACACAGCCGGCGATGGTCACGACCTCGGTCGCTTTCCTCCGCGCGATGCGCGAGAAGCTCTCCGAGGCGGGTGAGCGCGTGCGCCCACGGCTCTTTGGCGGTCACTCGCTCGGCATGTTCAGCGCTGCCGTCGCCGCGGAGGCGCTCTCGTTCCGGGATGCGCTGCTGATCATCCTCGAACGCGCGCGCCTGATGAGTGAGTTCAACGCGGCGCGCCCGGTGGGCATGGCCTCGATTCTGGGCCTCGAGTACGACGTGGTGCGTCAGATCTGCGAGGACGCAACGCAGTCGCCCGAGGACCGCGTCGATGTCGCGAACCACAACCTGGACACGCAGATCGTGGTCAGCGGCGACGTCGCGGCGCTGGAGCGCGCGATGGACCGCGCCCGCGACCTGCAAGGCCGCGCGATTCGCCTGAAGGTGAAGGTCTCCAGTCACACCCCGCTGCACAACGAGCAGGCGGAAGAGTTCGCCTGGGTGATCCGCGAGATCCCGATCGCGGATCCGCTTCAACCGATCGTCTCCAACGCCACGTCCCGCCTGCTGTCGACCGCCGCCGAGGTCCGCCGTGAATTCGAGGAGCAGCTCCGCTCTCCCGTCTTCTGGACGAAGAACGTTCAGCGGATGGAGAGCGAAGGCGTCGACACCTACATCGAGGTGGGCCCCGGTCACGTCCTCTCACGCATGGTGAAGCGCATCTCTGACCAACTCACCGCGGTGTCGCTGGACGACGCGCGCGAAGAGCCGATCCCGATTTCGGTCATTCCCCACCCCAGCGCTCGCTGATGCCGCGCGAAGTCGTGGTTACGGGGCTGGGCATGATCAGCCCGGTCGGAAAGAACGTCGCTGACGGCTGGGACAGCATCGTCGCCGGCCGCTCCGGGATCGGCCTGATCAGCCGATTCGACGCATCCCAGTACGAGTACCCGATCGCCGGCGAGGTGGACGGCTTCGAGCCCTCGGATCACGTGGAAGCGAAGATCCTGCGCCGGATCGACCTCTCGACCGCCTTCGCGATCGCCTCCGCGCAGGAAGCGGTGGCCGACGCGCAGCTTGAGATCAACGCGGAGCGACCGGACTCGGTCGGAATCCTGCTCGGCACGGGCATCGGCGGCGCGCACCTGATGGTGGAGCAGCAGCGGATCCTCGAAGAGAAGGGGCCGCGTCGGGTCTCGCCGTTCCTGATCACGAGCATGCTGCCGGACACCGCGACCGGCTTGGTCGCGATCGCCCTCGGTGCGCGCGGCCCGAACTTCGCCGTGACCGCTGCCTGCGCCACCGGTGGCGCGGCGGTGGGCGAAGCGGCGGAGACGATCGCCCGCGGCGAGGCCGAGGTGATGATCGCGGGCGGCTTCGAGGCGCCGTTACAGCCGATCTACTACGCCGGCTTCAACGCGATGAAGGCGCTGGCGACGCACGAGGATCCGACGCAGGCGGTGCGGCCCTTCGACAAGGATCGCAACGGCTTCATCCTCGGTGAGGGCGCCGGCACGCTGATCCTCGAATCGCTGGAGCACGCGCAGGCGCGGGGCGCGAAGATCTACGCGCGCTGGATGGGCGCCGCGACGAGCAACGACGCGTTCGACATGGTGGCCGCCGCCGAGGATGGCCGCGGGATCAACGAGGCGATGCGACGCGCCCTCAGTCGGGCGAACCTGACGCCGGATCGCATCTCCTACATCAACGCCCACGGCACCGGCACGCCGCTCAACGACCGCGTCGAGACGCGGGCGATCCGCGACGTGTTCGGCGAAGATGCCGATCGCGTGATGGTCTCCAGCACGAAGGCGATGCACGGCCACATGATGGGTGCCTCGGGCGCTGTCGAGGCGGTGATCTGTGTGCTGGCCTGCAAGCATGGGATCGCGCCGCCGACGATCAACTACACGACGCCGGATCCGGACTGCGACCTGGACTACGTCCCGAACATCGCCCGTGAAGCCCCGATCGAGTACGCGATGAGTACGTCGGTGGGCCTCGGTGGACACAACTCCGCGCTGATTTTCGGACATTGGGGAGGCGATTGATGGACACGGCACGTGTCGTCGTCACGGGCATCGGAATGATGACCCCGGTTGGGATCGGTCGCGACGCGAGCTGGGTCGCGATGCTCGAGGGCCGGAACGGGATCGATCAGATCACCCTGGTCGAGGCGGCGGACCTCCCGTCCACCATCGCCGGCGAGGTGACTGGCTTCGAGCCGACCGACTGGCTCAACCGCAAGGATGCCCGCCGCATGGACCGCTTCGTCCAGCTCGCGATCGCCGCGACCGACGAGGCGCTGGAGCAGTCCGGCCTCGACGTTCGCGCGGAGGCGGATGAGATCGGCTGCATGATCGGATCCGGCATCGGCGGCATCGGCACGCTGGAGGATCAGTTCCACGTCTTCTTCGACAAGGGCGCCCGCAGTGTCTCGCCGTTCCTGGTCCCGATGTTCATCTCCGACATGGCCGCCGGACAGGTCTCGATCCGCACCGGCGCGCGCGGTCCGAACGTCAATACGGTGAGCGCCTGCGCCTCCGGCGCGGACGCGATCGGCACGGCGTACGAGGTGCTGCGGCGCGGCGACGCAAAGGCGATGATCACCGGTGGCACGGACGCGGGCGTGACCCGGATGTCCGTGGCGGCATTCGCGGCGTCCCGCGCGCTGTCGACCGGGCAGAACGACAACCCGGAACACGCCTCGCGCCCGTTTGACCTCGATCGCGACGGGTTCATCCTCGCGGAGGGCGCCGGCACGCTGATCCTCGAGACGCTCGAGCACGCGCAGGAGCGCGGGGCGACGATCATCGCGGAGCTGGTGGGCTACGGCGCATCGGCGGACGCGTTCCACGTCACGCAGCCCTCGGAAAACGGCGAGGGCGCGGCGCGTGCGATGAACGCCGCGCTGAAGAAGGCGGGGATCAACGCGAGCGATGTTGGCTACATCAACGCGCACGCGACCAGCACACCGCTGAACGACAAGTTCGAGACGATGTCGCTGCGCACGGTCTTCGGCGAAGCGGCGGGGGCGATTCCGATCTCCGCGACGAAGTCGATGATCGGCCACACCCTCGGTGCTGGTGGGGCGATCGAGGCGGGCGTGACGATCCTGTCGATCCGCGATCAGCGCATCCACGGCACGCGGAACCTCGTGACGCCGGACCCGGAGTGCGATCTGGACTACGTGAGCGAGGGCGCGCGCGACGTGCCGATCGAGTACGCCATCTCCAACTCGATGGGCTTCGGCGGGCACAACAGCTCCCTGGTCTTCAAGCGCTTCGCGGAATAGCCGGTGACCGTTCCTCCGCCACAGGAGACACCGCTCGTCGAGCAGGCTCCGTGGGAAGGCGCGATCAAGCGCCGGCCGCCAACCAACGGCGATGACGGGCCCGCGCCCTTTACCGGCACCGTCACGCACGGCTCAGCAGGTCGCCTGTGGCGCCTGATGCCCGATCCTGACCTCAGTGGCTTCGCGGACGCAGGAGCGGGGCTGCCGCCGCTCATGCGGCGTCTGCTCGCACGTCGTGGGGTACACAACGCCGAGGAAGCGCGCCGCTACCTCGGTAGTCCGGGGGAGCTGACCGATCCGCGGCTGATGCCCAACCTCGATGTGGCGGTGCTGCGTCTGGCCGCGGCGTGTCGTGCGGGCGAGACGGTGGCCGTGTTCGGCGACTTCGACGTGGATGGCGTGACCTCGACGACGATCCTGACGGAGGGGCTGCGCGAGCTTGGCGCGAAGCCGATGCCGTACATCCCCGACCGGTTCCTCGAGGGCTACGGGCCGAACGTGAACGCGGTGCGACAGCTTGCCGACCGAGGCGCGACGCTCCTCGTGACGGCCGACTGCGGTACCTCGTCGACGGTCGAGGTGGCCGAGGCGAACGGTCTGGGCATGGAGGTGATCGTGATCGATCACCACACCGTGCCGGATGAGCTGCCGGCGGCGCTGGCGCTCGTGAACCCGAAGCTCACCGATTCGCGGTACGGGTCGGAGCCGGCGGCGGTCGGGGTGGCCTACAAGGTCATTCACGATCTGTACGACCACTTCGGGCGGGCGTACGACGCGGACTCCCACCGGGCGCTGGTCGCCCTGGGGACGGTCTGCGACCTCGCGCCGATGGTCGCGGAGAACCGCGATCTAGTGCGGCTTGGTCTGGAGGCGATCCGGACGACGACGCGGCCCGGTCTGCGCGCGCTCGCGAAGGTGTCGAACGTCGATCTCAGTACAGCGAACGTCGACACGTTCGGGTGGGTGCTGGGGCCGCGGCTGAACGCGGCGGGACGGATGCTGCACGCTCAGGTCGCCCTCGATCTGATGCTGGCCGACAACGATTCGGACGCCGAGCGGCTGGCGAAGCAGCTCGACGAGCTGAACCGCGCGCGGCGGGATGACACGCAGGCGGCGATCACCGACGTGCACGACCGGCTGAGCGCGGCCGACCTCGAAGCGGCGCTGATCGTGGCCGCCTCGCCGGAGATCTCCTCGGGGATCATTGGCCTCGCGGCTTCGCGACTGGTCGAGCAGCACCACCGACCGGCGATCGTGATGCAGACGGACGATCGGGAGGCACGAGGATCGTGTCGCTCGCTGCCCGCCTTCGACATCACGGCGCTGCTGCGGCGCCACGCCGACCTGTTCCTGCGATTCGGCGGCCACCGCGCGGCGGCCGGATTCACCCTCGACGTAGCGCGCGTCCCGGAGCTGAAGCAGCGCCTGATCGAGGACGCGACCAGCGCGATCGATCCGCAGGATCTGCTGCCGGCATTCGAGGTCGAAGAGGAGTTGTCGCTGCAGGTGGTCGACCGGCGGCTGATCCAGTGGCTGGGCCTGCTCGGTCCCCATGGGATCGGCAATCCGACGCCCGTCTTCCTGGCGCACAACGTCTCCGTCGTGAAGAGCCGTGGCGTCGGGCAGGGTGGCGAGCACCTCCAGCTCGTGCTGAAGGAGGGCGCCGTCACGTGGCGCGCGATCTCCTTCCGTAATGCCGCGGCCGCGGTTCCCGAGGGCGAATCGGCAGACCTGATCTACACCTTCCGCCGCGACGATTTCCGCGGCGACGGCGCACTGCAACTGGAGGTTCTGGACCTCCGCCCGGCGATCGGCGCCTAGCGCAGCGCCGTCCGAGGCCGCGCGAACGGCGGCTGCACCGCTGGCTCGAACGGCCGGCGATCCCTTCTCAGTATCACTAGCGTTGTCGGGCCTTCACTCCGCGCCGTACTATCCCCGCAGATGAGGGGGTAGCGATGAAGTCTTACACGTCTGACCGTCTGCGTAACGTTGTCCTGATGGGCCACGGCGGAGCGGGAAAGACGACGTTGGCTGAATCGATGCTCTTCGCGGCTGGCGCGATTAGCCGCCTCGGTAGCGTGGACGACGGCACGACGGTCGCCGACTACGACGAGGACGAGCACCAGCATCACTACTCGATCTCCACGGCGCTGCTGGCGATCGAGTGGGATGAATGCCGGATCAACCTGCTGGACGCGCCCGGCTACGCCGATTTCGAGGGCGAGGTCGTCTCCGCCGTCCGCGCCGCCGATGCCGCGCTGATCGCGGTCGATGCCTCCGCCGGCGTCCAGGGCGGCACCGAACTAGCATGGCAACGCGCCGACGAGGCGGGCCTACCGCGGATCTGCGTCGTCACCCGACTCGACCGCGAGAACGCCAGTTTCGAGCGGGCGGTGGAGAGCCTCCGCGAGACCTACGGCAAGCGTGTGATCCCACTCGGACTCCCGGTCCGCGGCGCCGACGGCAAGCTCACCAGCTTCTTTGACCTGCGCACGCACGACACGCCGCCGGACGGCATCGTCGGTGACCTTGAGGCCGCGCGCGAAATGCTGGTCGAAGCGGTCGCCGAGACGGACGACGAACTGCTGGTGAAGTACCTGGACGGCGAAGAACTCACGCGCGAGGAGATCACCGTCGCGCTACATGACGCGATCGAGAGTGGCGCGGTGGTGACCGTTGTCCCGGTCTGTGCGCCGCTCAGCGTCGGGGTCGAGGGTTTGCTCAACAACATCGTGAACCTCATGCCCTCGCCACTTGGACGCGAGCACGCGCTCAGCGAGGGCACCGTGACGACGAGCGTGGACGGCCCGCTGGTGGTGCAGGTCTTCAAGACGCTGGCGGATCCGTTCGTCGGGCACCTCTCGCTGATGAAGGTGATCTCTGGTTCGCTTCCGGCGAGTCTCAGCCCGTACAACGTCCGTTCGCGCTCAACGGAGCGGCTTGGGCACCTCTTCCTGCAGCGGGGCAAGGAGCAGATCGCCGTCGACGAGCTCGTCACCGGCGACATCGGCGTGGTGGCAAAGCTGACCGACACGCACACCGGCGACACGCTGGTCGCCTCCGCCGATCACGCGGTGACGGTGGCTCCGCTGCCGTTCCCGCACCCCACGTACCGGACCGCTTTGCACCCCGCGAGCCAGGACGACGTGAACAAACTGGCTTCGGCGCTGCACCGGCTCCAGGAGCAGGATCCAACGATCAAGGTCGACCGTGACGCGGACACCGGTGAAACGATCATGCTGACCATCGGCGACGCCCAGGTGGCGATCGCCTGCGCGCGCCTCGAGCGGGTCTACGGCGTCAAAGTGACCCCGGAGTTGCCACGCATTCCCTACCGCGAGACCGTCAGCGGCGTCGCGAAGGCGGAGTACAAGCACAAGAAGCAGAGCGGTGGGCACGGGCAGTACGGCCACGTGGTGATCGAGATCGCGCCGTTGACGCGCGGCATGGGCTTCGAGTTCGCGGAACAAGTCGTCGGCGGCAGCGTACCTCGGCAGTTCATCCCCGCGGTCGAGAAGGGCATCCACGAAACGCTGCCGCGCGGTCCGCTCGCGCAGTCACCGATCGTCGACGTGAAGGTGACGCTCCTCGATGGCTCGTCGCACGCGGTCGATTCGTCGGAGATGGCATTCAAGACCGCCGCCTCGCACGCGCTCCGCGACGGTCTGCTCGAGGCACAGCCGACGCTGCTGGAGCCGGTGATGCGGCTACGTGTCCACGTCCCCGGCCAGTACGTTGGCGATGTGATGAGCGATATCAGCACCCGCCGCGGCCATGTCCACGGCGTCGAGGGCGAAGGTGCGTTTTCGATGATCGAGGCCGACGTTCCGCTCTCCGAGGTGCAGCGGTACGCCACGGAGCTGCGCGCGATCACGCACGGGCGCGGTCGCTTTGAGCTCGAGTTCGATCGTTACGTGGAGGTGCCGGCGCACGTCCAGGACTCGATCATCACGACGCTGCGCGGCGGGAGCGCCAACTAGCGGCGCAGCGCGGGCACGCGTGACGACGGCGAGGCGAGGTTGGCAGGGCTCGGGATTCGGAACAGGGTCGATCCGCCGCCTGAGCGGCAGGATCCGAGGCTAGTTCGTTTCGCGGGAGTTGGACGCCCAGAGCGTCTCGTACTGCTCGCCACTCACAGCACGCAGCAGTTCACGCACCTCGAGGCTTCGCAACTCCCGCAGGCAGGCGTCGGCCATCTCCAGGAACTGGCAGGGATCCGAGGCGAGCCCCTGCACGCGGGAGATCACGTGCGTCCAGACGCCGAGCCGCGAGAGCGAGTCGACGCGGTGCGTCCAGGGAATCATCGAAATGGATTGGGGGCGGGGGAAGGTGGGACGGAGGCGGCGGAAGGAGCGATAGCGTTCGAGGCCGTCTTGCGCGATTGGGACGAGGGTGACCAGTGGGCCGGCATGGTCGTTCTGCCGCGTGTCGAGAATCAGCGTCTTACCGAGAAGCGGAAAATAGAGGGTGATGACGTCAGCTTCGTCGATATTTTGCACGACCCGATCCAGGTCGAGCTCGATTCCGCTGTCCAGCATATGGAAGCCCCCGCCTATCTCTAGCTAGTGTAACTGTCCGGCCTTGGTAAGTCGTAAAAAGCGGTGCCGTCCGACGCGAATTTCATCGCCCGGTTTCACCGGCAGCGTGAACTCATCGACGCGTTCGCCGTTCACGGACACGGCACCCTGGCCAACGAGCCGGCGGACCTCGCCGTTGCTGCTGGCGAGGTCCGCGCCGGTGAGCACGTGGTGCAACGGCTGTTCGCCATCGACCTCGTACTCCGGCATCTCCTCGGGAGTTTCCTGGCGCTGGATCGTGGCCTCGAAGTAGGCCTGCGCGTCGGCGGCGGTGCCGTCATCGGAGAAGACGGCGACGATCTCGCCGGCGAGCCGCTTCTTCGCCTCCATCGGCGGGAGCGTCCCGTCGTCGACGGCCTCGGCGATCTGGTGCACCGCGGCCGGGGTGAGCGGAGTCACCAGCGTGAAGAAGTCGAGGATCACCTCGTCGGGGAGCGACATCACCTTGCCGTACATGTCGTTCGGCGGCTCGTTGATCCCGATCGAGTTCCCGGTCGACTTGGACATGCGCTGCGTGCCGTCCGTGCCAACGAGGATCGGCAGCGTGATCACAACCTGCGGCCGCTGCTCGTTGTCGCGCTGGAGCGTCCGTCCGGCCATGAGGTTGAAGAGCTGATCGCTGCCCCCAACCTGGACGTCGGTTTCGAGGACGACGGCGTCCTGGGCTTGCATGATCGCGTACATGAATTCGCTGAGGTAGATGGCGTCGTGGTTCTGCCAACGCTTGGCGAAGTTGTCCCGTTCGAGGAACTGGGCGACGGTGAACTTCGAGGTGAGGCCGACCACGTCGGCGAAGGTGAGCTTGCCCAGCCAGTCCGCGTTGTAGCGGACGGTGGTGCGTTCCGCGTCGAGGATCCGGAAGGCCTGATCGGCGTAGCTGCGACCGTTCTCAGCCAGGCGGTCGGCGGTGATCATCGGGCGGCCCTTGTCCTTGTCGGACGGATCGCCGACGAGGCCGGTGAAGTTGCCGATCAAGAACGTGACGTCGTGGCCGAAGTCCTGGAACTGGCGCAGCTTGCGCATCGGCAGGGTGTGGCCGAGGTGCAGGTCAACCGAGGTGGGGTCGAAGCCGGCGTAGACCTTAAGCGGGCGATCCTCTTCGAGGCGTTCGCGCAGCTCGGCTTCCATGGTGGTGTGGGTGCGGTCATCGCCGTACTCGACGCCGCCGAGGAGCACCGAGAGCTGCTCTTCGACCGGAGCCATCTGGCGCGGCTTTGGTTTGCTGGGGGTCATGCGAACCACTCACGGGTGGCGACGAGGTCGCGATCGATCTGGGCGCGGAGCGCGTCGATGCCATCGAACTTCTGCTCGGAGCGGAGGCGGTGGAGGAGCTCGACGGTGACGACATCTCCGTAGAGATCGCCTTCGAAGTCGAGGAGGTGGGTCTCGACGAGACGCTTCGGCTCGCCCTCGAAGGTGGGGCGCACGCCGATGTTGGTGCAGGCGTGCAACTCGCGGTCGCCGACGTGGGCGCGGGTGACGTAGACGCCGTTGGGCGGGAGCCAACGGTCGGCGCTGACGCCGACGTTGAGCGTGGGGAAGCCGATCTGACGCCCGCGTTCGTCGCCATGGAGCACGGGGCCACGGAGCAGGAAGGGATGGCCGAGCAGGTCGGAGACGGACTCCATCTCCCCGGCCGCCAGCGCCTCACGGACGCGGGTGCTGGAGACGCGGTCATCACCATCGCCGAGGAGTGGGATCGGCAGCACCTCGAACCCGAGCTGCTCGCCGATCGCGGTCAGCACGGCGACCGTTCCCTCGCCGCCACGGCCGAGGCGGAAGTCCTCGCCAACGACGAGGAGGCCCATCCGGGCCTCTTCGACGAGCAGGCGGCAGAAGTCGAGCGCGGAGACCTGTTGCAGCTCCGAGGTGAACTGGAGCACCGAGACGAAGTCCAGGCCGAGGCCGCGAAGCAGTTCGACGCGGCGTTCGAGTGATTCGAGGTAGCTGATCTTCACGTCCGGGCGGACGACGGTCAGCGGATGCGGGTGGAAGGTGACGACGCCGCCGCCGAGGCCGCGCGAGCGCGCTTCCTCCAGCATCCGGGCAATCAGCATCTGGTGGCCGCGGTGGACGCCGTCGAACACACCGATGGAGAGCGCGTGCGCTCCCGGTGTGACGCTCGCCTGGAGCTCTTGGCGGACCAGCAACACCGGTGGCAGACCCTTTCGCAGTCGAACAATATACCCGCGTTCGAGAGTGGGAAGTGACGAAATCGTACCATCGCCGGCCCGCAGGGCAGAGCGGATCAGACGCCGGTGAACTCCTCGGCAAGCTCACCGAGATCGGGGATCACGGCGCCCTCGATCTTCACGAGGTCGATATCACCGAAGCGCTCGGATTGCGTCGCTTCGAGGTAGCGCGACTTGATCAGTTCGAGGATCGCGAGGAAGTCGACGATCACGGTGACGCGTGAGGTCGCGTTTTCGACGAGGCGGCGGAAGCTGGTGCGCTGTTCGCGCTCCAGGAGATCAACGATGCTGCGCAGTCGATCGCGGAGGCGGATGCGCTCCATGACGATCGTTCCGACCGGCTCCTCCTCGGGCAGCCGGTCCATCACTTCACGGAGCACCTCGACGAGTGAGTCGAGGGTGACACGATCGAGGCCGGTTGGGAGCGTGACCTCGGGCGGCGCGACCTCGCGGCGATAGGTCTGGTGACCGGTGTCACGCTCGCGGAAGAACTCGGCGGCTTCCTTGAAGCGCCGGTACTCGCGCAGCGCCTTGACGAGGTCTTCGGGTTCGTCATCGTCGACCTCCGGATCCTCTTCTTCGACCGGCAGCAGCGCGCGTGATTTGAGCAGGAGCAGGCGCGCGCCGATCGCCACGAAGTCCGCGAGCGCACCGAGGTTGATCTCCTCGGCGGCGCGCAGGTAGGCGAGGTATTGCTCCGTCACGCGCAACAGCGAGATCTCGGTGATGTCGAGTTCGTTGCGCTCGATCAGGTGGAGCAGCAGATCGAGCGGGCCCTCGAAAGCGCCGTCGAGCAGCGGGACGTTGAGCTGGAAGGCAGGCTCGACCGTGGTCTCGTCGTCCGGGTCGGGCGCAGCCACGGCAGCGGGATCCTCGGAGGCCGCGCCGTCGTCGATCGTGACCGCCTGGGCGGCGCTGTCCTCGATCGTGGGCGCCGGGGCGTCGCTGTCCTCGGTGGCGGCGACCGCGGCGGGAGCGTCGCGATCGTCGGTGGCGGGCCCGGCGGGCTCGTTGGTCATGAGGTGGTCCCGGTCGCGGCTTCCTGGCGCTCGATCAGATCGGCGCGCAAGCGGCGGGCGCCGCGCAGGTAGATGTGCTGCAACTCGGCGTTGGAGCGTTCGGTGTTCACGTGCATCAGGATCCGGACGCAGCGGCTCAGCGAGCCGGGGACGTTCATGTCGTGGAGGCATTGCAGGGCGACGTCGGTCCAGCCGTCCTCGCGAGCGGCAACGGCCGGGAACTCGGCGTTGAGATCGACGGTGGTGGTGAAAATGATCGAGGCGACGTGATCGTGCTCGATCTGATTCGCCTCGACGATCGCCGATAGCAACTCGCGGGTCGCTTCGAGGATCTCCTCGCGAGAGTTGGATTCCACGGTGGTTGCACCGCGGATGCCGCGGACCATCATCGTCACGTTGCGCGTCTCCCCGTTAGCCGTTGGCCGCGACGGGCGACCGTCCACTCATTCGTTCGCAAAAGGCACGCACCAACGCGGCGCGTTCGTCCCGGGGCGCATCGCGCACGAGGTTGACGAACGCGCTGCCGACGATCGCGCCATCCGCGATGCTCCCGACTTCCCGCACGTGCTCCGGCTCCGAGATGCCGAAGCCGACGGCGAGCGGCAGGTCCGTGTGGCGGCGCACCCGAGCGAGGAACTCCGCGAGACCTACAGCCATCTCCTGACGCGCGCCAGTGACGCCCGCCAGGCTGACACAGTAGACGAAGCCGCCGGCGTGTTCGGCAACCACCTGGAGCCGCGCCTCGGTGGAGGTGGGGGCGACGAGGTAGATCACGGGGAGTCCGGCGGCGCGCGCCGGCCCTTCGACCTCGGCCGCCTCGTTCGGCGGCATATCGACGACGATCAGCCCATCGACGCCCGCGGCGACGGCATCGCGCACGAAGGCGTCGCTCCCATAGGCGAGCAGCGGGTTGATGTAGCCCATCACGATGATCGGGATCTCGATGCCGCGCGCGCGTAGATCGCGCACCGTTGCGAAAACGGTGGAGGCGTTGACGCCCTGGAGCAGGGCCTCGTGGTAGGCCTGCTGGTTGGTAGCGCCATCGGCGAGCGGGTCGGAGAACGGGAGGCCGAGTTCGATCGCATCCGCGCCGCCGGCGATGGCGGCCTCGATAATCTCGGCGGTCGCATCGGCCTCGGGCCAACCGGCGGGCACGAACGGCATCAACGCGGGGCGGCCTTCGGCGCGCGTCCGGGCGAACATCTCGGCGATGCGATCGGGACGGTCAGCGGTCAATTGAGGACCCCAATCACGGTCACGATAAGGCTCACGGTGTTGATGATGAAGTGCGCGGTGATGCTCACCCAGAGCGAACCGGATGCCTTGAAGGCCCATGCGAAGAGCATGCCGATGATGGTGAACGGCAACAATACGGCGAGATTGACGTGGAACGCACCGAACGCGAGGCCACTGACCGCAATCGCCGCCCAACTCGGCCAGACGCCGTCCAGTGCGCGAAAGAGCAATCCGCGGAAGAAGATCTCTTCCGCGAGCGGCGCGACGGCGACGACCGCGACGCCGAAAATGACGAGCAACCCGACGAGCGGAAGGGTGTCGGAGCCCTCATCGATCGGGATCGAATTGCCGCCCTCGAAGATGCCGGTATCGACACCCAGCTCGTGGAGCGCCTGGATGGCGATCCCGTAGCCGAGCAGCACGGAGTACGACCCGGCGACGGCGATGCCGACAGGCGCCCAGCGATCAGGGCGCCGAAACCCGAGCTGGGCAAGGTTGATGTGGCGCCGCCGTGCCAGCATGAGGACGGACAGCCCGAAGAAGACCTCGAACGCGATGGTGAAGATCGCGGCCGCGAAGTCCTGGCCGTCCCCTTTGAGATCGAGCGCGGTGACGAAGGCGACGAGGAGGGTGGAGATCAGCACGAACCCGGCGACCAGGATCCCCATTCCGATCAGCGGATCGCGCCCACGCCAACCGGCCTTGGGGACGACAGGGGGCGCACGAAACGCAGTGGCGACCGGAGGTTCGGCGAACATCGTCTGAGCGTATCAGCGAGTCCGGATGCGGGATCACGCGGCGAACACGACCGAGCGATACGTTGGCGCGATGTCACAGCTCGTGTCGGTGGTGATCCCCGCGTTGAACGAAGCCATGGTGATCCGACGGGCGGTGCGGAGCGCGCTGGTTGCCGGCGCCTGCGAGGTCATCGTGGCTGACGGCGGCTCGACCGACGGGACCGTCGCAGCGGCGATCGAGGCGGGGGCACGGGTGATCGCGGCACCTCGGGGGCGGGGGCCGCAGCTCAATGCCGGCGCCGCCGCGCGCGGGGGCGACGTGCTGCTGTTCCTGCACGCGGACGCGCTGCTACCGGCGAACGCGGTTCAACAGATCGAAGTGGCGCTGGCCGATCGAGGCGTGGTGGGTGGGAACTTCCGGATTCACTTCGGGACCGGCCGACACGCCCGATTCCTGGCAGCGTTCTACCACGTGATCCGCCAGCTCACTGTGTACTACGGCGACTCGGCGATCTGGGTGCGTCGGGAGCACTTCGCGGCGATCGGCGGGTTTCCGCCGTACCCGCTGATGGAGGACTTGAAGCTGGTGCAGCTCCTGCGGAAACGCGGGCGGATGGCGTACCTCGATGGTCCCGTGCACGCGTCGCCGCGGCGCTGGGAGCGTGGCGGGCTGCTGCGAACGTGGGCGAGCTGGGTAGTGATCCAGACGCTGTACTTCTGCAACGTCTCGCCGCCGCGGCTGGCGCGGCTGTACCGGCACATTCGATAACAACTCAGCGACGAAGCAGGACTAGGGTCGGCGGATGAACCAGGGGACCGGGGCCATCTTCGTCGTGGGGTTGATCGTGTTGATCGCGGCCGGCGTCTTTGCGTTCGGGCTGGCGGGTGGCAGTACCACGATCACACCCGGGCCCCCGGAGCTGGGGTTCGAGTCCATCCCCACGGATGGATCGGCGGTGGTGGCCAGCAGCTCCCAGAGCGGTGGGTTGAAGCTGCTGGGCGTGCGGTTCCACCAGCCGGACTACACCCTCAATGTGGCGCTGGCCGTGCCGGAGAGCTGCCTGGTGGACGACGGCAGCGGGCACGAGCGGCTGCGCGCCGATGGGGAGTGCGCCGACCTCCCGGTCTCGGGCGCAGTGAGCGGCGGCGGCGTGACGGCGGGTGGCGACCGGATCGTGCAGATCGCGATCGTGGTGTCGCGCGCCTGCCACGAGGCGATTGCGCTGGGCGCGGCGTGGCCGAGTGACCTCAAGGTTTGCCGGGCGGCGTGATTGCGGGCGGGGTGACGCCGCTCACGGCACAGCGAGCGAGGCGCTGGCAGGCTCGACCGTGCACCCGATCGAGGGCGAACGGAGCCGCGTGACGAGCATCGAGTCGATCTACTGGGTCTTCACGCACAACTGCAATCTGCGGTGCGCGCACTGCTACAACGACTCGCGGCCGGGCGCCCCGACGATCACGCAGGCGGAAGCCGATGCGGTCCTCGGGCATCTGCCGGAGGTGGCGAACCGCTTCATCCTGTCGGGCGGCGAGCCGCTGGTAGAGCTGGAGCTGCCGCTCCACCTCGTGAGGTCGGGACGCGCGAGGTACCCGCACGCGCGGGTCGCGCTGCAGACGAACGGTGATGTGCTGGATCGTTCGACGCTCGACGCGCTGACCGTGGCGGGCGTCGATAGTTTCTCGATCTCGTCGTACGACCAGTTCCACCCGCGGCCGGCGGGGAAGTTCGAGGGCCTTCGATCGTTGTTCGCAAGCGCAGGGGTAGTGG
This sequence comes from Chloroflexota bacterium, assembly GCA_009391845.1. The sequence continues at coordinate 24,774 of QWJG01000001.1, read as the reverse complement.
AGCGGCAGGTGGGGGACCCGGCGGAGAACCGGCCGGGTGGTGACGCGGAGTCCGAGGTGAGTTTCACGGTTTGGGGCGCAAACCCGGAGCTGTGGGTCGGTGGAATCTGGCCGCGCGGGCGAGCGATGAAGTACGGGCTGGCGCAGCTCATGCCGGAACACAACTTCTGCGATCGCTGGTCGGGCGCGCTGGGGTTCCTGGATGACGGTTCCGCGCAGCAGGAGGTGTCGATCCAGCTCACCTCGGTGTATCCGTGCTGCCCGGGGACGGTGGAGCCGTTGGGGGATCTCGCGGAGGAATCGCTGACCTCGATCCTGGCGCGGCACCGCGGGGATCCGATGTGGGCGGCGCTGAACCGCGGCGACCCGGCCGCGATGGGGGCGCACGCGGGGTTCGATCGGGGGGCAGCCCTCGAACGGATCGCGGCGCTGGGGTCGGTCTGTCTCTGGTGCGACGAGTACATGACGGAACGGGTGCGGGCGCGGGGCGATCGTGCGGAGGAACTGCCCGTCCAGGGCGAGCGGCGGCTGGTCCCGATCGCGACGATCGAGGGCGGCGCGCACTGACTGGCTCCGACTCAAACCGATTGGCGCTGACTCGCGCCGAACCGTAAGGGGCGACGTAGGCTGCGGGCATGACGAGCGAACCTCGAGGGCCGGCGATCGGCGTGCTCACGCGGTACCCGGAGCGCGGGCGCGGGAAGACGCGCCTGGCGGCGGCGATCGGCGCGGACGCGGCGTACGCGCTGGCGCGGGCGATGCTGCTCGACGTCTGCGACGCGGTGCGGGCGACGGCACTCTGCCACCCGACGGTATTCGTCGAACCCGCGGAGGCGATCGACGACACAGTGGAGCTGACGGGGATCCTCGATGTGCGCGCGCAGGCGAGCGGCGACATCGGCGCGCGGATGCTCGCGGCGACCGCGTCGCTCGCCAGCGACGGATACGGCCCGGTGATCCTCGTGGGATCCGATCTGCCGTGGTTGGAGCCGGGGCGATTCCATCACGCACTGCGGGCGCTGCGGCGAGCGGACGTAGTGTTCGGGCCGGCCGCGGACGGTGGCTACTACCTGATTGGGATGCACCGGCCACTCGCGGCGCTCTTCGAGGGTGGCGCGATTAGCTGGGGTGGGCCGAGCGTCCTCGATGCTTCGATCGCGGCGGCGCGACGGGTGGGGCTCGACTATGGGCTGCTGCCGGAGGGGTTCGACGTGGACACGGCGGCAGACCTCGATCGGTTGCGGGACGAGCTGGCGCGTCGCGCGATCGACGGCGAGGCGTTGCCGCGACACACGGCGGAGGCGCTGGAGGCACTGGACGCGCTCGGCCTCGGGGGCGGGTGATCCGCCGCGGCGCGCCGAGGATTGCCGATCAGAACGTGTAGCCGAGAACCTCGATGTCGGAGCGATAGATCTCGGCGACGCGCTGGCTGGTGCCGGCGTCGTAGTAGGCCGTGTAGTGATCGAAGCGGTCCTTTGCTCGGAAGGCGTGGCCGGCGAGACGGAATCGCCGCAGCCAGAGCGCGTACGCGAACTGCATGGCTCGCACCCGGCGGTAGGCGTACTGGGCCAGCTCATCCGAGGAGTTGAGGTGGGGCAGCGACGCGGCAGTCCGAGGGCATCGCAGACCTCGAATAACTCGGGCGCGAGGTTCTCGAAGCGAATCAGGCGATCGACGATGACGTTGCCGGAGTCGTCGCAGACGAAGTCGGTCTGCGGGCGGACGAAGTAGTGGAGGCGCTCCCACAGTTCGCCAGCGAGTAGCTCGTTCACGAAGACGGCGAAGGGGACGTGGATCGCGAGGTAGCGATACATGGAGACCACGCGCGCCCACGGGTTCCGGACCGTCGCGAACGTGAGGTAGTCGTCGAACATCGCCTGCGGGAGGTACTTGAGGCGCACATAGTCCGCGGCGGTGAGGTGCGACAGGTACGGCGGGCCGAGCGTCGGATCGCTGTTCGGGGTAATCAGCAGTTGTGGCGCGCGCTCCCAATCGATGCCGAGCGCGTCGGTGAAGGCGTGCTCGATGCTCTCGCCCGCGGCCTTCGGAACATGAACGAACACGCAGCGATGGTGATGGCTGATCATGAGAGGGGTCGGTCGCCGATCGGGCTAGAGGGTGAAGTGCAGTGCTTCGGCGACGGTGTTCATGTCCTTGTCGCCGCGCCCGCTGAGGTTCAGCAGCACCACGTCATCCGGCGTCAGTTCCGGGGCGAGCTTCGTGAGGTAGGCGACGGCGTGCGATGACTCGAGGGCAGGCACGATGCCTTCCAGTTCGCAGAGGAGCTGGAGGGCAACGAGCGCTTCCTGGTCGGTGATAGCGTGGTACTCGGCGCGCTCGTTGAGCTTGAGCCAGGAGTGCTCCGGGCCGACCCCGGGGTAGTCGAGCCCGGCGGAGATGGAGTGGGCCTCGATGATTTGACCCCATTCATCCTGGAGCAGCATCGACTTCGCGCCGTGGAGCACGCCGGGGCGGCCTTTCGAGAGCGTGGCGGCGTGGCGGCCGTTGAGGCCCTCGCCGGCTGCTTCGACGCCGATCAGGCGGATCGGGTCATCGAGGAGCGGGTAAAAGAGGCCCATCGCGTTGGAGCCGCCGCCGACGCAGGCGATGCCGATGGTGGGGAGCCGCCCTTCCTGCTCGAGGATCTGGGCGCGAGCTTCGCGACCGATCACGGACTGGAAGTCGCGGACCATCATCGGGTACGGGTGCGGGCCAACGACGCTACCAATGATGTAGTAGGTGTCGGCGACGTTGGTGACCCAGTCGCGAATCGCCTCGTTAGTCGCGTCCTTGAGGGTGCGTGAGCCGGCGTTGACGGTGCGGACCTCCGCGCCAAGCAGCTTCATGCGGAAGACATTGAGCGACTGGCGACGAACGTCCTCGGCGCCCATGTAGACGACGCACTCAAGGTCCAGCAGCGCGCAGACGGTGGCGGTGGCGACGCCGTGCTGGCCAGCGCCGGTCTCCGCGATGATGCGGCGCTTGCCCATGCGCTGGGCGAGCAGGCCCTGTGCGAGGGCGGCGTTGATCTTGTGCGCGCCGGTGTGGGTGAGGTCCTCGCGCTTCAGGTAGACCTTCGCGCCGACGCGCTCCGACAGCCGCTCGGTGAAGGTCAGCGGCGTAGGCCGTCCGACGTAGTTCTTGAGGAGATCATCGAGGCGCGCGCGGAACGCGGGATCCGCCATCGCCTCGTGGTAAGCGATCTCCAGCTCGGCGACCGCGGGCATCAGGGTCTCGGGGATGTACTGGCCACCGAACTCACCGAAGTGCCCGGTGGCGTCCGGGAAGGGATCGGATCGGGGGTGTTCAGTGGTGGTCATGTTCGTCCCTGCTGCAGTCGTTCGGTGCCTCGGTCGGTTGGCATGTTCGCGGGTTCGGGCGGACTCAGGACATGCTTTCGTCAGCGCGGCGCACCGCCTCGATGAAGGCGCGCACGCGGCCGTAGTCCTTGCGGCCGTTGGTCTCCGTGCCGGTGGCGACATCGACAATCCACGGCTCGACGGCGCGGATCGCTTCGGCGACGTTTTCCGGGCTGAGGCCACCGGCGAGCATGATCGGGATCCGATCGGCGACTCGTCGGGCCACCTCCCAGTCGAAGGTGCGGCCAGTGCCGCCACGGTAGGGACCGTGCGCGGCATCGAGTCCGAGCGCGATCGCGAAGCCGGGCTGCACTGAGACGAGGGAATCCGAGGGCGAATCGAGCGGTGAGACGTGCACGATCTGGATCACCTGGCGGGTGACGAGCAGGCAGTCCTCCCAGCTCTCATCGCCGGAGAGCTGGACGAGATCGACACCCGACTCCTCCGCGAGTTCGTTGACCTCGTCGATCGGCTGATCGGCGAAGATGCCGACGGTGAGCGGTCGCTTGACCTCGAGGTAGGCCTCGATCACCTCGGCGCCGTGGCGGAACCACGGCTCGATCTCCTCGCGGGCAGCGGACTGCGCGGGTGGCGGCACGGCGAACGGGTGATCGGCGAGCGGGGCGCCGAGGGCGCGGACCATCGCGCGCGCCTCATCGATGTCGACCTGTCGGGTCGATTTGGCGAAGTTGATGCCGACGAAGTCGGCGCCAGCCTCCGCGGCGGCGAGGACATCCTCGGGCGTTCGGTTCCCGCAGATCTTGACGAGGGTCATCGGTCACTCCGATCGCACACGGCACGCGTCATCGTGGAGTCCCGGCTGGTGCGATCATGAACTCGCGCGCGCGTTGTTCGACATTGTCGCCGGTAACGAGCGCTTCGCCGATCAGCAGCGCGTGGGCACCGGCAGCGGCCATGCGTTCGGCGTCCGCGCGGGTGCGGATCGCCGACTCGGCGACGAGCGTGGCTGCGGCACCGACGAGGCCGGCGAGACGCTCGGTGGTCCCGAGGTCTTCCTCGAAAGTACGGAGGTTGCGGTTGTTGACGCCGACGACGCGCGCGCCGCAGTCGAGTGCGACGCGCAGCTCCGGCTCGTCGTGCACCTCGATCAGTGGCTCCATGCCGAGGGCCCGGGTGCGGGCGATCAGCCTGGTGAGTACGTCAGGCTGCAGGAGCATGACGATCAGCAGGACGGCGTCGGCACCGTGGGCGCGCGCCTCCAGGAGTTGGTACTCGTCCCAGATGAACTCCTTGCGGAGCAGGGCCGGGCGATCGGGGTCAGCGCGGAAGGCCGCGCTGACGTCCGCGAGATCCTGGATGCTGCCGGCGAAGAAGTCGGGCTCCGTGAGGATGGAGATCGCGGCAGCGCCAGCACGGGCGTAGCTGGTCGCCTGCTGGACGGCATCGAGATCGGCGTCGAAGACGCCCTTGCTGGGGGAGGCGCGCTTCACCTCCGCGATCAGGCGGACACGCGCGCCCTCGGGGGTGGCGGGGCGACCGCCGCGCAGCAGTGCCTCGAAGTCGCGTGCGGGTGGCGCGCCCTCGATGAGCGCGGCCAGCACTGACTCTGGTCGCGCGACGCGATCCTCGGCGAGTCGCAGGCGGCGTGCGGCGACGATCTTGTCGAGCACGGTGCCGGTGTCGCGGGTCGCGCTCGCGTCGGACATCGGGGGCTACTTCCCCGCCGCGCGGCGGGTGGCCTCGACGAAAGCGCCGGTCTTGGCAGCGGCCTCGCCGCTGTCGATCGCCTTCGCGGCCAGCTCCGCGCCCTGCTTGATGGAGGAGGCGAGGCCAGAGACGTAGAGCCCGGCGGCGGCGTTGGCGATGATCAGATCGCGGACGGCGAGCGGGCCCTCACCGCGGAAGACGGCGCGGAGGATACCGGCGTTGTCTTGCGGGGTCCCGCCCAGGATCGCGTCGAACGGGTGGATCGAGATACCGAGGTCGAAGGGGGTCACGGTGCGGCGGGTGACCTGCGTGCCTTTGACCTCGAAGATCGTCGACGGGCCGGTGACGGTGAGGTCATCGAGGCCGTCATCGCCGGAGACGACGAGCGCGTGGCGCATGTCGAGGCGGGCAAGCGCGTGGGCGAGCTTCTCGCCGACCTCGGGGTTGGCGACACCCATGACGTGGCAGTTGGCGCCGGCCGGGTTCGTGAGCGGGCCGAGCAGGTTGAAGATCGTGCGGACGCCGATCTGGGGGCGCAGCGGGCCGGCGAACTTCATCGCGGGGTGGAACGACTGCGCGAACATGAAGCCGACGCCGGTCTGCTCCACGCACTGCGCGACCTGCTCCGGGGTGAGTGCGATCTGGGCGCCTAGCGCTTCGAGGAGATCGGCGGAACCGGACTGCGAGGTCATCGCGCGGTTGCCGTGCTTCGCTACCGTCGCGCCGGCGGCAGCGGCGACAAACGCCGCCGCGGTCGAGGCGTTGAACACCTTCCGGGAGGAGCCGCCGGTACCGGCGGTGTCGAGCAGCGGGCGCGCCTTGATATCGACGCGGAGGGCGTAGGAGCGCATCGCCTTCGCCATGCCGACGATCTCGTCGACGCTCTCGCCCTTCATGCGGAGGGCGGTGACGAACGCGCCGAACTGGGCGGGCGTCGCCTGTTCACCCTCGCTGGCCGGACCCTCGAGGCCAGCGCGCATGATGTCCTGCATCGCGCCGCGCGCTTCGGCCTCGGTGAGGTCGCGCCGCTCGTCGACGAGGGCGGCGATTGCTTCCTTGATCACGATGCGACCACCTCGGCAGCGCGCAGGTGCGCAGGTGCGCTCACGCCGAGGAAGTTGGCGAGGAGCTGGTGGCCGACCTTCGTCATGATCGATTCGGGGTGGAACTGGATGCCCTCGATCGGGAGCGTCTTGTGCCGGACGCCCATGATGACGCCGCTCTCGGAGCGGGCGGTCACCTCGAGTTCCTCGGGGACGGTGGCCGGATCGATCGCGAGCGAGTGGTAGCGGATGCCCTCGAAGGGATTGGGTAGGCCGCGGAAGACGCCCTTACCGTCGTGCTCGATCATCGAGGTCTTCCCATGGAGGATCTCGCCCGCGTAGTTCACGGTGCCACCGTACGCCTCGCCGATGGCCTGGTGGCCGAGGCAGACCCCGAGCAGCGGGACCTGCCCTGCCGCGGCTTTCACGAGATCGATGGAGATGCCCGCCTCCGCCGGCGTGCAGGGGCCGGGCGAGATCACGATCTGATCCGCGCCCATCGCCAGGCAGTCCTCCACGGAGATCTCGTCGTTGCGATGGACCTCGACCTGGGCGCCGAGTTCCGAGAGGTACTGGTAGAGGTTGAAGGTGAACGAGTCGTAATTGTCGATGAGTAACAGCATGAGGTTGCCGTCCTTCGTCATGTCGCTAATTTAGTCCTGGCGAGCGGTGTCCGACATCGCCAGGAGCTGTTCGGTGTGTTCGTGTTCGTGGCGGGAGATCTTGGCGATGCGATCGCCGATCCGGACGGCACCGCGTTCGTGGTGGTTGCCGTACTGGGTGAGCTGATCGTCCTCGAGACTGGCGAGCCAAAAGCGGGTGCGCTCGCGCGCCGCGTCCAGGCGTTGGCGCACGGTTTCGAGGTCGTCGACCGGCCGCGCGCGGTAGAGATCGTGCCACTGCGCGTCGTTGAAGCCGCGCCAGGTGTGCCCGGCGATGCGGAGCAGCCGATCGGTCTCGGCCAGGTAGTAGGTCTCGACATCGGCGATGTGCGCGAGGATGTCGAGCGGCGACCAGCCGTCCGTCAGTTGCTCCTCGCGAGCCGCCTCGGGGACGGACTCGAAGGCGGCGAGCAGCGCGCCGCGCGTCTCGTTGAGCAGCGTGCCGATCGCATTCGCGGTCTGCGGATGCTCCGCAGCGCCGAGGGTGCGGGCGAGCCAGGCGGCGACCTCCGGCAGCAGTTCCGAGCCAACCGACGGGGTCGCGGGGTGTGCCCAGACGGCATCGGCGTAGTGCTTCGCGTTGAAGCGCGGCTCGCCGCGCCATGCACGACAGAGGAACGCGTTCACGATGAAGCGTGAACCGCCCTCACCGCTGACGTAGAGCGTGTCCTCGAAATCGAACGGACCCGGCTCGACGTGGACGTGCTCGCGCAGCACGCGCCCGAGTGCTTCCTCGGCGGTCTCGTCGTCGGCGACGCCGGTGATCGGGAGCGACCAGCGGCCGGCGAACGGACCGGCATCGAGGTGCCGGAGGAGGAGGACGCGGCCGTCGTCACGGCGCATCACGGCCGCGGAGGCAAGCAGCGGGCCGGCCGGTGGGCCGGCAGATGAAGCGGGGGGCGGAGAAGCATCGTTGGTCATTGGTGTCGTCTTTCGCCCTAGTAGCCGAGGCTGCCGGTCGGCGGCCCGCCCTCGCCGTGTTCCGCATCATCCAACGCGGCGATCAACGCGCGCGCCTTGTGCTGGCATTCCTCGTACTCCTTCAGCGGATCGGAGTCGAAGACGATGCCAGCGCCCGCCTGCACGTGTGCCCAGCCGTCCTTCATCACCAGCGTGCGGATAGTGATGCAGGTCTCCGCGTTGCCGGACATGTCGAAGAATCCGACGGCGCCCGCGTACGGCCCGCGCTGATCCGGCTCGAGTTCGGCGATGATCTCCATCGCGCGGATCTTCGGGGCGCCGGAGACGGTCCCGGCCGGGAAGGCGGAGCGCAGCGCGTCGTAGGCGGTCATGTCGTCCCGCAACCGGCCCTGCACGTGGCTGACGAGGTGCATGACGTGCGAGTAGTACTCGATGTCGAGCTGCTGGGTGACCTCGACGGTGCCCGGCGTGGCGACGCGTCCGACGTCGTTGCGGCCGAGGTCGAGCAGCATCACGTGCTCGGCGATCTCCTTGGGGTCGTGGGCCAACTCCTCGGCGAGACGCTCGTCGTCGAGCGGAGTCTCGCCGCGCCGGCGGGTACCGGCGATCGGGTGCACCTCAACGAGGTCGTCCTCGATGTTGACCAGTAGCTCCGGGGAAGCGCCGACGATGTAGGTGTCGTCGAACTTGAGGTAGTACATGTACGGCGAGGGATTGATCGCGCGCAGGCTGCGATAGACCTCGAACGGGTGCGCCCCCGTCTGCCGCGAGAAGCGGAGCGAGATGACGCCCTGAATGATGTCGCCCTCGACGATGTAGTCCTTGATCCGACCGACCGCGGTCATGTACTCCGCCTGCGACCAGTTCTCCTGGATCGGCTGACCGGCGACACCGTCGAAGGGGATGTACGGCAGCGCGCCGAGCGGGATCTCGAGGCGGGCGACGAGTTCGTCGATGCGGCCAACGGCCTGGCGGTAGCTGGAGTCGATATCGCCGTCGAGCCGGACGTGCGAGACCACCTTGATCGAGTGCATGAGGTGATCGAATACGAGCAGGGTCTCGGCGAACATCAACCATGATTCGGGCAACCCGATGGTGTTCGGACCGGCGATCGGCAGATCCTCGAAGTGACCGCCCGCCTCCCACCCGAGGTAGCCGACGGCGCCGCCGTGGAAGCGGGGCAGCCCCGGGACCTCCACGGCCTGCAGGCGCCCGAGTTCGCGTTCGATTTCGTCGAGCGGATCGCCATCGCTGTGATCGCGCGCGGCGACGCGGAAGGGCTCCGTGCCGATGAAGGAGTAGCGCCCGAGCCGCTCGCCGCCCTCGACGGATTCGAGGAGGAACGAGTAGGGACCGCGGGCGACCTTCAGGTAGGCGGAGACGGGCGTCTCCAGGTCAGCGCGGACCTCGCGGAAGACGGGGACGATGTTGCCTTTCCCCTGGAGGCGACGGACTTCGTTCAGGGGTGGGGTGTACTCACCGGGCATGGCGAACCTCGTGTATGGCGCTTGCGGGACGGCGGCTGAGCGAACGTGCACGGCTGCGCCACCACTGCCCCCGGCCGCTGTGATCGCCCAGAGGGCGACCGGCGTTGGCGGGCACGTGACGGGTGTCGCTGCTCATCGTTCGATTCTCCTCATCCCAGCGGCCATACGGCCGAGGGCTCCTCGTCTCGCCTCGGGCGGTTGACCGAGATCGTTTCGCACACAAAAAAACCACCGCCCGTGGGGCGATGGTCCTCGCGGTGCCACCCACATTTCGCCGGCACGGCGGAGCCGCGTCGACGCATCTTCGGAGCACGGCCACCGTTCGAGACGGGGCGATGCCCTGGGCCTGGATAACGGCGCCCACACCGTCGACGCCTACTTGCGCTCCAGAGGAGCGCGTTTGGGCCGAGACTCACGGGTCCATTCGGTCGTTGCTGGCGGGCGCCGGTTCTCAGCTTGTCCGGTTCTCTGTAGCCCCGCGTGACGACGTACTACTCCCGATCAACGTCGGTATTGAAACCTCAGTAATCGGTCGAGGCTACGCCACAGCTCGAAAGCATGCAACGAGATTAGCGGCCCGCCTACGCCTCGTCCGGGCCTCGCGAGCCAAGCTGCTGGGCCGAGTCACACAACTCCACGTATGAATCGAAGAACTGCTCCTGAAAGCGGACGGCCGCGGCGATCTTCTGGGCGTCCCAGGTCTCCGCGCCGACGACGGCGACGAGCTTGTCTTCGACGTCATCGCGACGGCGCACGATGCCGACGACCTCGGCGCGCTCGCAGACCTCGAGGGGTTCGCTGGTACCGAGGAGGTAGACGTCGAGTTCTTCCCCGTCGGGGGCGAGCACGCCGGGGACGAAGCCGTAGTTCACCTCGTAGGCGTAGCCGTGCTCGGGGTGAGTGGATCCGAGCGGGCGATCGATCACGACGCGCGTGGTGCGCCCGGTCCAGTCCTGGGGGTGGAGTGAGTCGTCCATCGCTACGCTCCTCGCCGCGCGATTACGGTAGCCCAGCCGCGCGATCCCGCGTTGAGGTGCGATTGCTCCTCCTCGTGGATCTCGATGACGAGGTCGTCGATCGCGAAACCAGCGGCTTCGACGCGGGCCCGCCAGTCCTCGGGCGCGAGGTAGCCGTAGAAGAGCTCCGCGCCGGGGGCCGACTTCCGCGGGACGAAGCCCTCGCTGTCGCCAACTTGCACGGAGCCGACGAAGGCGGCGCCGGGGCGGAGCACGCGAGCGAGCTCGGCGAGCGCGACATCGAGGTCCGTGCGTGACATGTGCAGCAGCGACGCGGAGGCCCAGGCGCCCTCGAATGAGGCGTCAGCGAAGGGGAGGCGGCGCATGTCGCCGCGCACGCAGGGGATCGCGGGCTGCTGGTGGCGAACATGCTCGAGGAACGCACGCGAGAGGTCGAAGCCGACCGGCTGGTACCCGCGGTCGTGGAGCGTCCGCGTCTCCCAGCCCCGCCCACATCTGAGGTCCAGGACCCGCGCGCCGGTGGCGGTTCGCTCACAGAGCGCGTCGAGGTAGCCCATGATCGGAGCGCGGTCCTCGTTGTACGACGTGTAGTCGATGACGCCGGTTTCGTACTCGCGCGCGTTCCGAACCACGTACTCGTCCGCCACGACCGGCCTCCGCTCGGCCGAATGCTAGCGAGGAATGGGTGAGGTTACTAGACCTCGATCGGGGCGCGATCCGCGCGGGCGGCTTCGGCACGGATCGCGGCGGCGACGGCGCGTACGGTGCCATCGAGGTCGCCCTCGACGTTCTCGATCACGTGGGTGAAGTACGCGGCTTCGCGCAGTTCGGCCTCGACCTGCTCGAGGCGGCGGCGGAGGGCGGCGGCGTCCTCGGATCCGCGCTCGCGCAGGTGGGCCTCGAGGTGGGCGAGGTCGTTGGGGACGAGGAAGATCGAGACGGCGCCCGGGAGTGTGTCGCGGAGGGAAGCGGCGCCCTGGACGTCGACGCGGATCAGTACGTGGTTACCGGTGGCCATGGCGGCGCGCACCTGGGCGCGCGGGACGCCGTAGCGGTTGCCGTAGACCTTGGCGTGCTCAAGTAGCTCGCCCGCCTCGACCTGGCGCTCGAACTCCGCGAGGTCAACGAAGACGTAGTGGACGCCATCGATCTCCTCGGAGCGGCGCGGGCGGGTAGTCATGGTGACCGGCATCCGGATTGGGTGGCCAAGTTCGATCATCCGCTGGATGACGGCATCCTTGCCGACGCCCGACGGGCCGGAGAGGACGATGACGAGCGGGGGATCGGGGCGATCGAGCAGCGGCCCGGGAGCGTCGCTCACCTAGGCCGCGGCGTCCGAGGCCTGGCGGATGGAGGCGACGCGGCTGGCAAAGGTCTCCGGGGTGATGGCGATGAGCGCGACCCAGTCATCCTCGAGGACGACGACGGCTTTGGTGCGGCGACCGCTGGTGAGATCGATGACGCGTTCCTGCTGCTTGCCGCGCTGGACCATCCGCTTCACGGGCGCGGAGGTTGGGGCGGCGACAGCGATGACGCGGTTGAGCGCCAGGCTGTTGTCGAAGCCCACGTGAACGAGTTCGGTGCGATCGGCCATCGCGGATCCCTCGTGGTGCGGAGGTCAGCGGGTGACGGCGGTTGGAACTGCTACTGAGCGCTGATACGCCCGAGATCCGACCAGAAGGCAGGATACGACACGGCCACGGCGTCCGCCCCGGTGACGGTGGTATCGCCGTCCGCGAGCAGGCCGGCGACCGCGCCGAGCATGGCGACGCGATGGTCGAGCGCGGAGTCGACGCTGGCGCCTCGGATGGTGGCGCCGCCGCTGACGCGGAGGCCGTCGGGGCGCTCCTCGAGATCGACGCCGAAGGCGCGGAGGACGGCGCCGGTGGTGGCGACGCGATCCGATTCCTTGACGCGGAGCTCCTCGGCGTCACGGATCACCGTCTCGCCGGTGGCGAGCGCGCCGGCGAGCGCAACGAGCGGGAGTTCGTCGATCGCGCGCGGGATCAGGTCGCCCGCGACCTCGATGCCGTGGAGCGCCGCGGAGCGGACGACGAGGTCGGCGACGGGTTCGCCGCCGACGGTGCGCTCCTCGGTGAGTTCGATATCGGCGCCCATGGCGCGAAGGATGTCGATGATGCCGCTGCGGGTCTCGTTGACGCCGACGCCGTGGAGGACGAGTTCGGCGTCGGGGTGCACGGTGGCGGCGACGATCCAGGCTGCCGCGGTCGAGATGTCGCCGGGGACGCGCACGTCGACGGCGATGAGGTCACCGTCGGGCGGCGTGAGGATGACGGACGGACCATCCACAACGATGTGCGCGCCCATCGCGGCGAGCAGGCGCTCCGTGTGATCGCGGGTCTGCGCGGGCTGGACGACGGTGGTCGGCCCATCCGCGGCGAGGCCGGCGAGGAGGATCGCGGACTTCACCTGCGCCGAGGCCATCGGCGTCTCCAGGCGCTGGCCGCCGGCGATGCGACCGCCCTCGATCACGACGGGGGGCAGCGTGCCTTCGGCGCGGGCGGTGACGCGAGCGCCGAGTTCGTTGAGCGGGCGGACGATGCGCGCCATCGTGCGGTTGCGCAGCGAGGCGTCGCCAGTGAGCACCGCAAGGCCGGGCAGACCGGCGACGATGCCGGCGAGCAGACGCATCGAGGTCCCCGAGTTGCCGCAGTCGAGGACATCGCTGGCCTCGGTCAATCCGGCGCGCCCGCGGCCCTCGATGTAGATGGCGCCGTCCGCGCCCTCCTCGATGCTGGCGCCGAGAGCGCGGAGGCAGGCCATGGTGGAGCGGGTATCGGCGGCGTTCAGGAAGCCATCGACGCGTGCGCGCCCGCGTGCGAGCGCGTTGAACATGAGCGCACGGTGGGAGATCGATTTGTCGCCGGGGACATGCAGTTCGCCGCGGAGGCGGTTCGCGCCGTGGATCGTGCGCGCGGTCGGTTCGGTAGTCATCGAAGGTCTCTTCAGCTGTTCGGCGACGGCCGTCCGCCGCTTAGTCGATGTCGCGCTTCATGCGACCGTAACTCAGTCGATGTCGCGCTTCGTGCGACCGTAACTCAGTCGATGTCGCGCTTCATGCGACCGTAACTCAGTCGATGTCGCGCTTCATGCGACCGTAACTCAGTCGATGTCGCGCTTCATGCGACGGGCCAACTCCGCCTTGCGGATCCGGTTTTCGGAGTCCGAGGTCATGTCGCTGATCTTGTCCTTCGCCATCTGTCCGATCAGCAGTGCGCTGAAATCGAACTGGTCGGCCTCGGAGGCGACCGTCGAATCTTCCTTGCGGCCGACGGCACCGAGCAGGAAGGCGCTGTAGTCGAGTTCGGACTTGGCGATGTCGGTGAAGAGGCTCTCGCGGTCATCGTCACCGAGGCGGTCGCGCATGTCGCGGAGTTCGTCGATGAAGCGATCGAGCCAGTGAATCGTCTGCTCGCGATTGGTCGCGAGGATGTCGTAGGCCATCGAAGGATCGGTGGCGGCCAGCCGCGTGGAGCTTTTGAAGCCGCCGGCGGCAAGGAGCGAGAGCTCGGGCCAGGCCTCGGAGCGACGGACCAGGCCGAACATCGCGTGCGCGGCGACCATGGGGAGGTGGGAGATGGCGGCGACGTAGGCGTCGTGCTCCTGGGGATCCATGATCATCGGGATCGCGCCAACGGCCTCGGCGAGGCTGAAGACGGATTTGACGGCGTTTTCAGGTGCGGAGGCGGGAGCGGTGACGATCCAGCGGGCGCCCTTGAAGAGCGTGGGATCGGCGTGGCCAGGACCAACCTCGGTCTTGCCGGCCATCGGGTGTCCGCCGACGAAGCTGACCCCGCGAGGCAGGTGCTCGGCGGCGGCGGCCATGGTGGCGCCCTTGGTGGAGCCGGTGTCGGTGACGACGGCGCCCTCCGGAAGGTGCGGCGCGATGTACTCAAGCATGCGGTGGTTGGCGAGCACCGGGGCGGCGAGGACGATCAGGTGCGCGTCGCGGACGGCGTTGGCGATATTCGGCTCGATGCGATCAACCGCGCCGATCTTCTTCGCTTGACGAAGATTGATCAGCTCTCGGTCGTAGCCAACGAGCTCGAGGTTCTTGACCTCTGAATTCGCCTTGAGCGCGAGGCCGATCGAGGTGCCGATCAGCCCGGTTCCGAGGATCGCGACTTGTGTCATGAGAACGCCCCGTTCACCCCGTTAGATCACGCGAGATTGGCTCGAGCGCGTACCGACGATGGTAGCACCGAGCGCTGAGGCAGATGGGAGGACCGGGGTGGCAGCGACCGGGGCTGGGCTCAGGCAGCCTCGTCCGCGACGAGCAGCCAGTGCAGTTCGCGATCGTCGGAGGCAGGCGGGTCGTGGTGGATCGCGGTCAGCTCGATGACGCGCGGGTGGCTGCCGGCGGCGTGGAGTAACGCGGCACCGAGCGCAGCGTGGTGGCGGAGGCGCCAGAGCGCCTGGCGCCAGTGGGCGGATGACACCGCGAGGGCGCCCGGTTCGCGCGCGAGTCGATCGACGAGGCGCAGCGAGACGGCACGGAGAATGACGTAAAGGACGCGGTCCTCGACGCGGAGGGTGCCCTTGCCGACGTCGTGCATGAGCGCGGCGACGAGCAGGTCATCGCTCGGGACCGCGCCAGCCTCGGAGGCGGCGCGGCGGGCGAGGCGCATGGTCTCCACCGCGTGGCGGCGATCACGCGGGCGCATCGCGAGGAAGAGCTGGAGTTCGGCCGCGGAGAGGAGGGCGCCGATGGCGCGTGCGTCCTCGGGGGTGACGGCGGTGCGAAGCGCGCGGCCAAGCTGGGCGATGCGGTAGGGCCAGCGGCGGAGCGCGCGCAGGGATCCGGCGGTGACCCGAGCCGCCTCAGCCAAATCGGAGATCCGTCGCGTTCCCGACGAACGCCTTGAGCAGCAGATCGATCGCCGGGCTCATGACGGTGAAGAGCGGACTGTCGTAGCCGAGGAAGCGGGGCAGGAAAATCAGCGCGAGCAGGATCGGCATGCCCCAAGGAGCGGTGGCGGCGAGCGGCCTCGAGAGATCGTCGGGCAGCAGGCCGACGGCGGCGTTGAAGCCATCGAGGGGTGCGATCGGGAGGAGGTTGAAGACGGCAAGAATGACGTTCAGCAGGACGACGGTCCCGAGGAAGAGCCCCAGCAGATCCGCCGGCGAGCTGGTCCAGAGTTCCGCGTAGCGGCCGGCCAGCGACGGGCTGACGAAGGGGTGGTGGAACGGGATCCAACCGGCGTTGATCGGGAACCCGGCGACCCCTGCGATCACGACGTTGGAGGCGGGACCGGCGAAGGAGGTCAAGGTCATGGTCTGTTTCGGGTTGGCGGTGGCGGACGGATTGACCGGAACCGGCTTCGCCCAACCGAACCCGACGAAGAAGATCATCGTCGAGCCGATCGGATCGAGATGGGCCTTCGGGTTAAGCGAGAGGCGACCAAAGCGGCGCGGGGTGCCATCGCCCAGACGGTCCGCAACGAGGGCGTGCGAATACTCGTGCACGGTGAGGCCGGCAAACAACGCGAATGCGAACGCGCTGATCAGGGTGAGGAACGCCAGGGGGGAGTCACCGAGGACGGAGAGGTACTGGAGGATCACTGGTTCAGCGTAGCAACCACCCTCTGCAGAGAGGTCAAGGAAGGGTCATGGAAGCCCCTACATCCCGGATCACTTCGTTGACACTCCACGGTGTGCGTTCCTATCGTGAATTGCGCAGGGGCGCGATCACTTCGCGTTTGAGCGGTCCGACAGCGAAAGGCTGAGAGGCGACTCCCCAGCGTTACCGTCCCGGGCGGGGTGAGCGGTAACGAGATCTGACGATCGGTCGCCGGATCCTATGGCCCTTCAACCTCGCCCACCTCGGGTCATTCGTCTCGTGCTCGGCTCCGCCGGGCTCGTCGCCGTGCTTGCGGTAGCGGCAGTGGTTGCCGCGTTGGTGCGCACTGGTGATGTTCAGCCGGAGCTGGTGACCACCTCCGAACCAACGCTGGTCTTCGCGGAGTTCGGTCCCTCGGCGGACGAGATCTTCGTTGCCCCAGCAAGCGATCCGACCGCACGCACACGGATCCAATCGGTGCCACACGCGAGCGGCTGGGGGCTGAACCCCGCGCCGGAGATGGTTGCCGGGAAAACGGCCTACACGGTGCTGCCGCCGAACGCGGCGCCGGAACGAACGAGCGCGGCGGAACTGTGGTTGCTGGACGTCAATACCGCATCCGCGAGCCGGCTGGCGCGCGACGCGGATCTGCTGGCCGCACCGGTGCTGCGCCAGGACGGCGACGTGCTGGTGTACCGACGAACCGAAGAGGACGGCGCGCAATCGCTGGTGCGGGTCGATCTGACGACACGCGCGCGACGGGTGCTCCACCGCGAAGCGCAGTCGTTCGGCTTGTTCCCGGTCGGGTTCGACCAGAGCGGCGCGGTGCTCTTCACCCGACTGTCGGCGGCCGGGACGGATCTGGTTCGCGTATCCGAGGGATCCGCGGCGACGGTGGTGTTGCACGCCTCGGACGAGATTGCGCGCGACTGGAGCATGTCGCCGGCCGGCGACGCGGTCGCGTTCGTCGCGCCGCTGTTGCAGGCGGAACGAATCGTGCACCAGGCGCAGGTGCTGACGCTCGGCGGTCGCAGCGGAAACAGCCAGGCGCTGGTCACCTCGGTGGTGGGCGAGCAGTACAGCCCGACGTGGCGCAGCGACGGCGCGTTGGCGATTGGGCGCGAGGCGACGGCGGACGGCGCGGCGCCGCTGGTCATCGGCGCCGCGGTGAGCACGACGCTGGCGGCGGACCCGGCAGGCTTTGATGTGCCGCTGGGCTGGAGCGCGGCCGGCGACTACCTAGCGGTCCGTCACTTCAGCGGATTCAACTCGCAACAGCCCGGCGTCGAGACGCTGGTGTTGATCGGCCTCGATGCGTCGCGAGCCGAGATCGCGACCGAGACAGAGCTGATCTTCCTCGGTTGGACCGGTGCCTAGCCAGATGACGCGAGCACGACGAACGCTTGCGATGGTCGCGCTGTTCGGCGCGATCGTTTCGGCGCTCGCCCTCGAGGGTGGCGCAACGCCGACGCCGGCGACGGCGTGCGCGTTCGATCCGCTGCGGCCGGCGACCTACGAGGCGGACGCGTTGCGGGAACGCTACCTGCTGGTGATGAGCGCGGCGGCCTCGAACCAGCTCTTCCCCGGCGATCCGTATTTCGAGCTGCCGGCGGTCGAGGTGGGCACGCGCGCAAACCGCAGCTTCGGGGCGTCGGCGCTGCCGGTGGAGATCCTGCGCGCGATCGGGTGGGTGGAGTCCTCGATGACGATGGCCTCGCGGTCGACGCCGTTCGAGGCGATCGGACCGGCGCTGGTGTCGTTCGACTGCGGGCACGGGATCATGCAGGTGACGAGCGGGATGACGGTGCCGCTGGGAGCCGGAGGCCAGCCGACAAGCAACCAGATTGCCGTGGCGACCAGCGACCTCCACAACGTCGCACGTGGCGCGAGCATCCTGGCCTCGAAGTGGAACGACGCACCGGGTCTGCGACCGATCGCTGGGACGAACACGAACGCCGACCCGACGATCATCGAGAACTGGTACTACGCGGTGTGGGCCTACAACGGGTTCACGGGCCCCGGGTCACGCCAGAGCAACCACCCGCTGGATCCGAACCAGGCGTGGCCACGCTCCGCGTACCGCTGCGACGGCACGCAATCGCGGACACGCTATCCGTACCAGGAACTCGTGTACGGTTGCGTGGCGAACCCGGCGGAGCGCGCTGGTCGCGATCTCTGGGCGGCGGTGCCAGTGTCGTTGCCGGACCTGACGAACCCGCAGTTCTTCAACGCGATGCGGCTGGCAAGTTTCGAGTTCCCCTACAACGGGATGGATATCCCGACACCGAGCCCGTCGCACCGCACGACAACCCCGCAACTTCCGGCGAACATCCGCGCGACGCTTGCCGGTTCGCCGCAACTCTCAGTGAACGCGGGCGCGATCACGATTCATACGAACGGGACGCCGGATCAGGCGCGGGCGACGATCCGGATCGCGAACCCGGGCAGCGGTGTGTTGTCGTGGTTCGCGAAGCCGTCCGACAATTTCCTGATCGTCGACCCACCCGCCGGCAGCGCGGTTGGCTCCGGGGTGCGCTGTACCGCATCAGGCTGCCCCAACGGCGAGATCACGGTGTCGATCAACCCCACGTTGCTCCCCGCCTCACGGGCGTCCGGGACGATCACGATCACCTCGCCGAACGCGTCCGGCAGCACCACGATTCGAGTGCAGGTGGTCGCGGAGTTCGAGGTGGCAGCACCGGGTACGAGCCGAGCGCCCTAACGGGTCGCCCGGTACGAGCCGAGCGCCCTCACGGG
The DNA here is from genome assembly GCA_009391845.1 of Chloroflexota bacterium. The sequence continues at coordinate 6,320 of QWJG01000001.1, read as the reverse complement.
TCGCCCGGTACGAGCCGAGCGCCCTCACGGGTCGCGGGCGAGTCGAGCGTCCACGCAGGCCGCCTATACTCAAGATTCCTCACCATCGTGCAGAACGGAGTTCCGATGATCGGACGCTGGCTCAACGCGGTCCGCCGCAACCACGGCCTCGAACACGCGACAGTCGCAATCCTGTTCGAACGGAGCGGGCCCCAGCGAATCGCGGGGCGAGCGAGCGGGAACGGCTTCTTCATCGTCGGCAAGGTCGATCAGACGGTGCTGGATGAGTGCGCCCACGAGGCGCTGCGCCGGATGCAGAACGGACAACCGGGCCTCGCGGTGTCGCCGCTCTGCGGGACGAACATCGCGGTCACCGGCCTGTTCACGGCGGCTGCAGCACTGGGCGCGATGCGTCGTGCCAAACGCCAGGGCCGCAGCGACGGCTTCATGAGCGCAACGACGGCGGCGATGCTGGCCGTGGTGGCGGCTCAGCCGGCGGGACGTTGGCTGCAGCAGTTCGTGACGACACGAGGCGACGTCGATCAGTTGTCGATCGTGGAAACGAAGCAACTGCTCCCGGGCGTGAAGAAGGTCTTCACCCGCTCCAGCGTGTAGTCCGCAGATCGGGCCAGGGCCCGCGCCGCGGAAGCGCGCCCTAGAACAGCGCGCCCTGGGTGTCCGCTTCCGCTTCGACCAGGCAGGCCGGGTCGTCCGCGGCGACGGCGTTCACGCGCCGGCTGACGGCGCGAGCGACGAGGGTGTCCGGGGGTGCAGGGCGCAGCAGCGCCCGGAGCCGTTCGGCGGGCTGTCCCGCCGCCAACCACTCGTCGGCCGCTTCGTCACCGTCCAGGATCGCTGGCATGCGGTCGTGGATGTGACTGACCGCGCCGCTGGCGGGCGTGGTGATGATGGTGAAGGTCGTGGTCGGACGCAGTTCGCCGGGGAGTTGTGCTTCCGTGTAGAGCCCGGCGAAAAGCACCAGTCCATCGTCAGGACGGTGGAACCAGAACGGGCGCCGTGCCTCGCGCTCCCCCGTCCACTCGTAGAAGCCATCGGCGGGGACGATGCAGCGCGTGGCGCGGAAGGCCGCGCGGTAGGCGGAGCGCTCCTCGAGCGATTCGGCGCGGGCGTTGATCTGACGCGCGGCGCCAGTGCGGTTGGGGTCCCAGGCGTTGACGAGACCCCAGGTCGCGCGGACCAGCGCACGGTCCTCGCGGGTCGCGGCCGGGCGCACGATCCAGTGCTCCTGCATCGGCGCGACGTTCCAGCGAGGCTGCCAGGAATCGTCGATGTCCTCGGGGGACACGCCGAGGAGGGCGGCGAGGAGATCGCGGTCCTCGATGGTCAGGGTGAAGCGGCCGCACATGCGCGGATTCTACGTCAGGGGATGACGCCGGTCAGGGTCGCGGTGGTCAGGGTTGCACTGATCAGGCTGGCGGCATGACCGGCCGCGAGCACCACCAGCCGCCGAGGAGTGCGCCGGCGATGCCGAAGAGCGCGAATTCGCCGCCGACCCCACCGGGCTGGTCGGCAATGAGGGTGGCGCTGGGCATCTCATCGAGGAGGGCAAGCGCGAGCCAGGCGCCGCCCATGGCGAGCAGTCCGATGACGGCGGCAATCGTCGCCTCGCGAGAGCCGAGCTGCCGCTCAGCGAGCACGCGCGGCAGTCCAGCGGGGAGGAAGGCGATCAGCAACGGGAAGAGGTGATAGGTGGTCCCCGTGCGAGCGGTGAGCACGACGAAGATCGCTGCGGCGGCGAACGCCACCAGCGCACCACCGACGATCCTGCTCGTTCCAGCTTCTGGCTGGTTGACCTCGACTTGAGCCATGGATCCCCCTGAGCGCGCCACGGGAACAGGGTCCACGCAGCGACGACGACCGTCCGCAATCCCGATCACCATCGATCCCGCGCACCGGCTGGCGCGTGCCACGGGGCCCACGGCACCAGGGTGCGCCCTTCGCGCCTGATGGTCCGCTGACGGCGACGAGCACCTGCGGGTCCACCCAGTCGGGGGAACCCCTACGGGAACCCCCTAGTCGTGCCGACCGATTACAGAGGCGGACGCCGTCCGTCGCTGGATGAGGAACGGCCGATGCAGCTACTAATCCCCCTACTCATTGCGCTGTGGACCGCGGTCGCGCCCAGCATGACCGTGCACCGACTGGACGGACCGGTTCAATTCACCGATCTGTACGGCAACGCACGGGAGGCGGAGGCCGCGATGGGCTGCCCAGCAAGCGGACCGGAGCTGTGGCTATCACCGACGGTGACGCTGGAAACGCTGGTCCATGAGCTGGCGCACGCGCGTGACTGCCTGGACAACGGTGCGATGGACGCCAGCCTGACACAGCGTCCGGCCGTCCGGCCCGCATGGGCTTCCAACTATTGCTGGGTCTCCGACGCGGAGTGGTACGCGTGCTCGGTGGTGAAGTTCCGCAGCGTGTCCCCGCACGAGGTGCCCGGCTGGCCCGAGGGCTAGCGCCCCGATCGGCGGCAGCCGTCAGCGGCCCGCAGCAACGGGAACCCGCTCACCTCGATGGTTCCGCCGGCTGTCCGCCTTGCCGCGCGCGCGTCCGGGTCTCGATACTCGACAAGCGCCCAACGGTTGAGAGGACACGCCGTGGCTCCACAGGCACTGGTTACCGGCTCATCAGGTTTCGTCGGCGGGCACGTGATGCGCCGGCTGATCGCCGACGGGTACGCGGTGACCGGCCTCGATATCGCGCCGCCACGCGGGAGCTTTGGTCCCGAGGCGCGCGAGGTGACGATGGACGTCCGCGATCACGGCGCGGTCGTGGCGCTGGTGAACGAGACACGACCCGAGCTGGTATTCCACATCGCGGCGCAGGCTTCGGTGCCCGCTTCGATGCGCGATCCGCGGACGGACGTGGAGACGAACGCGCTGGCGACGCTGGAGCTGGCGTTCGCGGCGGCGGCGATTGGTTCGCGCCGAATGGTCTTCATCTCCAGCGGCGGTGCGATGCACGGAGCACCGCCCCCGGAGGAGCTGCCGGCCAACGAGGACAGCGCCGTCGCACCGATGTCCGTCTACGGCGCGTCGAAGGCGGCGGCTGAGATCTACCTCGGCGTGGTGTCACGGCAGACGGGACTCGAGGTCTCGATCCTACGTCCCTCGAACATCTACGGTCCCGGGCAGAACCCACACGGCGAGGCGGGCGTGATCGCGATCGTGACACGGGCGATGCTGCGCGATGAGCCGGTGACGCTGTTCGGGGACGGCAGCCAGACGCGCGACTATGTGTACATCGATGACACGGTGGACGCCGTGATCCGCGCTTCGGAGCGCGCGCCGGAGATCTGCGACATCAGTACCGGCGTGGAGGTATCGACCGGCGCGATCTTCGAGGAGCTGGCGCGCCTGACCGGGTACGAGCGTCCAATCGTCTACGCCGACGAGCGGGCGGGCGACATTCAGCGAATCGCGCTGGATCCGGCGAAGGCAGGACGCGTGTGGGACTGGCAGCCGCAGACGACGTTCACCGACGGCGTGGCGCGAACGGTGGACTGGTTCCGCGCTGAATTCGCCGCGGGTCGCGGCTAGTTCGCAGCGGTCCGCTCGGCGTGACCGGTCGCGGGCTCGTCAGGTGGTCTGACCACCAGCACCGGCACCGGGCTGTCGCGGAGCAGTGCCTGCGCGAGGCTGCCGAGCAGCCCGCCCAGTAACCCGGTTGCGCGCTTGCTGGTGACGACGATCGCGTCGACCTCAAGATCGCTTGCGCGCCTCGCGATGTACTCCGACGTCTGGTCGCCGTAGGGGAGTGCCTCGACGAGCAACTGAACGGCGAAGTCCGCGTTCACGACGAGGGCTTCGAGCTGGTGGCTACGTTCGGCCATGACCTGGCGTAGCTCCTCGTCGCTCCAGGCCTCGCTGGCAGCACGCACGACGTGGAGGACGACGACCTCGGGGACGGTTTCGTCCGCCAGGGTCACGATCGCCGGGAAGGCAACGTCCCGTAGCTTTCCGGATCCGTCCGCGGCGACCAGCAGTTTCATCGCATCTCCCGTTCAACTGTTCGATCGATCGTAGCGCGGACCGACGCTGTGTCAGAGGCGGTGCGGGAGATTCGTGGCGGGGAAGTGGGTGGCACGCTCAAGCACCGCGCAAGGGGGCAGCATGCCACGAGGCGATTAGCGAGGTGGGGCGACCTCGGTCAGGCGCAGCTCACGATGAACGGGGTGCCGGCGGGCAGCGACAGCGGGAAGTCCGAATTCACGAAGCCGGGCGCACCGGGCAGATAGCCGATGAAGGCGCCGTTCAACGTGATCCAGACCGTGGCGCGCGTGCAGCCCTTCGCCGCCACCGAGGCGATTAGTTGCTCGGGAGCGGCGGTCTCTTGCACGACGATCAAGCCAACACCACTGGTGGGCACGGAGCCGGTCACCTGCACCGGGGCGACAGTGGTCACCGTAGGCGGCGCGGCTCCGCCCGGCGGGGAGCTGTCCACCACCGAACCGAAGTCGATCACCCAGAAGTAGCGGTAGGTGGTGCCGGGCACCTCGTGCAATGCGATGCCGGCGGCGATCGCGTCCTTCGCGAGGATGTTGGCGTAGTGCCCCGGCGACTCGATCCAGCCCTTCACCACCGAGGCAGGCGTGGCGTACCCGGCAGCGATGTTCTCGCGGATGGTTGAGTTGGCCGGGTAGTCGAAGGCGTTGAGGCGGTCACGGAGGCTGCGGCCAAGGGTGTCGGTGTGATCGAGCCCGTCGATCGTCGAGAGATCGGCGGCGAGCCAGGCGGCCGCGGCATCGAGGGTCTTCGTGGCGACGAGGGCATCGAGTCCGTTGCGCGCGCGTTCCTCGTTGATGAGGTCGAGCACTTCCTGCTCGGCTGAGGTCATCGCGGCGTCAGCGCGCGTGGGGGTACCGACCAGCGAGAGGCCAACCGTCACGAAGACGATCACCGCCAGCGCAAGCGCTCCCGGGAGACGAGGTCGACTGCTCATGAACGAATCATCGACGAGCGGATCCTCCGCGATTACTGCAGGTCCGTAGGCGCGAGAACCCTCGAAGCGTAAGAAATCGCTATCGTGACGGACACCGCGAGGACCCCAATCGACCGGCGAGGAGACCCGTAGACATGACGTTGGCACTCATCGTTGGTGGTTGTGGCGTATTGCTGGCGTTCCTGATGGCTGATTTTGCGGAGCGACTCCGACGCCGAGTGTATGAGGCCCGGGGCCGACAAGCGCCAGTTAGTCCATTTAAGCGTTATGTAACGGTCGCACTGTCGGTGTTCTTCGTCGCCTGGAGCATGGTCGCGTACCTCTAGCCGCCCTGTGCAAGGCCCTGGCGCCTACGAGAGCGCGTAGAACGCCCGCATTCACGGGCCTGTTCCGCAATCCTCCGAAAGAGGGACGCGTAAGATCGAGCGCGATCCGACGATGCTGAAAGGCCGGCCACGGATGTGGCGAGGCGCGGTGGTGCACAAGGGGCCCGACGATGACCGATGCGTTCGCGGCCGCCTACCCAGCGAGATGGTCGTGGCGGGCGAAACTACTGCTTCCCGCCGTCCACCCGATGACGCTGGTACGAGCGATCCACCTGGGATTGATGTTCCCACTGGGGATCGCGTCGTTCGTTTTCCTGGTGGTGACCCTGGCTGTTGGTGGGTCGCTGATCTGGACGCTGATCGGCCCGATCGTCCTGTTGCTGGGCCTCTACATCTCGCGCTGGTTCGGCGACCTAGAAGCGTGGCGCGTACGGCACGTGGCGGGCATCGAACTGCGGCGCCCGCCGACCGGGATTGAACGAGGCCAGTCGTTCCGGCAGCAGGTGAAGACGCGACTGATCGATCCCTCGACGTGGACGGGGCTGATCTACCTGCTGATTCAGTTCCCGATCGGGATCGTGGCGTTCGTCTGGTTGGTGGTCCTGGGCGCGGTGGCAGGCGCGCTGATGGCGGCCCCGTTGTTGGTGCAGTTCTCCGAGCCCAGCAGCGGCATTCAGATCATGATCGATTTCGGATTCTGGTCGACGAATCTAACCAAGCAGGGAGAGATCGCGCTGGCGCTGGTCCCGGTCGGCGTGCTGGTGTACTTCGTGCTGGTGCACAGCATCTACATCGGTACCGCGGTGCACGCCTCCTGGGCCCGGTTAATGCTGGGCAGCCGTGCCGAGCCGATCGCCCTGGGGCCGGCGGAACGGCCGGAGCCGCCCCCGCCACCCACGACCGGGATCGACATGCCCGCCGACGAGGAGGCTCCGGTGGCGGCGCTCGCGTCCGGCGAGGAGTCCGACCCGGCCGCGCCAGCCCTCGAGGACGAGGTAGCGGCACCCGAGGTCCCCGCGGCCGCGCCCGAGATCCCGGCGGCGCCGCTGG